>CAYIFA010000025.1:0-12943 GCA_964362625.1 uncultured Candidatus Saccharibacteria bacterium
GGTCGGAACTGATTTTGGATTCGGGTTTTATCGCGCTGGGCTTTTCACGGTTGGGTTTGTATTTAATATGGCGGGTGGCGGAATTAACGATAGCGTAAAATTCCCGCCGTTTTCCGGTCAGCTGATTGATGCAACCGCAATATTTACAAAAGAACTATGCTGGTTTTTGATGTCAACCCAGGAAAAAGGAAACACAATTAACCGCGCAATAGTCATAAACAAGAAAGGGATTGTTGAAGGGGTAACTGAAACTACGGCTGGAGATGGTTCGTGGCTTTCAAACATTTACGGTAAATGCGCAATTGGCAATATGCTTTTTTCGGCAACCGACGACGGCATTATTCGAATAGAAATTGACAACGGCCAAATCACCAAGACCAAAGAGTTCCCTGACACCGAACCGTTTGTCGATGAAAGCACAAAACTCTTCATCGAAAAGGAGGGGTTGTATGCGGTGAGCGGAAAGGAAATAACGCTACTCAAAATAACGCAGTAAACCCAAACCAGCAGCAAGGAGGCAGCGAAATGGCCATCAAAACCAAGGAGCTACCTATTCCGGCGCATTTTGACAGGGCATTAGCCGACAAGGTGTGGCGGGTACCCTATCAGGAACGGGCGAACGACGCCCGCGAATGGGCGCGTAAGCACAATATCTCGCATTTTGCCAAGGACAGCACAAGAATTTGCCTGATGCCAATTGACGTGCAGAATACTTTTTGTTTGCCGGATTTTGAATTGTTTGTTTCTGGCCGTTCAGGCCGAGGGGCGATTGATGACAGCATCCGCCTTGCCGAATTTATCTACAAAAACCTCGGGACGATATCTGAAGTTACTCCGACCATGGATACGCACACTGCAACGCAGATCTTCCATACTCCGTTTTGGGTTGATAAAGACGGAAATCATCCAGCGCCAGCCACCATTATCACGCTTGCCGACGTGGAGAGTGGACGTTGGATGGTAAATCCCGCTGTTGCCCCGAGCATTGTTGATGGCAATTACATGTACCTCAAAAACCACGGTCTGCATTATGTCCGGAAGCTTCATGAGACCGGAAAATACCCGCTGATGGTCTGGCCGTTCCATGCTATGCTCGGCGGAATCGGACACGCCCTTGTTTCTACCGTTGAAGAAGCGATTTTCTTTCACAATATCGCGCGCTCCAGTCAGACCGGTTTTCAAATCAAAGGCGGAAATCCGCTTACTGAAAACTATTCAGTGCTTCGTCCAGAAGTTTTGGACGACCATCTTGGCCGGGCCATCGCCCAGAAAAACGCTAAATTCATCAAAAAACTTCTGACTTGCGATGTCGTAATTATTACCGGACAGGCCATGAGCCATTGCGTGGCCTGGACCATTGATGATTTGCTAAACGAAATTATGGCCCAGGACCCGGCGCTAGTTAAGAAAGTATATCTGATCAAGGATTGTACTTCGCCAGTGGTCATCCCGGGAATTATCGATTTTACCGATGATGCCGAAAAAGCATTTAAGCGCTTTTCCGACGCCGGAATGCACGTAGTTAATTCGACTGATCCAATAAGTTCGTGGCCGGGTATCTCACTATAAGCTATGGCTAATCGGATCGCGCGCCCTCATTTCGAAAACATTGCGTAGGCAAAATTAAAAATCAAAGAGCCGAGTAGAAAAAGTGGCGGGGACCCGCGAACTCCGCCTTTAGCGGAGAACTGAGCAGGGTGACACTTTTTCGTCACGAGGCGATTATGATTTTTATTTGCCGCAGCACGCGTTTGAAAAATGAGGCGCGCGATCCGAACACACGAAACAAAAAACAAGGAGGCCAAAATGAGTCAGAGCACAAACGTAAGCCAGCTGCTGAAAACCGCTCACGCCGAAGGGGCGCTTTCTAAAGCGGCGACCCAGGCGTTAGCGATTCCGGACATTGGCGCGGAGATCGAAGCCGCGCTCGGAATTAATGTGGACGATGTGGTTGCGAGCGAAGTGACTCTGGTTACGATGCTAATTGATGATTCCGGCTCAATCCGTTTCGCTGCTGGGAATACCGAAGCGGTCCGCGAAGGACATAACACCGTGCTTGACGCACTTTCGGAATCAAAACAGGAAAATAGCATCCTAGTACACACCCGTTATCTGAATGGCCGCATCCTTTATCCATACGGTTTTCTGAAAGACGCTGAGCGAATGGACGCGCATAATTACAATCCGAACGGCGGGACTCCGCTTTATGATCAGTCGGTGGTAGTTCTGGGTACCGTTGTTGCTGAATACCAGCGATTCGTTGATAATGGCGTGGTGGCCCGCAGCGTAACGTTAATTGTTACTGATGGCCACGACGAACACTCAATGAACGCAACGGCAAAAACTGTTCGTTCAATCGTAAAAGATCTGCTTGGTGAAAAACACATCGTTGCCGCCATGGGCATTGATGACGGCAATACGGATTTTCAGAAGATATTTGGCGAAATGGGCATTCCGGATGAATGGATTTTGACTCCGGGTAATACCAAGAGCGAGATCCGCAAAGCATTTGGAACATTTTCCAAATCCGCAGTGCGCGCAAGTCAGTCAGCGAAAAGCTTTTCAACTACTGCCGCAGGCGGGTTCGCTTCGCCGTAAATAGACTTACTCTCTAAAAAATCAAGCCCTTTGGCCAAATCGCCAAAGGGCTTTTTATTTTATTTATCAAGCCAAACCCGCTCTCCGTCAGAACGAATTTTAATTAGACCCAACTCATCATTTCTCAACGCAGCTATGTCGGCCGCCTGGAGTTTATTCAACACGATTCCATTGGGATGGCCATATTTGTTGTCTTCCCCGCTCTGAATAACCGCGAATTTCGGTGCGATAGCTGCCAAAAACGCATCGGATGTTGAAGTCTTGGAACCGTGATGGCCAATTTTTAGAACTTCGCACGAAATATCATCACCTAATAGCTTGAATTCGCCGACGCGTTCCAAGTCTCCGGTTAGAATGAAGCAGGTTTTGCCATAGATAAGTTTGGCCACAACCGACATATTATTAGCGTCTTCACTTATTTGTCCGGGAAATGGATATAAGATATCGAGCCGCACGTTTTCGCCCAACAAAATCCGCGTTCCACGAAAAACGTGGGTGTAACGCGCGTTTTCTTTTTCAACCGAGCTGGTCCACTCTTTATAAACTCCGGTGTCAGACGCGCTCGCCGAATCAAAAACATAATCAATGTCGTAACGCGCCAATACCTCCGGCAGTCCGCCGATATGGTCGGCGTCCGGATGCGTGGCAATAACCACGTCAATTGAACGGTCATAAAACGGCATTACCTTGGATAATTCGGATAAAACTTTTTGATTTGGGCCGCCGTCTATTAATACCTGGTTGCCGTTTGGCGCTTCAATAAAGATTGCGTCGCCTTGTCCGATGTCAAGAAACGCAACCGTCAAATAATCGCGGTCCTGAAGATAAAAAATTGCGGCCCAAACCAGGCTGGCCGCAATTATCAACCCGCCTAACGAGTATTCCGGAAGCTGTTTTCTAAACCGCAACATGCTAAAAGACTAATCGAATTTCCCAAAAAATAAAAGGCGCGCAAGGAAATCTTGCGCGCTTGTTTAAATTTTATTCTTCTCTTGGCGAAACTTGATAGTTCGGAGCTTCGTTGGTTATCAAGATGTCATGGACGTGGCTTTCAGCGACTCCGGCACCCGAAAGTTTCATGAAAACGGCTTTATGGCGCAACTCATCAATCGTCCGGCAGCCGACATAACCCATGCCCTGACGCAGCCCTCCAAGTATCAATCCTATTTGACGCGCTGCCGGACCGCGATGCAAAACTGCTCCGTCAATTCCTTCAGGCACGGCTTTTGCGCCGTAACGCTCGCCGCCTTCTTTAATAACCGACTCTGATCCCATCCCGCGATACCTCTTATAGAGCTGCCCCTTATGCGGAAAAGTTTCGCCCGGCGTTTCTTCGGTTGCCGCGAAAATAAATCCGCTCATTACCGAACTTGCGCCGCTGGCCAACGCCTTGACAATGTCCCCGGAAAACCGAACCCCGCCGTCGGAACAAAACGGTATTTCGTCGCCGATTTCCTCGTAAACCGAAATGTTAGCAGTAATTTGCGGCACACCGCAACCGGTTACGATCCGGGTAATACAGGTTGAGCCTGACCCAATTCCGACCCGCAAACCATCTGCTCCGGCATCCATTAAAAATCGAGCGGCTTTGCCGGTAGCGATATTGCCGGCAACCACATCAACAATTCCCGGCAACTTTTTCAACTGGACAAGCGCATTCCTAACATTGTGGCTGTGTCCGTGAGAGGAATCAATTACTATTACGTCAACTCCCACACGAACCAGTTCTTGGGCCCTTTCAAGAAAATCTCCAGTGGCCCCGATAGCCGCGCCGACCCGTAAACGTCCGTGTTCGTCAACATTCGCGTTCGGATAGAATTCGCTTTTGCGCAAGTCCTTGGCGGTTATTAAACCGGCCAGCCGAAAATCTTCATCAACAAGCGGCAGTTTTTCAATGCGGTGACTAAACATCAGGTCGCGCGCCTCTTTTGGAGTTACGCCCAGATGAGCGGTAATCAGTTTCTCGCGCGGCGTCATGGCGTCGCGAACTCTTAAGTTTTTATTAGCTGCAAACTGCAGGTCGTGCTTGGTAATAATGCCTTCCAGCTTGCCATCATCATCAACGACCAAAATGCCGGATACTTTGTTTTCAAACATAAGCTCTTCGGCTCTCAGGGTTGAATCTGTTGCCGTTATGATGTATGGGTTGGCAATAATGCTCGACTGGTGCCGTTTTACCTTACGAACTTCATGGGCCTGCCGTTCTATATCCATCGGCGGACTTTTCCTGTGAATAACCCCTAGCCCCCCTGCTTCGGCTATTGCAATTGCTAAGGCATACTCGGTAACCGTGTCCATAGGAGATGAAACAAGGGGTATATTTAACGGAACATTCCGGCTAAAACGACTCTTCAGATCCGCCTCGCCAGGCAAAAAGTCGGCTTCGTCCGGAACAAGAGTTACGTCGTCAAACGTCAACGCCTCTTGTAATCCCGTCACCTTGGCCTCCTTTGTAAGCTTGATTTGTCAAAGTCCCGCGCTATTTCTTATGTGAGAGTATATCATTAAAGTTACTCTAATTCAATCTTCCAGTTTCTTAGACGCCAGCGTTCGATGAGGCTTAATGCTTTAGTTTTTACGGCCGGTCTTTTTATAAAAACCGCCCAAATGATCAAAACGTAAAGAATTATGACGCCAACAAGCGGAAATTGTTCCCAAGTAATTTCCGCGAGGCCCCAGCCCGCAAAAAATTCTACTATTTTTAACTCATATTCTAACAGCGCGTAAGCAACCCACGCCAGGGGCATAGCTAAAATTGGCGAAGCCCATCCAGCTACGCCGGCAAGCGCGCTAAAAAACATGGCCACCGGCACAGTGGCCAAAATTAGAATATTGACCGGCAGGCTAACTAGCGAGAAAGTCCCCATGTTATGGAGAATAAACGGCGTTACCGCGATCTGCGCCGAAATCGTCGCGCCGGCCACTTCGCGCAGATTAAATTTTTTGGGAATAAATCTTAAATATTTTTCTATTTTGGGAGAAATAAAAATCAAACCAAGCGTTGCCAAAAAAGACAACTGAAAAGACGCGTCAAAACGGAGCAGTTTTGGGTTTTGCATTAACATAAAAAATCCGGCAATAAAAAGCGCGATGGTCACGCGGTAAACATTGCCGGTCATGTGCGCAATGTAAATTAAAATGGCCATAACCGAAGCCCGTACGACAGTCGTCGAACCGCCGGCAAGTATCGCAAACATCACAATACCTATCATTCCGGTAATGATCCCGGCCAGCCACGGCATAAATAAGCTGAAAAAAGAGGCGATAGCTTTGGCGATAATCGTAATGTTATAACCGGAAAGGACTACAATATGAATTACGCCAGTTTTTCTGAAATCGTCGAGGAGTTCTTTGGGCATAGCGCGCTTGGCGCCAACCGTAAGTCCGCCGGCCAATGCCGCGTGCGGCTCGGACATTACACGGCCTAAACTTTCTAAATATTTATTTTTTATTCCGAATAAAATACGCTTAATCGGGCTTCCGCCACCCTCGCCAGTTTTTTTGATTTCCGGATAGAAAATTTGCAGAAAAATATCGTCTTTAGCCAGATAATCTTCCCAACTAAAGTCATCGATGAAGTTTTTGGGCTCCTGCAACTTCCCCCGAACCTCAACAATGTCTCCATATTTAAATCCCGGATAGCGCGGAGCAAAAATCAAAATTCGATCATCTGAAACATCCTGCCATTCCTTGCTCTGCCAATCTAAAAATTCATTTGATTCAATCACTAATCTTGTCCCGTTTTCGCGTTCATCGGGTTCGTCAACTATTAAACCGCGAACGCCAACTTGCTTATCAATCTGTAAAGCCAAATCCGAAGAAATTGTTTTTTGGTCTTTCAGGTCATAACGTAAAATTCCGAAACTAAACGCCAAAAGAAAGATAGCCGCGGCCGCGAACCACATATCATTCGACGCAGGACGTAACCGTTTCAAAACCAAAAATCCCGCGCCCAACAATCCCGCTAGACCAGCCTCCGGCCACCCCAATTCAAAAAAAGAGCGGATAGCTATCCCCGCCCCAAACCCCGATAATACCAAAATTAATATTTTTTCCTTATAAAAGCCGGCCTTGTTCATTTTGGTCCAATGCCCGATTTAACAACCTGTCTGCTTCCTTGTTTTTCTCGCGCGGAATGTGTTTAAAAATGATTTTCCCGAAATCGAATTTTAGGTTCCAGATTTTTATAAAAAACGGAAAAAGATGTTCTTCTTCAATTCTATATTCGCCATTTAACTGGCGCGCTACCAGCTGTGAATCCATTCGCATCTCTATTCCCATTTGCTTAGTTTTATCTTTCCCGAAAATCTGTTTAACTTTTTTTAGCGCAAAAATAACCGCCTCATATTCAGCTTCATTATTGGTTTTAACTCCGATTCTTTCGCCATAGCCATGCAATTTGTGCCCTTTTGCGTCTTCTATGGCCACGCCGATAGCCGCTTCACCGGGATTTCCTCTTGACCCTCCGTCAGTATAAATAATTATTTTTGAATTTTGCATTGTAATTTTTAATTTTGATTTTTCAATTTTGAATTAAAGATATCCGACTTGGCGAAGCCAATAACTGTTATCCCATTCCCATAAGGCCTTGGCCGCCAAAAAACCTTTTATATCTTGATTAAAATACGGGAACTCTTTTAAATCAATGTCGCCCACCACTTCGCTCCATTCGTGTTTACTTTCTTCGCAAAACGGCGTCCCGTTGCCTCTACCGTTTCTAACTTTAGTTCGGCCACCCTTCTCGCGCATGGTCGCCCCGCACAATTTGCAAATACGATGCTGATTTATCCTCAAAATCCATCTGGTTTGGATATCGCTCGGAAGGCCCAAAATCTTTTTAAGCCCATATTCTTGGAGAGCTAAAACATACGCGGCGGTCTGCAAATTATATTCCGGATAAAATCCGGTGGAGGTTTTTATATCCAAAACGCCAAATTTACCGCCAATTGACGCCAACGCATCAATGGTTCCGGAATAGCGATGCACTCCTGACCAAACCGGACGCTCCACATATTCCGGATGGAAAAAAATATTTTTCCCCTCGTTGAATTTTTGAAAAGCTAAAACTGCCGGTTTTATTTCCTCGGGTATCTCGACGGGTTCGCCGACAACGAGTTTTTGAACCACCTCATGAATAAGCGAGCCTTCGGCCGCTGATTTTTCCTTTACTTCATCAGCCCGGTCGCCCATTTCCTTAAAAAATTGCTCCAAAGCCGGCTTGGCTTTTATCTCCAGAATCTTGGTAACCCGCGGATACCACTTGCCCTCAACTTCGTGGCCGGACAAGGCCATGAATTCCTCGGCGTTTTTGTACCACATGATTAAGTAAGTATAACAAACAAAACGAGCGGCCCAAAGGCCGCTCTTAGTTTTAAATTTTTACTCCGCCGCCCCGTACAGATATGGGCAAAATAGATTTAAACAAATCAGGATTGTTAGATGCCAAACGCATCATTTCGCGAACGTGCTTATTCTGCGCTATGCCGAGAGTCCACCAAATCTTGGGAAAATCGGCAGATACCGTCTCTTCTTCTAAAACAAGTATGGCGTCGTCGATCTCAAAGTATTCAAAAAAGTCGTACTCGCCATACATTATACGTAATGCTGGCTTTATCTTTACATTACTACGAAGCCGGAGCCCGGACATATCAAACTTTCTTCCGGAGAGCCTGGAAGCAAAAAATCTCTTTACAACCTTAGCAGCACTATTATCAAAACTGCTTTCAGTATTCTGGATATCGGTATAACTGACGGGTTCTTCGGCGGTTCCCATAACTACGCGATCACCATCCTTATGAATTGTCCCGAAAAACTTAAAATCGGCCGCCGACACATCGTAACGGAACTGCCACGTCGATAACGAGCCAACAGAAAGCCAGTCATAATGGTTAAACGTACAATCAACAACGTTGATGGCGCACGGGTAACCGAGCGGAAAAGCGAGTTTGCACTTTTCTGCAACTCTTTGGTACTGCGGCGAATTGCGCCAATTTTTATAGTTCAGATCGTCGGTAACAAACGACGGCACCATCAACGTCCCTAATTCATACTGAATTTTTTCTTTTTGGGAAAAGATGAGTTTAATTTTTTCTTTTTGACTCACGGTCAGACCATCAAGTCCTGAGAAACCGGTTAAACTAGCTGGAGTACAAATATAACTATCCACCTTTACTCTAAAAAGGCACCCATCTTCTACCGGCCAGAAAACTTCTAGTTCAATATCGCCATTTGCGCTTTCGCGATCCAAACGCTTGCCCCAAACATAACCGTTTCTAGCAATGGTAAAAACCAAACTCTTACCGGTATGCAAAAACGGAAAATCTTTCGGCTCTAAAATTTGTAGGCGGCCTGATGGGCCCGGACCAGTATCATCATACACTCCCATTTCGTCCCCCTTTTTCTACGGCCCTTCGACTGCGCTCCTCTCGACGAGGCTCGAGGCTCTTGAGAGCAGGGCAAGCCGAAGTGAGGTAGGCCGTCACCTGCGATTTTCGCCCTGGATTTCTACAGAGCCAGAGCCTCTCTGTCAAGGAACAGCGTCCAGCCAACCTGGACGCTTTAATACTAAGGGGCAACAAAGGAAATGTAAAGGGGTTTAGGGGTTAAGACGATTTTTAAGCGCTTCTATTCCCGGCAGTGTACCATTGGCCAGGAATTGGAGCATCGCGCCACCGCCGGTGGAGACGAATGAAAACTTATTTAATATTTTTTCTTTGCGAAGAAACGCCACGGTGTCGCCGCCGCCAACTATAGTTTCGGCCTTACTTTTTATCAGGCTTCTAGCCAATTGCCTGGTTGATAAATCAAAACCTTTTTCAACATACCCCAACGGCCCGTTCCAGAGAACAAACCGTGCGTTTTTAATCAAACTCTCGGCTTGACGCATGGTTTCCGGCCCCAAATCAAAAATATTATCTTCGGCATCAATTTCTGAAAACTTTTTTGTCCCTTTTCGGCCTTTGTTTTCGACTCCGACATCTAGCGGAAAAAGGATTTTGACGGATTCCAAAACGGATTTTTTAATATCCGGGATTGATTCTTTTTCAATTTGCGATTTGCCGACGGCCAGCCCCTTGGCCGCGAGCAGGGTGTTAGCCATAGTGCCGCCGACTATAACAGCGTCGGCTTTTGGCAGGAATTTTTCCAAAAGCAATAGCTTAATTGGCTTCATCCCGCCCAGCACAAACAGGAACGGATGCGATGGACGAAATGCTTTAGAAAGCCGCTTAGTTTCTTCCAAAAAAAGCGGCCCGGCAAAACTTGGCAAAAACTTCGGAACCCCGACAATTGAGGCGTGTTCGCGGTGCGACGCGCTAAATGCCTCGTTAACGAAAACATCGGCAAGGCCAGCTAGTTGGCGGGCAAAATCGCTATCGTTATCTTTTTCGCGCGGATCTTTACGAAGATTTTCCAGCAATAAGACGTCGCTGTTTCCCATTCTGACGGCTGCACGCCGGGCTTGGTCGCCCGCTATATCTTCGACAAAACGCAGGTACTTTAAGCCATGACCGCGCAAATACGCTGCTACTGACAAAAAAGTCGGCGTTTTATCGCGCTCTTCCAAGTGGCTTATTAAAATTACTTTGTTACCGCGCTTTAAAGCATCCAAAATAGTCGGCAATGTTTTTTGAATGCGGAAATCGTCTTCTACTTTGCCCATGCGACACGGTGTATTAAAATCTACACGCATGAGGACGCGCTTTTCTTTTAAATTCTTAGGTAAGCCCGGCAATTTAATCATAACGCCGACTTGATAATCATCCGGAATTCGTTAATATCAAGCGAAGCTCCGCCTACCAACAATCCATTAACTCCGTTTACATCGAGAAACGATTTGGAATTTTTGGCACTGACCGATCCGCCATACAGAACCGGGATTCGGTGTGCCGCGTTTTTACCCAGCAAGTCCAAAAGTGTCCGGCGGATATAAGTTGTCATTTCATATAAATCTTCAGGCTTGACCGTTTTCCCAGTACCGATGGCCCAGATTGGCTCATAGGCAATAATGATTTTGGCAGAATACCGCTTGGATATGCCCTCGAGATCTTTACGCAATTGATCACGGACAAAAACTTGAAAGTTTTCGTCATCTCTGCTTTTTTCGCCAACGCACAATACGACTCCAAGGCCCGAATTAAGCGCGGCCTTAACCTTGGAATTGATGACGGAATCGGTTTCTCCGGAGTGTTCTCTTCGTTCGGAATGGCCGAGTATCACGTGCCTTATTCCGAGCGAATAGAGCATAGCAGGCGATATTTCTCCGGTGTAAGCGCCACTCGTTTCATAAAAAGCGTTTTGCGCGGCAAGCTCAAATTTAACGCCGAAAATCGGGAAATATACGAATGGCGGAGCGATGACTAAATTTATTTTTTTTCTGATTCCACCAAGCCGTATAAAACCGGCGGCCAATTTTTTGGCTTCCGCAATGTTTTTGGGGTTCATTTTCCAATTGGCGATGACGATTCTTTTCATATTAAAAATTCCGCAATGTTTCGGCGGCCTCTTCCGGCGAGACTGCGACAACAACTATTCCGGTCCCCAACTCAAGACCGGCCCATATGTTGATCCTGGGCAAAACCTCAACATGCCAATGATAATGCTCTTCATTATTATTTTTAGCTGGAGCGGTGTGGATCAAAAAATTATAATCCGGGTCATTCATGGCTCCTCTTATTTTTTCTAACACGGCTTTAAACGCTGCGGCAAGATTTTTCCGCGTCTCATAATTTATACTCTCGAAATGCGCCTGATGCGCGCGCGGATATATCCTTACTTCAAAAGAACTTCGCGGCGCGTAAGGACAAAACGCCACAAATTCTTCATTTTCGTAAATTATTCTTATTTTTTCGCTAAGCTCGAAATCCAAAATAGCGCAATGCGCGCATATTTTGTTTTTTCCAAAATACAGCCGCGATCCGTCTAGGCTTCGCGCAACATCGGGCGGGATGATCGGCAATGCGATCAATTGCGAATGCGGATGGCTGACTGACGCGCCGGCCCTTGGACCGTGATTATGGAAAATCAAAATATACTCTATACAATCCTCATTTTTGATACTGACAAATCTTTCAATATACGCGCGTAATATCAAGCCGATTTCTCCGATAGTCATATCGGCCATAGTTTTTTCATGGTCGCGGGTGATTATTACTTCGTGAAAACCCACGCCGTCCATAACCTGATATGGCCCGACCGGATTTAATACCGGGCATACTTGATGCGGACTTAAGACCGGGTATTTGTTTGGTATGACTTGCAAGAACCAATCATCAATGCTGTCAGACGCGCTCACCTCCGGTTTGGCGTACCATAATACCGCTGTTTCATTATTTTCTTGCGGATTTTCAAATGGGCAGTTTCCAATCGGGAAGGATGTTCGTTTTTCGCTTTTTATTTTTTCTGCTCCAGGACGGCTTCTACGGCCGGTGGCAACCAAAATCCATTCGCCGGAGAGTATATCTTTACGGAAAGTTGAAACTGATTTAAATTGAGTCTTTTTCATATCTACCGCGCCAAAGGTTAATCTTCACAAGCACGGTTTCCCAAAAAACTTTCATATACGACAAAAGGCGCACGCGGCTCGACGGATCGTTTTCCCAGTGGGCCGGCACGATTCCGATTCGGTAGCCAAGATTCCGCGCAATAGTGAGAGTCTCAATGTCAAAACCAAAACCATTGATGCGCGATTTGCCAAATATTTTTTCGGCGGCTCCTGAACGAAATGCTTTAAACCCGCACTGGGTGTCCCAAATGCCGCGTACTGCCAACATCTGAATGAATAAATTCCCGGCGTTACCAGCAAGACGTTTATACCATTTTTGAGATATGGCTTGTTTAGCGCCTTTAGCATCTTTGGGATCGCGTGAGCATATTACTACTTCAAAACCCTTATCAAAAAGCGGCCGCATAAGATCAAAATGCGAAATATCCGTAGAATTGTCGGCATCGGTAAAAAGCCGGATGCGGCCGGTGGTATGAAGCATGCCCATTCTAACCCCATAGCCTTTGCCGCGATGTTTGGACATCGCTAATATTTCCAGATTGGGCACTGCCTTCTTCTTGTCATTTACAACTCCGATAGTATTGTCAGTTGGACCGTCGGTAACCACCAATATTTCTGACTGATAAGGCTGGCGGCGCAGATATTCGGCTATAATATCTAAAGTTTTTGGGATCCGCTTCTCTTCATTGTAGGCTGGAATTATAACCGACAAAAAAATATCGCGGCTACCTGTGGGGAACGCCTGTTTGACGGGGGTTTCTTCGGTTCTACCAGAAAAAAACGCCATGATACTGTTTATTATATCACGACCATTACAATTTGATGGAAAATGGTTGTTCTTTT
>CAYIFA010000026.1:0-12836 GCA_964362625.1 uncultured Candidatus Saccharibacteria bacterium
CCCCCCCCCCCCCCCCCCCCCCCCCCCCCCCCCCCCCCCCCCCCCCGAACCTCTGGGGCACAGATTTCTTACCGACGCGCTTACCGGGTATTTCGCGTTAAAGTCTTCTGGACTGAACGATGAAGCCATATTTAAAATTTTGATGCAGAAATACGAAGACGAATACCTGGAGTCAGATCTTCTACAGGATAGCTACGACGAAAAAGAAGTTTTGACCGTTGCCGATTCACCGGTAGCGATTCGTGAATACGCCAACGAGGCAGCACGCATCATTGACCGCAATTTTAAGAATATTGATAAAAACGAAATGGAACTTATATATGAAATGAGCCAAACCGAAAATTACGGCCCAGAAACAGCTGCGCGCTTTATTGATTACCAAGAAGCTTATTCGGGCACGGCCGGCGAGTTTAAAGACCTAGCCGTTCCGAGTTCTTATGCCTCTTTGCATTCGGAATTGATAAATAATTTGCAAAATACCGCAACCATGAACAGCGCGTTCTCGGCCATGACCGCGGATCCGCTGACTGCGTTTTTTTATTTGAATTCTTACAAAAAAGAATCAGAACGTTTCCAAAAAATCATGTCGGGTTTTGCCGGACAATTTTTAGAGGACAACATAAATTTCACCCCCGATGATTTCGGCAGTATGTTTACGTATTATTCGGCCAAATCCAATTAACCGATGACGCCCATCATTAAAAAACCAATAGCCGGCCTGTTGGTAGTTGCGATAATCTTGCCGTCGCTTTTTTTGGCTATTCCGCAAAAAGCCGATGCTTATGTTTGGACCAGCCAGGTGGCGCTTGGAATATCCGTAACCGATAAAGAAGTTGTGATTGGCTGGGATACCCTGGCCTGGGCCGCGGCCAAAATCGCGCTCGGATTAATGTCCCAGCTGATTATTGAGTGGGTTAGGACTGGTAATGCCAGTTTCAGCGACGTGTTTTATGGCGGCGCGCAGGCCTGGATAAAGAATTTTGAGGTATATTTGAAGGATGCCGCGGATCACGCCGCCGGTATTTTTCTTGAAGAATTACTGGGTCCGGAAGTTATGGATTTGGTCTGCAGTCCATTTAAGATATTGCTGGCCGATTTTTTCAGATTGCGCATTGGGGTTAAGCTCCCGCCTTATCCGCATGCGCGCTGTACCCTGTCACAAATAGTAGCGAACATCCAAGACTTCCATGTTGATTTTTATAAAGGCGGTACTGACGCATATATAAATATGTGGCTGGATCCTTCAAATAACCCCTTGGGATCCATTTTTACTGAACAACAGCGCTATGACATGGCGATTATGCGCAGTGTAGCCGGAGCCTCAATAGAAAGCCAGTCCAACCAAGGCTTTATCGGCATAAAAAAGTGCGTTGAACATACTACTGGCGCCGGAGGGCAACCGGCTTGCAGTAAATATAAAACCATAACCCCGGGTAAAGCGGTTCAAGACCAATTAGCTGAATCCTTGAGGAGCGAGCTTAAGGGTTTTCAGCATGCTGACGAGATTTCCGAAATTGTTGCCCAATTTGTCGTAGCTTTGATCAGCGCATTAATCCAACGCGGACTCGAATGATTTTTATGCAATATTTATTTGCCAAAATAAACATGGTTTCTGTCCGGCGCGTTTTTATCAGCGCACTGATTATAACTATTTTATGCGTAGCTGTTTTGCCGTTGGGCACCCAAGCATTAGGCGGAGATGCGCCGGCAAGCTCAGCTCCGCCATCGGGCAACTTCCTGACCAAGCTCATAACCGGATCAGCTATGAGTATGGTGAACGATATGACTTACCTGCTTGTTGGGGCCTCTGCTTATATCGTTGGACTAGCGGCCGGTCTTTTGGACTACGCAATCAATATATCGTTTTCGCCGTTTAAGGATTTGCAGATACTTATCACTGTTTGGCGGTTTTTTAGGGACTTTGCCAACGTGCTTTTCATCTTCATTATTTTGATGATAGCCATTGCTACCATATTGCGTCTTGAATCATACGGCATCAAGCGTCTCTTGCCGACATTGATAATCGTTGCTCTGACAATAAATTTCAGCTTGCTGATAACCCAATATATTATTTACCCGGCGAACTGGTTGTCTTACGATCTGGTTAGTGAACTTAAAAGAAGCAATAATGGTGCGTCGTTAGAAACCCAATTTAACGGGGCATTTAACCTCCAGACTACCGGAAACGCCAGCAATAAAGGCGGAGTCCCGAAGCAGGGCGGGCCCGGGGTTGTTTCATCGGCCGTTGTCGGATGCACCACTCTCGGCGTGGTTTTGGGGCCATTAGGTTGTGCTGGCGGCGCGTTGGCCGGCGCAAGCGCGCATTATCTTATTACGGCGGTAAAGAATATGGTTACGGGAAAGGAGCCAGTTGATGGCATTAAAACTTCGACCTTGCTTTTTACCGCTCTAGCCGCAACTGCGATGGTTAATGTTATTGCCGCATTCACGCTACTTGCCGCGTCGCTAATGGTTGTTGCCCGGTCGGTAATCTTGATTATGCTAATGGCCGTATCGCCGCTGGCGTTTTTGGCCCATGCTGTTCCGGGCGCGCAGGGTTACGCGCGTAAATGGTGGTCAATGTTGCTTAGTCAGTCGTTTTTCCTGCCGATTTATTTGCTTTTTATTTATATCGCCATCGGGGTTTCAAGGGAGGTATCGAGAATTATGGTTAAAGAGGGCGAGGTTTATAACATAATCGAACGGCCGGATATGCTGTTTTATTATGTTTTTGTTGTCGTAATATTTATCGCCGGCCTGATGTTTGCCAAGCAAATGGGCGGCTATGGGGCGGGGCTCGCGATCAAATACGGCCAGAGAGGGTACCGTGCGGCTGGCGGGTATGCCGGGAGATTGAGCAAACGGACTTTTGTCGGGCGGCCAGCCAGAGCAATATCAGAATCTAAGATAGCTCAAACTATGGCATCGAAGTTTCCACGGACCATGGGCAAGGCTTATCAAATGGCTGAAAAAGGCGCGAAAGCTGGCGGACTCGGCAAATCTGAAGCAGATCAGGTTGCTTTATTACAGTCTTTACCAGCAGCTATGCGGGCCCAAACCTTTGCTAATTTGAACGTACGCGCTCAAGATATTGCTCTCGATAAATTGTCAGCCCGTGATATAGCCGCGATGAAATTTCAAGCTGCTCCGGGTAGCAGAGAGGACATGATGATTCAGGCTGCGGCCGCCCGAATGTCTACTGCCAAGCGTGAGGCTTACGAAGATGAATCGGCGAAAGTCGCGATGCGAAACTCCACTGATGTCGATGAGCTCATGAATCAATATCGAAGAATGACGGCTGGCGGGCAGGCAGCAATGGTCAGAGCCGAAAGCGAGTTTACTAAGGCTATCAATAGGCTTGCCCCATCAGTTGATCGTCTGGCTACCGATTTTGCACTTTTGACGCCGGAACTTCAGAGCACTTACTTAAGGGGCGCTTCTAAAGATGACTTGCAGGGTTTGGCTAAAGAATATGAACGTCGCGGTCAAGGCGCCGATTTTGTTCGGTTAGTTAATGACCGCGCGAGCAATAGGAATAGCGAAGTGTTCGCGGTTTTGCCCGGGAGCGCCAACGACCCAGCTTTAGGCGCAAATGCGGTTACTTATAGTAATATGGTCCCTAGAATGGATATGGCCAAGGCGTCTATTGACCACACCAACGCTGCCCTCATGTCCGCAATAGTTCAGCGTTCAGGTATGAAGCAGATCAGGGAAATTTTTGATCGCAACGATGACGTGACCGCGGAATACATCAGCCAGATACAGGCCATGTGGGTTGCCGCCGGTAAAAACGCTGCGGCCATGGCCGCGCAATTGAGGACCTTCGGGAACAATGCCCTCGCGACATTAGTAGAAACTAACGAAGAAGCCAGAAAATTCATAGGACTCGAGCCACCTCCGCCTCCTCCACCGCCACCGCCGCCACCTTAATCATAATAAACAAGTTAATTTTTATGCGCAAACTAACCCAGCAAGAACTTCGTGAGAAAATAAAAACTTTGCCGCCGGATTTGACCGACGCGGTGTTTTCCCCCGATGTCACGGAAGTTCTATTATCTATCGCGAAAAAATATGGGCTGATGGTTGATAAAATTGGTGAATTAAGTTCGGCAACTAATCATGTAATGCTCGGCGTTCTCCACCCCAAAGAGTATATCTCTACACTCGAAGAGGTTTTGGCGGTAGATCGTGAAACTGCCAAAAAAATCGCGGGGGAGGTTAACGCAGAAATTTTCGCCAAAATCCGGGAGTCGCTGAAAAAGGTGCATGGAATTAGCGAACAGCTACCTTCTATATCATCCCCTAAACCGGTTGACCAGCCGTTGGCTAAGCCGAAAATCCCATTTTCAGACTTAAAACCAGTTGCTCCAGCAAGCCTGGAAAGGGAGGTGGAGGGTATTTTGAAAACGACTGAATCGGCAAAGCCGAAAATCGAACCAAAAAAACTATGGCCTCCAGCTCATTTGGCCGAGATGATGCAGGGAACCGATAAACAGGGGACAGTAACTACGGAGGCGAGCCTACCGCAAGACTCGGCGCAGAGCAAGCCGGCTTTAGACGTAAAAATAAGGACTGTTGAAGAAGCTCCGGAGACGCCCAGAACATCGCCGTTCGGTTCAAAAATGCAGGACGGGATTTTCCGCTCTCCGCCATCGGAAGAGCGGAAAGTAACGGAAGAAAAACCAACCGTGCCCAGATACGGCTTCCCCGATCCATACCGAGAGCAGTTGCTTTAGTTTTAGTTGCTATTTCCTGTTCACTGTTTACTGTCCCCTGTTCACTTAACTATGAAACGCTATCAGGTTCCACAATTTATAGAAGTAGAAGACAAAATTTTCGGGCCATTTACTTTCCGTCAATTTGTCTTTATTTTAGGAGGATTTTCCACCGCGTTTATTTTTTGGGTGTTCCTTCCGCGGTTCTTGGCTATAATCTTCGGAATTTTTGTGGTGGTTTTTTCGCTGGCGCTCGCTTTCTATAAAGTCAACGATCGTCCGTTCACCGACATTATGCTAAGCGCGGTCGGCTATTTCACAAGTTCCAGATTATATTTATGGAAGAAAACCGAAAAAATAGAGGCACGGGCCAATCCGGAAAAATCCGAGCGCATCATCGGCGCCGATGCGCCGCGCGTAAGCCAAGGCCGGCTCCGGAATTTGGCCTGGAGTTTGGATGTACAGGAGAAGTTTAAGAAATAGGGAACAGTCAACAGCCACTAGCCAACAGGGATTATTATGAATAATTTGATCAAGAACTTTTACGATTTGAAAGTATGGCAAGACGCCCATCGTCTTGCTTTGGACATTTATTCTGTTACTAAAAAATTTCCTAAAGATGAACAACATGGTTACCGCAAGTAAAGCATCACAACAATTTGTTCCGATCGAAGAAATACGCGATGGCGTCGCGGTGCTGAAAAGCAAAACCATGCTCGCGGTTTTAATGGTGTCTTCGCTCAACTTCGCTTTGAAGTCATCAGATGAACAGGACGCCATTATCGCGCAATACCAAAATTTTTTGAATTCCTTGGATTTTTCTTTGCAGTTTATAATACAGTCGCGCAAACTCGACATCGAGCCATATCTCGACACTTTGCGTGAAGCAGCGAAGGTCCAGCCTGTCGAGCTGTTGCAGATTCAAACTCGTGAATATATCGAGTTTGTGAAGGCGTTTGTAAAAGCGTCTAACATCGTTGTTAAAAGTTTTTATGTCGTGGTTTCTTATATTCCGCCGAGCATAGCCGGAGAAAGCGCGAAAAAGGGGATCATGGGAATATTGGGGGCGATTGTTCCGAAAAAATCAGAGGCGGTTTATATTGCCGACGACAAATTTGAGGAATACAAAATTCAATTGTGGCAGCGGGTGGATGTGGTTTCGGCGGGCCTCGCGCAGACCGGAGTCAAGGCGGTTCCGCTTAACACTGAAGAATTGGTAGAATTATATTATAGTTCATTTAACCTCGGGGAATTGGAAAAAGGCGGATTGCCAAAAACAATATGATGTTTGGGTTCAATAAAAAAGAAAAGGAGACAGAAGCGCCCGATATACTTGCGATCGCGCCGGAACAGATTTACGAAGCCGGAGTACTCGAGTTGCGTGACATTATCGCGCCATCGGCTCTGGAGATTAATTCTAACTTCGTTAAACTCGGCGAAAAAGTGGCGCGCACTATTTTTATTTTCGCTTATCCCAGGTTTCTCGCGGTCAATTGGTTCAGCCCCATTATCAACCTTGATCGGGTTTTTGATATTTCTCTTTTCGTCTATCCGATTGACACCGTTATTGTTCTTCGCCAGCTTCAGAGAAAAGTCGCCGAAGTACAATCTCAAGTGCACGAACGTGAAAAAAAGGGCTTTGTGCGCGACCCGATGCTGGATACAGCTTTCCGCGATCTTGAAGATTTGCGGGATCGCCTCCAGCAGGCCACCGAAAAACTGTTTTCATTCGGCCTCTATCTTACTATTTATGAGGATAACCTTGAAGACTTAAACCGAACCGAAGTTGAAATTCGTTCGCTTTTGGAATCCAAGATGGTTTATGCCAAGTCCGCGCCATTTCAGCAGGAGCAGGCTTTGTTGTCCGTTTTACCGTTTGGGGCCGACAAACTCGCGATACGTTCAAAGCTGAATTCGTCTCCGATATCCACAATATATCCGTTCGTGTCATTCGACCTCACGGCCAACAAAGGAATTCTGTACGGGATCAATCGCCACAACAATAGTTTAGTCCTGTTCGATCGTTACAGTTTGGAGAATTATAACTCGGTTATTTTCGGAAAAGCCGGCGGCGGGAAGAGCTACGCGACAAAATTGGAAGTATTGCGGTCGTTGATGTTCGATACGGATGTGATTGTTATTGATCCGGAACGGGAGTATGAGTATCTGGCCGAAGCGGTTGGCGGACGCTATTTCAATATTTCGCTTGCTTCCAAGCATCACATAAATCCGTTTGACTTGCCGGTGCCGCGGGAAGACGAAGCGCCGGAAGACGTTTTTAGATCGCACGTCATAAATTTGGTCGGATTGTTCAGGATTATGCTCGGCGGGCTTAGCCCGGAAGAGGACGCCTTAATCGACCAGGCCATCAATGAAACTTATTCTTCCCGAGACATACATCCGGAATCTGATTTTTCGAGAGCTACGCCGCCGCTACTCTCCGATATGGAATTGGTTTTGGCCAGCATGGAAGGCGCGGAAGTACTTCTTTCTAAAATAAGAAAATATACCCAGGGCACTTGGCGGGAGTTTATCAATCAGCCGACAAACGTGGATATCAATAAAAAGCTGGCGGTATTTTCAATACGGGACATGGAAGACGAGTTGCGTCCCGTGGCAATCTATTTGATTATCCATTATATCTGGAACGCGGTCCGCCGAGAGCTGAAAAAGCGCCTCTTGGTGGTGGATGAGGCTTGGTGGATGATTAAAAACGAAGATGGCGGATCGTTTTTGTACGGCATCGCCAAGCGCGCCCGCAAATATTTTTTGGGTTTGGCGACTGTAACGCAGGATGTTGAAGATTTTTTGAAATCGCCATATGGCGTTCCAATTATCACCAACTCTTCCACTCAGCTGTTGCTCAAACAGTCCCCGGCCACTATTGATGTGGTGCAGAAAACTTTCAACTTGACCGAAGAGGAGAAGTTTTTGCTCTTGGAAGCCGACGTTGGCGATGGAATATTTTTTGCCGGGTTAAAACACGTCGCCATTAAAATAGTAGGGTCGTATACTGAGGATCAAATTATAACCTCTAACCCGTCGCAATTGTTGGCAATTAAGAAGGCCAAAGATGAGTTGGCGTCGACAAGTAAACAGTCAACAGTAAACAGAGAACAGTAAACAGGAATAAATAATATGCGCCATTACATAAAATCCCAGATAACCAGAGAAACGGGTTCAGGTTCAGAGCCGGATCAAGATTTTGACGAAGAAGAGTATCTGCGGCAGGTGCGGCTGGAAGCCGAACGCGCCAAGGATGAAATGGCGGGAGAAGAGCGGGCGGGGTTTAAGAGCGCCATGAATAAATTGAAACGCCTCCGCGCGCGCACCGTGCACATAGGTTTTGTCGAAGGCGGGCTGGTTGCGTTTGTCGCGATTGCAGCCGACATCATCGACTATCTGGTTATTGGTTCTATACCGGTGATAGGTGATATACTGGATATAGCGGTATGGTTTGTTATCGCGATATGGGTTTGGTCGCGTAGGATACAAAAACCGCCGGCTTCTCTCTTTTCCGGGGTAATTGAGCTGATTCCTTTAGGTGATTTGGTCCCAACTTGGACGTTTATGGTTTTAGCGATAGTGATTTACAACAATCACCGGAGAAATCTTTCTGAAAAGCAAATCAAAAATAAATTAGCAGGGTCAGCCAGCGCGGGGAAACATGAATAAACACATAAAAATTTTGTTCATCATATTTTTAGCTTTAATACTCGGTTTTGCCGGCGTTGTTTTGGCCCAAGACCAGCCGGCCGCCATTGATCCGGAATCCATTTTAAAACAACTTTACGGCGGCCCACTTCCGACTACCACCGAGGATGTTTTTAAGTTTATGCTGGAACGTCAAGCTGAACAGCGAGTTTCCGGATCGTCTATTGAATTTACGCCGGAGTTCCCCGGCCCGGGCGAAGAGGTAGCCGTAGTATTAACCAGCTATTCTTTCGATGTTAATGCCGCGCATATAACCTGGATAAGAAATGGCCGCGTCCAGACGGCCGGCCGCGGTCAAAAGAGTTATCGATTTAGGACTGGAGCCGTTGGAACCCGCGAATCAATCGAGCTGGTAGCCGTTACTCCGGCCGGTGATGAATTCAAGACGTCAAGAACTCTTTACATCGGAGATGCGGACTTGCTATGGAGAGCGGAGACCGCAGTTCCTCCGGAATATGCCGGCAAGGCGCTTGCTTCTCCGCGCTCACAGGTGCTGGTCGCGGCCATACCGAATTTTGTTTTGGCCGGCCGGCTGCTAGGTTCCGGTTCTCTTATGTATGAATGGACTTTGGATGATCGGCCGCAAACAGCAAAATCCGGGATCGGTCAAAACTCGTTTTCTTTTAGCGCGGCAGTCGCTCCCGGCGCAGTTCATGAAGTTTCAGTAAAAATTTCTAATCTTGATAAAACCATTGTCCGCGAAAAACCTGTTTTTATTACGGTTTACAATCCGGAGGTGTTAATATACGAAGAAACGGCTTCCGGCGGGCCGAACCCTGCTCGCACGGTTAACAATGTTTCTATGTACGCCGGAGAAACGCGCAGTTTCAGGGCATCTTCGTATTATTTTGCCAAAAGCTCTGGAGATAAACTGAAATTCAAATGGACTCTCCAAAACCAGAACGTTCCGGAAGACGACACGACCGAAGTGCTAAGCGTTACCTTGACCAATGATGCTGCCGGTACGGCGTTGGTCGGCGTACTGGTGGAGGGGGCCAATAACATTATTGAAAGGGCGTTGACAAACTTTCTAATTAATATTCTTTAGACAATATGGTTTATAAAATAACTATTTCGGTTTTATTGGTTCTTGCAATTTTTTTAATAGCTTCAAACTCCGACGCCCAAGGCGTTACATCAGGTAGCGGTGTCATAAAGCTTCCAGCCGGAGGACAATTTGCAAAGTTTATCAAATGGCTTTTCCCGGCGATTTTAACAACCGCCGCGATTCTGGCGGTAGTGATGATTATTATTGCCGGATTCCAGTGGGTGACTGCTTACGGCAATACTTCAAAAATTGAAGATGCCCGCGACCGGATTTTTAACGCTATTATCGGCCTTATTCTGGCTTTTGCCGCCTGGCTTATTTTAAACACAATTAATCCGGCATTGGTAAACCTAACTATATTTTCATAATACTTATGTCAAAAACCATAGCATTCGGATTGATAATATTCTTCTTGCTCGTCATTGTTGCCGGACTGGTGTGGCTTTTGTTTTTTTCAGGCAGTGAGGGCATACAAGGCGCGATTGGCAAATTTTTTCCGGTTGCCGGAGAGCGCGACCGTCCGGTTCCGACAGTCCCCGGACCAGCTGATGGCGCCGGAGCGTCTGGACCTAATGACGAAACGGCCCGGCGCCTGATTCAGATATCCGAAGGCCGAGTGAGCGGGTTCAAGCCAATAGCCGGCGGAGTCCGCTACATAGAACGCGCTACCGGCCATGTTTTTGAGTCAAACCCGGACGGCCGCAATCAAGTTCGTGTTTCAAACACCACCATCCCCGGAATATTTGATTCGGTTTGGTCTTATAACGCTGATGGCGCGGTAATCCGTTATCGCGAGAATGAAAAGGCGCGAATGGCCTCGGTTAGATTTGTCGGCACTACCACCGCCGGCGTACTCCTGCCGGCCAGCATCCTATCGGTTGCTTACGCGCCCAACCGCGCTCGTCTGGTTTATGTCGCGGAAGTCAACGGCACACTCGCGGTGATTGCCGCTGACCCCGATAATTCCAAACAGTCCGAAATGCTGCGCCTGCCCCCAGCGGATTTTGAAATTTCATGGCCGGTCTCAAACACGCTGTATTTTGTTACTAGGCCATCCGGCGAAGCTGACGGGTATTTATATAAATATAATATTGATAAGAAAAATTTTTCAAAATTTTACGGTCCGGAGCATGGCTTAGAAGTCAACTTCGACCATCTTGGTAAAAAAGTTCTTTTGTCTGTTTTTGATCCGTCCGGCAATCGCCCCGAATTAGTCGTACTCGATTCTGCGTCCGGTGAACGTACCAATCTCGATAGCGCTACACTAGCCAGAAAATGCGCATGGTCTGCCGCCAACACAATCATTTGCGCGATCCCCGCGGATATACCATCCGGCATATATCCGGATGCGTGGTACAAAGGCCAGGTTGGTTTTAATGACTCATTGTGGCAAATTAATATAGATACTTTAACAAAGGAAAACTTGGCGAACCTCCCAGATATTGATGTTGAGGCTATGGCTATAGCCCCAGATGGTTCGCACGTTTATTTTCAGGATAAAAAAGAAGGAGCGCTTTGGGGCTATAAGCTAACCCCATGATTAATTTACTTTCGGAAGCAGCAAAAAACAATCTTGCGCATGAACGTTTTAGCCGTTTGCTCGTCATAATCGGAGTCGGTCTGCTGGCAATTCTTGTTTCGGGCGCCTTATTAATAACGCTGGCTCTAGCTTCTTTAAATTTGCAAAAGAGCGAGTTTTCACGAGAATTGGAAGCGGCCAAGAAAAGTCCGACGTTGGGACGGGTAGAAGAAGTGGAGGCAAACATTGCGAAAACAAATGAAAAATCGAAGATTTTCGCGCAAAGTTTGAGCCGCGAAAATCGCATATCCTCGGTACTGGTAGAGGCTATTTCGACGCTTGCGCCTTCAATTAAAATAAGCGAACTGACTTACAACGGCCCGGTAGAGTTCCGTCTTAAGGGGCTCGTCGGCACCCGCGACGATTTGCTTAAGTTTATCGAGTTTCTGGATAAAAGCGAACAGATTGACGAAGTCAATTCCCCGATTTCAAATCTGTTGAAAGATCGTAATATAGAATTTTCTATTTCATTTACAGCCGCTCCGGGTATTATCGATGAGAGCCCAAAAACCACGCCATGAACCGACGATCGCTGTTAATAATTCTAATATTTTTATTGGTTATCGCGAGCGCCTTGTTGATAGCTTGGTTAATCTATTTTGTCGATGGCGCCAGATCCGAAATAATTGCTATTAAGAAGGGTATCGCCGAGATTGAAAAAAAAGAAGCCAATATAAAAAAGCTTGAGGATCTGATGGCCTCACTTCTTCCGGAGGAACAAAAAATTTCTACTGCATTCGTCGATTCTAAAAACCTGGTATTGTTTATTGAAGAATTGGAATCCGCCGCTCGCGATGCTGGAATTAAGCTCGAAATATCATCTGCCGAGTTATCTGCAGCCGATGCGGAGGCTTATCCGAAATTCCAGTTATCCGTCGAGGGAAGCTTCGGGCAAAACTTCCGTTTTTTACAGCTTTTGGAAACCTTGTCTTATCAGCTTGAAATTACCGACGCGACATTTGCTCTGCGTTCGATGGAGGGGGCCGGCAGTTACTGGCAGACGCGTGCTAGCATCAGTTTGCTGAGTTTTATAAATAAATAGCATGGCCAGATTAGTAAAAAAAATTTTTAAAATCATAAAAGCGCTCCCTCGGTTAACCTATTATTTATTGGGCGGCTCGCCGGCAGGATATTGGAATTGGTTAGTGGTCTTCTTTATTTTGGGCTTTATCAGTTCGGTTGCGTTCGGAGCATATGTTTTCGTCTCAACCAGTAAGATAACATCTGCCACAATAGATCTCCCCGACGAGCGTAGAACGCTGACTGTTGACCGCAAAGGACTTGCCGCGGCCGTTGAGATTATAGACAGAAACGCGTTAGATTATAGCCGGATTCTTACTTCGCCGGTCTTGTCGGATCCGTCATTATAGCCGGCAGTCAATAAAATGTTCGGCGAAAAGGTTCTAGAAATTGTTAGAAATATTCCGGATGGAGCGGTTTTAACCTATAAAAAAGTGGCAATACTTGCCGGCCGCCCCAAGGCCTATCGCGCTGTTGGCAATATTTTGAACAAAAATTATGATTCAGATATTCCATGTCACCGAGTGGTGCGTTCGGACGGCAGGATTGGTGGATATAACCGCGGGGCAGAACAGAAGATTTTACTTTTGAGACGCGAAGGTGTAGAATTATAAAACTGCCCTCGTAGTTCAATGGATAGAACAGCGCTCTTCTAATGCGCATATGTGGGTCCGATTCCTACCGAGGGCGTAAATCATCGACCGGGGCCTTATTTTTTGAAAAAAAAGCTTTTCATAAAGATTTTTATGTAGAAACTAAA
>CAYIFA010000027.1:0-8471 GCA_964362625.1 uncultured Candidatus Saccharibacteria bacterium
TATATAAAAAGAGCCAACTTTTGGCTCATAGCCCGATTTGTAGCGGGATATGAGATCCTGCATACCATTATACTCGAAAATACCGTTTTGTCAACCCTTTTGTGCGTTTTCGCTAGTCGATAAAAATGATAGAAATTATCTAGCGGCAATTTAAAAACAAAGAAAGGCGGTTGCCTTGTTAACACCAGATATTCCAGCCCAAGAAATATGGTTAATTCGCCATGGTGTTTCTATCTGGAACATTGAACAAATTCACCAAGGACAGTCTCCGCGAGATCCCGGCCTAGCTCCGGAAGGGAAAAACCAGGCATCGGCCATTGGCGCCAAACTCAAAAGTGAACGAATCTTGTCTATCCATGCCTCACCGTTGCCGCGCGCAATGGAAACCGCCGGAATCATAAACGACAATCTTGAGAATCGAACTAATATTTTTTACGAATCCGGCCTAAAAGAGATATCGCATGGCGTGGCTGACGGGATAAGTTATCAAGCGGTATTCAAAGATTATACCGATAACTGGAAAGCTTGGCTTGGCCGTGAAATGGAAAAGTCATGTTTCCCCGGCGGCGAGTCGCAAGCGCGAGCGCAAACGCGAATGACGAGGACCATGTTTTTACTGGCGTGCCACCTGTCCGGAAAAATTAAATCGCCCCAAAACTTTTATAGACAAAATTATAAAATAATTGTGGTGGCGCATGGCGGAGTAAATAAATTATTTTTGGCGCATGTGCTCGGACTCCCGGTCAAAGATAATTTTGATATCCATCAAGAAAACGGCTGTATTAATATTTTACTGTGGGATGGCGAAAAGTTTCTGGTAAAAGCCGATGATCACGGCAAACCAATGATAAACTTGACTGACCATCTTAATGAGCACCGCATGAGTCCGAATATCATGATATAAACAAAAGGGGCTTCCTAATCGGGAAGCCCGCAACTTTTTCGTAAATTACCGTTTTACTTCAACTCCTTAAAAACTTTTCCTGCTTTTTTAATGGAGGGTTCAAGGACCGCTTGCCCCTCATCCCAGTTGGCCGGACAAACCTTGCCGGGATGCTTCGCTACAAAATTAAGCGCTTTTAGTTTGCGTAAAATTTCTGCGGCACTTCTACCGATTGAATCTGAAACAATATCTGCCGCACGAAGAATCCCCGTTGGATCAATAATGAATGCCGCGCGCTGGGCCACTCCGGATTCTTCATCGTAAATGCCGAGCCCCTTGGAAAGCCGGCCATTATGATCGGCAGCCATCGGAAACTTAACGCCTTTCAATAATTCTTCGGCCTCTAGCCAGCCTTTGTGGGTGTATACTGTGTCGGTGCTTGCCGCAACTATCTCCGCGTTATATTTCTTAAATTCGGAATAAAGCCGGTTTAAATCGGCAAGTTCAGTCGGACAAACAAAAGTAAAATCTTTCGGGTACCAAAAAAGTATGAGCCATTTTTTGTTAAAATCTTTTAACCTAATGTGCCCGATGTCTTCTTTCTCCGGCCGATAAATTTCAAGCGAAAAATCCGGAAACGGTTGATCGATTTTGAACATAAATTAACTTGTAGTTATTCTTGCTAACAAAATTATTCTAATCATTTTACGACTATGAAGTAACTAGAATAACACAACCTAAGCATACTTAAATTGATTAATATTCAGTAAACCTAACTGGGACAGTTAACGAATCGTCATACTCCGGCAAGCCGGAAGGGTTGTCTTTTTGGAAAATTAAAGTGCCAGTTTTGGTTTCGGGTTTTTCAAAACGCAAGGCTGCCTCAAACGACACAAAATCTTCAGTCATCCATTCGCCTTTCGCCATTATATAAGGAGGGTCAAGCGGGATGTTTTTCCCGTTGGCATCCACGAGCTTCACCGGAAAACTCGCCTCAAAAAACCAATACCCTCGCGCTTCACCTTTTATAATTAACGGGCTTTGAACAACCTGGTTCGGCTGCGGAGTAGTCACACGAATTAGTTCTGCTTTTTCGGATGCGTTGCCGTTGACTTCGGCGACGGCTTTATCCTTAACCGCTTTCTCATACCCGATATCATAGCCAAAATAATAACCGGCTCCGGCCGCCGCAAAGACGCCAAATATAAAAAGCGTCAAGAATTTTAGACTCATTCTCATCACATTTATTTTACTATCCTTTCATTGACAAAACAAAGATTAACGTGGTAACATTTTTTTGAATTATTGCCCCTTGAAAGTAGAAGAAAGGAAACACCATGAACCTGGTGTTGCCGCGAATCTCAGACGAGCAACCGCCTATTTGGATGCCCGTTGACAACGAACTGCACGCCGCCATAGCCAGCCTTTCACTTGGTGGAGCGGAACGTATTATTCTTGACTGGTCGGCGCGAGCGCATCCGAAGTGGAAAGTCCACCTAATTGTACTACGCGACCGGAAAACCGAATGGCCGGTACCGCCATTCGTGCGAGTGACACGACTGCACGGTAAGCAAATAATAGAACAACTGCGGCAGATCGGAAAGGCAATCACGACCAGCAAAAATCCGGTGTGTCTCGCGCATCTTCTTAAGAAAGAAGAACGTGACGCGCTAGCCGAAAGTGGCGCGCATATTATTCCGGTCCTGCATAACGCTAAAGATGGTTGGCCAGAAGATATTTCGAGTCTTTGTGGTTCTCTAAATATAATCACTGTTTCCGATGCCTGCGCTAAAGATCTGGTTGATAGCGGTTGGGAAGGAAACGTATCAGTAATCCGCCACATTCCTCCACGACGCAATCTTAACCCGGGGGCTCGCCAATTTTTCAGAACAGCTTGGAATATACCGAATGACGCGGCTGTAATCGGCATGATCGGCGCAGTCAAAAATCAAAAAAATTATTCTTTCGCGCTCCGTGTTTTAAAGGCATTGCATAAAGAACGGGACGCCTATCTGGTCATTGTTGGCGGACCGGTGGCTAATCACGGCCATTCACTTTGGCAAGATCTGGTCGAAGAAATCCATCAATTGGACTTACGTCATCGGGTTTCCTTGCCCGGTTTTATTCCGAACGCGGCATGCTGTCTGCCGGC
The DNA here is from genome assembly GCA_964362625.1 of uncultured Candidatus Saccharibacteria bacterium. Lineage (GTDB taxonomy): Bacteria > Patescibacteriota > Minisyncoccia > 1-14-0-10-42-19 > 1-14-0-10-42-19 > CAYIFA01. The sequence continues at coordinate 3,036 of CAYIFA010000027.1, forward strand.
GTTCGATGCGGTAATGAACACCAGCAAATTCGAAGGTTTAAGCATCGCAACGCTCGAAGCGCTTATGGGCGGTCTGCCGGTTGTGGCCACGCGCGTCGGCGGCCAAGGAGAAATCGGACATGAGGGGTTAGCCCTGATTTCGGAAGACGCTCCGGAAAAAGAGTGGATGCTGGCGCTTATTAAATCGCTTGGGTCAAAACCGGCAATCCCCTCCTGGGCAAACTTTCCAGCCTACCGGCTCTGGACACTCGCTCAACTCGCGTATCCGAACGCAACCAGCCGCAAGGTTCTCTTTGTTACTGCCAATTTAAACTCGGGTGGAGCACAGCGATCGCTGGTTAATCTTGCGAAATCGCGCATCGGATTATCGTTTGAAATTTTAGTTTGCGGCAATTCGACATCACCGGACTTCTACCGGATGCTGAAAGCGAATGGCGTCAAAGTTACGCGCGCCGGAGACATCTGGGATACGTTTTCGTTCGCCGAAACCATCGTAGCCAAAGTTTCCCAAGAAAATTTTAGGACAGTTTGTTTTTGGAATGTGGACGCCAAAATAAAATTGCTGACGGCAAAATCTTTGGCTTTTACCGATACGGCCATCGTAGATGTAAGCCCGGGAGATAGTTTGTTCGACGAGATGTGCGAAACAAAGGAATTCCAAAAACTCATTGCATTTTCACAAAAGGAATATTATGCACGTCTTAATCGCTTTATTCTAAAATACGCCGGCCCGCATCCTCACGAATGCGAAAGCAAAACAATGATCATCCCTAATGGCGTACCGATCCCGTCAAGAGTAAAAACCGACTACGCCATTCATGGGGTTCCGCGAATAGTAGTGAACGGCCGAATCGCCCCTGCTAAATTCACTCTGGAAATAATCGCGGCCATACGTTTGGTGTGGCTGAAAATCCCGGATGCCCAACTGCATTTTTTTGGAGCGGCGGAATACTTTCACGACGATTACGCCAGAAAGGTTTTGTCGGAAACCAATACGGAATTAAATAAAAGAATATTTTTCTACGGTCCGCATTTCGAAGTCATAAAACAACTTCCGGATTTCGATGTCTGCGTCGTACTAGGAAAAAATCAAGGATGCCCGAACGCGCTGCTGGAAGCGCTGTCAGTCGGACTGCCCGCTATTGGCAACGACGACGGCGGCACATCGGAGCAATTAATCCACGAGAAAACCGGTTTGCTAATAAAAGAATGTAACCCGGAAGAACTAGCGCGATCACTAATTCGAGCAATAACCGATCGGGATTTAATGACGAAACTTGGGATGAACGGCTGTAACCACGTACGCCATTCATTTTCTATGCAGCAGATGTTAGAAAAATACACCAACATACTGGAAATCGTTAATATATGAAAACCGCACCCCGCCCAAAGGGGTGCATTTTTTGATCTGTAATTTTTTTCGCAGAACCGTTTGACGCAAATACCAGCATCATGTTAGCATGACACCGGATATTGAAAACAAGAACATGAAAGAAAAGGAGGCGTTATGCCAAAGAAGCTGCTTTTGGCGACTATTTTGTCCGTATTGTCAATAATTTTTGTGGCACCGCAGGCATTTGCCGATAAATGCAAAGATCCGATAGTTGATGAAACCAACCTGCTGGATGCCAGCGCTAAAGAACAGCTACAAAATGGCATGGCTGCCCTTACTAACTTAGGCGCAGACGTACGGGTGCTATTTCTATCCTCATATCATCGCAACGATCAAGGCGAAATGAATAAGAATCTGGCCGAGTACCGAGATACAATGCTTGCAAAATGTAAGTCCTGGAAAGCAGCTGATGGCGGATTTAAAAACAACCTCATTTTATTTACCGTTGTGCCGAAGAAGAAATCACACGCGGTTTATTACGGCGGTCAATGGTCTCCGCGGCTTTCATCGAACGAAGCACGATACAACAATGACATGTCGGGACGATTCCGCGACGGAGATACGGTCGGGGGCGTGTTAATCGGCATCAGCGATGTCGCTGATCTAATCAGCGTAAAACCTTCACAAGAAGGCAAGGCGGTTGTAATCAATCACCCGGCTAACTTTAGCGGACTCTGGAAGGTATTCGGCTGGATCATTGCTCTTGGCGCGATCGGATTGCTGGCCTGGCTGGCATTCTGGATCTTCGGGCAAACCGAAAAAAGGCGCGCCGCTCAGCGTGAAGCCCAGACCGAACGCGGCCGCTGCAGCCAGGCGCTAAATGCCATTGAAGGACTGCTTGCGATTCTTAAGGCTAAGATCGCGCAAGCGTCTCTACCGAGCAACTGGGTCAGAGTTATTAATGAAAGCCTTGATCGCGCTGAGGCCAGCTACAACGAAGCTGCGGCCAGATTCAACGGGTTGAACCGAAGTTCAAATAATCCGGATACCCCCCGGCTATCGGTTACGGAATATTCGGCAATGAAAAACCGTTACGCTGGAGCTGCTACTTTATTCGCGAATGCTGAACAGCTGATTGCCCAAACCGAAGAAAATCTTCGAAGTGCCTTGCGCGGCGATGAGCCAAAGCGTAATGCCCCGACCCAAGATCCGCCGGTACCGCAAATGCCCACTAACCCGGTTAATACCGGCGCACAAACTGTTCACGACCGACACACAAAAACGCATCATAAGGAAACAATCATCATCCGGGATTCTCCGGTAATAATTCCTACTCCGATTGTCATTGATGATAGAGACCGAGATCGACCAATGGAAGATCGCTGGACGACCCAGCGACACAGAGATCCGGATGTTCCGGTCATTGTTGACGAGCCTTCAAAAGGCGGCGGCGAACAAAGAGACTGGGGTATTTCCGGGAAAGGAGGCGGCACAGAACATTCCTGGGGCGCTTCCGGCAGCGGCGGCGGCCGGGAACAAGCATGGGGTGGGACCGAAACAAGCTCGCAGTCAAACGAGCCAACCGAAGAAAGACCCGGAACCGGGTACTAAACACACGACGGGGGGAGAAAAGAAATGGCAACTGCGTATCAAAAGACCCGGACCATTGTCCTTTCCAATGTTCATACCTTGCTTGACAAGGTTACTAACTGGAATGACATAGGAGCGCTTGAGCAACATGCGCGCGATCTGCAAACTGCGCGCGATACGCTTGATGATCAGGCCGCCGCGTTGCGATCAGATGTGAAGACTCTGCCGGTTGAAATCATCGGACTTGATGCGCGACACAAAGCAGCCGATGCTAACATCACAACGTTGCTCACTGACAACGATCCCAGCAATGATTCTCAAGCCGCGGTGCTGGAAGCACAACTAATGACCTTGGAAGATCAAATTAAAACCAAACATACCAAGCTTGATGCCGCAAAAGAAGAACTGGTCAAGTTCGATGATATGGTCGCAAAGATCGACTTGAAGCGCGCCAACGTTGATGGTCAGATCGCAGTTCTGCGCGATCTCAAGGATACGACTACCGCGAAAGAGAAGTCGGCCAAACTCCTCTCGGGCGTCGCGCTCTCCGAGATGCCGAATGTCGACAATGTGGCCGAGCGTCTAAGGCGCAGAGCGGCAGTTGCCGACAATAAATTGGACCGTGAGCTGGGGCGGGTTACCGGTTCGGTTGCCGATTCAACCCTGGATGCGACAGTGGCGGCCCGCCTGGCCGCGCGCCGCCAAGCCCTTAGCGCAAAGAAATAAATAACACATAGAACAAAGCGGGTGACTAAGTCACCCGCTTAATTTTTTTGCTATATCTGAATAGGATTTTTACTGGCCATTGACTATTTTTTGTGCATAGCGTATACTGGTTCAATAAAGAAAGTATAGGCCGAGCGTTATTAAAAACCGTTTTCGCCTAGTATTTCTTGAAGAGTCGAGATTAACAAAAAGTATTACGCAAAAATGGCTTTTAACGATAGAGGCGGGTACGGAGGCGGCGATCGGCCGCAGCGGCAGATGTTTCAGGGCGATTGGAAATGCGCAGAGTGCGGTACGGAAATAAAGGAACTTCCTTTCCAACCGGACCCATCGCGCATCGACCAACTGCGCTGCAAAAACTGCTACCGCCCAAAACCGCGATTCAATAGGGATCGCTACTAATACCGAGAGAAACCGAGGTATTAAAAGAAAAACGGCCGCGACGAAAGTCGAGGCCGTTTTTTGTTTAGGTTCGATTAAAAATTAAAGATAGGCACCAAACCCTTTACGGCAGTTTTCAAACTGTTCTCTAAGGTCATTGGCCGCATCCACCAACATTTTCTCAGTAATAAACTTGGCATCCGCGGATATATATTCAAGCGCTGCATTTTTCGAAACCCCTTCCACAAAGGCCGGCGTATAGTCTTTGCACGCGCTCACCACACTCGCCCAACTGATATCCGGACTGAATTTATCTTCGCCGGCAACCCTAAGAACCAGTCGCTTGAGATTCTCCGGATCCAGCTCGCCGAATTTAATTACCTTATCAATCCGTCCGGGCCGATTCATCGCGGCGGTAATCTTATCCGGATAGTTGGTCGTAATAATGATCATAATTTTCATCCACTTGGTCACTAGGCCATCAAACGCATCAAGCATATTCTTTAGGACGTATGCGTTATCATCTCTCTGTTCCAATTCAATGTCTTCGATAATCAGAAGCGCCGGACTATTGCGGCCAGCAAACAATACTGCCGCCGGGAGAGCCAGTGATGCCTGCGGACCGGATGTCGGCATAACTATCGCGGTCCATCCGTTTTCTATCGCGATTTTTGCCGTAATATTGGCGGCCAGGGTCTTACCCGAGCCAAAAAGCCCCTGGAACAAAATTTTTCTCGGCAGATTCACGCCAACTCTTTCGCATTCATCTGGTTTTCTGATTAACGACCATACGTGCTCATTCAGTTCTTTCCAGACCTTATCGCTATAAACTACCTTTCCAGGCGAAATATTTGGCAGGTCTATGAATTTCCTATAAGTCGTTATCGCCTTTCCTCTGTAAATCGGGTTTGCCCGCAAATATTCCGCTAGCTCTTCAAAGAACTGTTCGACCTCCGCCGCTTGCCGATTCTCAAATAGTGCCGAAACACTAGTTTCATGGATGGTAAAATAGATACTGGCCCCGTCTTTTAGAGATACACTTATCGCTCCAGACACGCCTACCGCTTCTGTGTCTGGACCGGTCTTAATGGTGTAGGACTCCAGGGGATGATTATAAATTTTACCGTTGAATTCGGCCACCCGGTAACCCGATATCGCTGAATTTCCATACCGCGATAAAGAAACTCTATGAAACGCCACCGCGACTTCATCGGGATCATTAGAAAAACCCCGAGTCAAGGCAGATAGGTTTGGATTATACACCGACGTACGCTTTCTCCACCCAAAAATCTGCATAGCAACTACCTCCTTTTTGTCAAAGATTTCTCCGTGATTTCTAGTCTTCTTATATCATAGCTCAAAAAGGAAGTCAACAAAAAAGCGCGGGTGTGGCGCTTTTCTGTTAT
>CAYIFA010000027.1:8571-11840 GCA_964362625.1 uncultured Candidatus Saccharibacteria bacterium
CCGGCGACAGATGCCGCGTTCTGTAGAGCCGAACGAGTCACTTTGGTCGGATCCACTATTCCGGTCTCCAGCATATCAACATCAAATTCTCCATTCGCGGCGTTAAACCCTTTGGAGCCGCGCATTTTCTTTACCCGCTCAACCGCCACCTCTCCGGAAATTCCAGCGTTTTCAGCTATTTGCCAAAGCGGCTTGTGAATCGCTTTATAAACTATCTCCATACCCAGCCATTCATCACGATCAACACCTTTGCGTTTTTGGTAATCTTCAAGCATTGAATCGAGGGCGGATGCCGCGCGCACAAAGGCGACGCCTCCCCCGGGCAGAATTCCCTCTTCAATCGCGGCTTTGGTCGCCGAAATTGCGTCTTCAATCCGGTGTTGTTTTTCTTTCTGCTCTACTTCGGTGGCGGCGCCCACGCGTATTATAGCTACACCGCCCGAAAGTTTGGCCATCCGCTCTTTTAATTTGTCTTTATCAAAATCCGAAGTTGATTGCTCGATTTGCGTCTTGATTTGCGCGACCCTCTTTTCAATATCTGATTTTTTGCCTTTGCCGCCGATAATTATTGTGTCTTCTTTGGTAGCTACCACCCGACGGGCCTGTCCCAGCATATTTACGTCCGCCTTGTCCAGCTTAACGCCTATCTCCTCCGAAATCACTTGTCCACCGGTAACAATCGCGATATCTTCCAGCATTTCTTTTCTGCGATCGCCATAACCCGGGGCTTTGAGCGCCAAAGTATTAAACGTGCCGCGCAGTTTGTTTACTACCAGAGTCGCCAATGCCTCGCCATCAACATCTTCGGCAATTATTACCAATTCTTTCTTGCCTGACTGCGCTACTTTTTCCAGAAGCGGAAGGATGTCGTGGATCGCCGAAATTTTCTTATCAGTAATCAAAATCCTGACATCGTTATAAACAGATTCCATACGATCTGCATTAGTGACCATGTAGTGCGAGACATATCCTTTATCAAATTTCATGCCCTCCACTACTTCATGATCAATGCCAAAAGTCTGCGATTCTTCGACGGTAACTACGCCGTCTTTGCCGACTTCGGAAATAACTTCGGCGATTTTTTTGCCGATTTCCGGATCCTTGGCAGAAATTGTCGCGACGTTAGTAATTTCTTCTTTGCCGACAGTCGGTGTTGATAACCTCTTAAGAGCGACTACAATCTCGTTAACCGCTTTTTCAATGCCGCGTTTAAGAACCATGGGGTTTGAACCGGCCGCGATATTTTTAAGACCCTCGGTTACGATTGCCTGCGCAAGCAATGTGGCGGTAGTGGTGCCGTCTCCAGCCACATCATTGGTTTTGGTCGCCACCTCTTTAATCAATTCCGCACCCATATTTTCGGCCTTGTCTTCCAGTTCGATTTCTTTGGCAATGGTTACGCCATCATTGGTGATGGTCGGTGCCCCAAAACTTTTATCAAGCACAACGTTCCTCCCTTTCGGGCCGAGCGTGATTTTCACGGTGTTGGCCAAAGCATCAACTCCGCGTTTTAACGCTTCCCTTGCTTTTTCATTAAATAAAATTTGTTTTGCCATATTATTTATAGTGAGCTAGTCGAACTATTCAATAATCGCGAGGACATCATCCTCTTTAGCGATTAAATATTCTTTTCCATCGACTTTTATTTCGGACGGGCCGTATTTTGTGAAAATTACGCGCTGGCCCTTTTTTATAGCGAGCGGCACCAATGCTCCTTGTTCGGTGCGGCGGCCGTCGCCAACCGCGACTACCCGACCTTGCTCCGGACGTTCTTTCTCGGCGGTATCCGGGATAACAATACCGGAGGCAGTTTTGCCCTCCAATTCGCTCTTTGACAACGGCTCCAAAAGAACCCTGTCTCCCAATGGTTTGATTGTTAATTTACTCATATATATATATCGAAATTATAAATGTCTAATTGCTCTAATTAGGTCAATTAGGATAATTAGGTTAATTCATTAGCAGTCTCAACCTATGACTGCTAATACTCTATCCTAATGCAAAGAATTTACGCTTGTCAAGAACTGCGGGGACTAATCAATTATTCCAAAACAAAAATGGCAACCCGTAAAGAGCTGCCATTCAAGATGCCCAAACTATGATCTCTCCGACAAAAACTCGAAGACCCGACGAGTGAGCCATTCTGAAATATACTGCCAAAAAGATTGTTTTTCGTCTTCCGGCGACTTCGGATCAGGAGCAAAGACCCCAAGCGGAACCTTGGCTCCACCCGAACCGTGCTTTGACCCGGAATCATTCTGACCGAAAATCGAAGCAAGAAAATCCTTTTCATCAAGCTTGTCATCTTTAGTACGCAAGCTGACATGCAAAGTATCGCCGACGATCGCAAAGACAACAACTGTTGATATGCCGTGTCTGCGCAATTGTCTGTCCGCTACCACCGGAATTGCGTCGCGCTGAACCGGAGTCAGGTACCCCAAACCCGCCGTCAAACACCCCGACTGGACCTTTTTGCTCATTTCCGCTTTTGCTTCACACTCAAAAATAAAGTCCGGGATCGGAAAATGTCTGATTCTATCGTTCATGTCGTGATCCAGGTATTCTCTCAAATACCTTGGAGCTTCCTCGTCAATCTGGGAAACGTTTTCCGACAACCATTCATTGGTGTCGGTTTTCACTCCCCAGAAAAGTGCAGTTGCCACCCGAGCATGATGCTCATCGCCTTTCTGCAAAATATTCATTTTCCTCAAATATTCTGTAACTATAGAACTGGCGGCGCCAACCGGCCTGATATCAACGAACTTGGTATTATTCTCCGGCTTGTCGCGATGATGGTCGATAACCACATCCGGCTTAACGCCGATATTACCCATGTGCTTTCCCTGCGATGAAGTAATATCGCAAAACACGATAAGGCCGTACAGAAGCTCGTGCCCATTGAACCGATCGTATTTTTGCAGATCCATCTGCAGCGCTTTGACCAACACCTGGTTTTGAGGATGCGAAATCTCCCCGCCATAAAAGATGTCCACGCCCACGCCGACATGTTCGGCAATAATGTGAATTCCCGCGGCCGATCCGACCGCGTCCGGATCCGGACTATCCTGCAAAAACACCGCGATCTTCTTTTTCTGTTCCTTTACCTCTTCAAAGAGCTTGATGAGTTCTTCGTGTTTTTCTGACATTTCCCCACTCCGTTCTTGTTGACACTGCATCACTTATACTCCTCTTACGTAAAAAAGTCAAGCGAACTTGGTAATGTGCAAGCACATATGGCGGTTTTCCCTACAATGGGAAAATGGCAATTC
>CAYIFA010000028.1:0-11365 GCA_964362625.1 uncultured Candidatus Saccharibacteria bacterium
TTTTTAATTTCCCCAAATACCAAGGCGCGGTATTCTTTTTTAATTTTCCGTTCCTTGAATTGCGCTCGTAAAAATTCCTGCGTTTGTTTATTTTTTGCCAAAACCAAAACACCGGAAGTGGCTTTATCCAAGCGATGCGCTAACAAAAACTCCGCAGCAAGTTTTTCGGATTCAATTCCGGCCGGCTTATTTAAAACAATAATATTTTCGTCCTCAAAAATTTTATTGGCATCTTTTGACATACTTATCAAGATATGATATATTCCTTACGGATAAAAACAATAGGTATATCTCGCGAATAAACACAAACTCCAACGAGAAATCGTTGGAGTTTTTTTGTTCTTTATTTATAACCATGCTTGCTGCGCAGAGACGTCGCTAAGCGCCTCAAGGCGACGATATGCGTTGCCTCGCGCAAAGTGCACCTGAATTCTTCTTTTACTTCCAGGACCTCTCTCACGCAGTTTTTCATGATTTTAGACAATTCTTCCTGCCCCCAGTGCAAAAGTTCGCCTAAATCAACGGCGTGGAAAACATCGGAAAGATTTTTGCGCCACTCGAAAAACGAAACGATAACTCCTCCGGAATTCGCGAAAATATCGGGTATGACCTCAACGCCTCTGTCGTTAAAGATTTTATCGGCCTCGGCAGTAACGGCTCCATTGCCGAGCTCCAAAACGATTTTGGTTTTCAGCTCATCGGCATTTTGCGTGTTTAGCAATCCCTCTTTGGCCGCAGTCGCAAACACATCGTACTCGCCAGCCAGAGTTATTTCTTCGGGGCGGATCGCGTCGCCAAATGGACACCCTGAAAAACTATGATATTCACGGTAGTAAGCCGAAAGTTCACTGTATTTAAGACCGTGCGGGTTGTAAACTCCGGAAAACTCGTCGCTTATCGCGGTAATTTTATGACTTTCGCCGTTTGCCTGGAACTGATCGACATCGAGCAAACGCGCCAGGTTTTCGCCGACATTGCCGAATCCTTGAATGGCAAAGCGCAAAGGTTTAGGCGGCTTAATTATTTCGTTAAAAACTATCAGGCCGCCTCTGGCAGTGGCGTCTTCCCGGCCCGGAAAACCGAATAATTCAAGTGGTTTGCCGGTCACCACAGCCGCGGGGCTGGGCCGGTGCATAATGATATTCAGTCGCGCGTATTGCTGATAAATCCATTTCATTGTTTCTGGATTTGTACCATAATCCGGACCAAGCACATCTATATTTGGGCCGAGAGCATTATTGAAAATAAGCTCCAGAGTCAATTCTTTGGTAATGGCTTCGAGTTCGTCACTGCTGCGGTCAGCCGGATTTATATTAAGAATGCCCTTAGCTCCGCCAAATGGCAGGTTATAAAGTGCATTTTTAAGCGTCATGTCAACGGCCAAGGCTCGTCCGGCTCTAATCATTTCGCCGTCGGTGGCGTAGGCCATATAACGTAAGCCGCCTTTGTATGGGAGATCGCCCGTAGAATTGCGATTGGTCTGCCAAACTCGAACTCCACTGAAATCTTCGCGGCCGCGTTTAGTCAAAACGCGGATCTTCATCTCCTTGACGTCTTTTGGCGCGCTCAATTCTCTTAAAAGCCATTCCGGCAAGTTGGCCACGCGAACAGCTTCGGCTATTCTTTCCATAGTGTCCCGGAAAAACTCCATGTGCGGCCTCCATTATGCAAAACAAGGTTTTTTCAATCTATATTATTTATATCAGCGTCAGGTAAAAAAACAAGGCCGCTCTTAACGAGCGGCCTTTCGGCTCATAGCCCACACTTCCCACGATTTCTCATATAGAGGGGCGGTCATCTCTAAAAACTTTTCGTCGCGCCACAGGCTTCTGTAGGTGGCGTATAATTTCTTGCCTCGGGCTTCCGGCGGGCCTTTGGGTTCAAACGGCGCCCAAAACCAACCATCGGTTTCGCCTTCAATAACTAAATTCGGATTCCCTGGCGAAAGCGCGTGCGCCAGATAGACATATTGCAGTACTTCTTTAGGCGGATTGCCGGGGATGATAACGGTCGAACCGTCTCGTATAACCCCTAGCAGTTCCATTTGACTTCTGGAGACGCCTATTTCAACCCGAGCCTCGCGATAAAAAGTCTCCAACGGGTCATGCTTATCTTTTGGTTTTGGCCGGCCTCCGGGCAGAGTGAGGCCGGGCTTTTTTCCAGCATGCCCCGGGTCATCGACGATCGCAATATTCATGTAATTTTTGCTGAAAATGATCCCGTGCGAGCTGTAATCTTGGATCATGCGGCTACCTCCTTTCTGCCATCATTATAATCTAAATGCGCCGAAAGTCAAGCTCGCCCCCGAACCAGAGATTGCAAGGCAATCACGGTTCGGGGCTGCCCCGCACCGTGCTTTGCTCTGGTGCGGGGCGCGTTGACCACATTAAAATTATTTATATATAGTAAGGGTATCTATTATGAGTCGGGAAAATATAAAAACCGTGAAAATTTCATCGGCTGATTACCCGAAAATGCTTAAGGAAATCGCTGACCCGCCGCAAGCAATAAACTTTTTGGGAGAAATTATGGCTCATGAGGATAAACCGAAAATAGCGATCGTCGGCACGAGGAAAGCAACGCGATATGGCATAGAAGCTGCGCTTTCACTCGCGCGCGAGCTTTCGAGCATGGGGGTAATTATAGTAAGCGGACTCGCCATGGGGGTAGACACCGCGGCGCACAAAGGCGCGCTGGAAGGAGGTAGCCCAACTTGGGCCGTGCTTGGTTCCGGGATATTAAATATTCAGCCGACTATTAATCGCGGGCTCGCCCGGAAAATTATAGAAACCGGCGGAGCGATAATATCTGAATATGAACATACTCATCCCGCGGACAAATGGACTTTTCCTCAGCGCAACCGGATTGTGGCCGGACTGGCCAAAGCAACGATTGTTGTTGAAGCGCCGGAAAAATCTGGCGCGCTTATCACCGCCGACCTCGCCATGCAGTACAATCGTGATGTCGGCGCGGTTCCCGGAGAAACAACGTCCATAAACTCGCGCGGGACAAATCTGCTAATTAAAAATGGCGCGGCGATAATACGAAATGCTGGGGATGCGCTTGAACTTATCGGGCTAGATGCAGAATCGGCAAGACTTGACAATCTTGACGAGTTAGAAAATAATATACTGCGTCACTTAAGTAAGCCGCAGTCGGCAGACGAATTGACTGAATTGCTTAACCAAAACATATCGGCAATAAACCAGAAGCTGTCCACTCTTGAAATAAAAGGCGCGATAAAAAATAATGCCGGATTATTTTATAAAATATGAAACTAGTTATAGTTGAATCTCCCACTAAAGCTAAAACAATCTCGCGTTTTCTCGGGAGCGATTTTCTCGTAGATTCGAGTTACGGACACGTCCGCGATCTTCCGTCGTATAAACTCGGCGTAGATGTCGAAAAAAATTTTGAACCGCAATATGTCATTCCGCGCAGAGCCCAGCCGAATATTAAGAAATTAAAAGAGCTGGTAAAAAAAGCCGATGATTTAATTCTGGCAACTGACGAAGATCGTGAAGGCGAGGCTATCGCGTGGCATCTCGTTCAAGCTCTCGGCTTGAACGAAATCAAAAATCAACCTTCGTCCCGAGCTCAGGTCGAGGGAAAATCAAAAATCAAAAATGTGGAGCGGATTGTCTTTCATGAAATCACCAAAAAGGCCATCGAGGAAGCGCTTAAAAACCCCCGTCAGATTAACGAAAACCTGGTGGATGCTCAGCAAACCAGACGTATTCTTGACCGCTTGGTTGGATACAAGTTATCGCCGTTTTTGTGGAAAAAAATAATGCGCGGACTTTCTGCGGGGCGCGTGCAATCGGTCGCGGTCCGGTTGGTGGTGGAACGCGAGCGCGAAATTCGGGCATTCAAGCCGGAGGAGTACTGGACGATTGAAGCGCTTTTACAGAAAACCGGCTGTATGGGCGGAAAATCACCCGAATGCAAAATATTTGGCGCGCTGCTTTCAGAAATAAACGGCAAGCCAGTTGAAAAACCCGGCCTCAAAAGCGGTATTGAGGCCCAAAAAATAGTTGAGGAACTTAAGCGCTCCGAATTAAAAATTACCGGCATTGAAGAAAAGATGCAGGAACGTTCGCCTAAACCGCCTTTTACCACCTCGACGCTTCAACAGGAGGCCTGGAGCCGACTTAGGTATTCGGCCAAAAAAACCATGCTCATTGCTCAACAGCTTTATGAAGGCATTGATATCAAAAACGAAGGCCGCACCGGCCTCATAACCTATATGCGGACCGACTCAGTAAGCTTATCCGAAAGCGCGCTGGCAGATGCGCGTAAATACTTAGCTACTGCAATTGGCGAGCGCTACGCCTTGGCCCAACCCCGACGATTCAAAACTAAATCAAAGGGCGCGCAAGAAGCCCACGAGGCGATCCGGCCAACTGACGCAAACATTTCTCCGGAGAGCGTCAAAAATGATCTTACTTCTGATCAGCACCGCCTCTACAACTTGATCTGGCGCAGATTCTTGGCAACCCAAATGCCCAACGCCCAATTCGGGCAAACTGTCATAAAAATCGAAAATGAGCCCGTCGGGCCAGATAAAAGCACATATACCCTGCGCGCAAGCGGAAGCATTCTTAATTTTGACGGATTTTTAAAAATGACTTCGGCCGCATTCGAAGACATAATTTTGCCGGCTTTGAAAAGCGGCGACAAACTGCAAACCCATGAGATAAATAGCGCAAACCATCTAACGCAGCCGCCGTCGCGCTACACTGAAGCAAGCTTAATCAAGGCGCTTGAAAAATTCGGCATTGGCCGGCCGTCAACATACGCTCCGACTATGTCGGTGATCCAAGAACGCGGCTATGTCGCAAAAAACGAGACAAAGCAACTGATTCCTTCTGAAATCGGCGAAAAAGTAAACGACATGCTCGTTATCAACTTCCCCGATATCGTTGATATAGATTTTACGGCGCACATGGAAACGGAACTCGATCAAATTGCCGAAGGAGAAAAGAATGGCCTATCGGTACTTAACGAATTCTATGGTCCATTTGAGAAGAATTTGCGGGAAAAATACGACACTGTTGAAAAAGAAAATATGACTGAAGAAATAGGCGAAAAGTGTCCGGAGTGCGCCAAATCCTTGGTTATCCGCTATGGCCGCTTTGGAAAATTCATCGCTTGCTCCGGATTTCCGGAATGCAAATTCACAAAAAATATCGCTACTGCCCCTCTTAACATCAAATGTCTAAAATGCAAGGAAGGCGATGTGATTGAACGGCGTACCAGACGCAAGCGGATATTTTACGGATGTTCCCGTTACCCCAACTGCGATTTTGCCACATGGCAAAAGCCAACCGGGGAGTTGTGCCCAGAATGCAATAACGCACTGGTGCAGATGAAGGATTATGTGAAGTGTTCAAGTAAAGAGTGTAAATTCAAAAAATGACGTGGGGCGAATACCAATTAAAGCTGGATGAATCCAAAGCCGGATTAGATGATAGAGCCATGATCGAACGGGCTTTCTTTTTTGCCGCCGAGGCGCATAAAGACCAAAAAAGATTCTCCGGGGAAGAGTATATTACCCACCCAATAGCCGTGTCGCTTAAAGTAGCGGCTCTGCGAATGGATGCGCCCACGATCAGCGCGGCCCTCCTTCATGATACCGTGGAAGACCAAGGCGCGACTTTGCGCGAGATTCGCCGGAAGTTCGGCCCGGATGTCGCTTTTCTGGTAAATGGGGTAACCAAAGTGGACCGCCTCAAATACCACGGCATTGAACGAGCCGCCGAATCAATGCGCAAAATGTTTTTGGCCACTGCCGAAGACATACGAATTGTTATCATTAAGTTGCTTGACCGCCTGCATAACATGGAAACGCTTGAGTACTTGCCGTATCCGGAAAAGCGGTTGCGCATAGCCAAGGAGACCCTGGAAATATACGCTCCGCTAGCCGATCGTCTCGGCATCTGGGATATCAAAGCGAGGCTCGAAGATTCGGCATTCAAATACGTCTATCCGGATGAGTACAAATGGATGGTGCTTGAACTCAAAAACCGGATTGGGCCTCGCGAGAAATACCTTGAGCGCGTGATACCCGCTGTAAAAAAAGCGCTGGGTGAAGAAAACATCAGACCAATTGAGGTGCGAGCGCGGGTTAAACACAATTACAGCTTGTGGAGAAAATTGCTTCGTTACGATATGGATTGGTCGAGGATTTTTGATTTAGTCGCTATACGCATGATTGTAGAAAACGTGAGTGACGCTTACGGCGCGCTCGGGGTTATACATAAAAAATGGCGGCCGCTTCCCGGACGGATTAAGGATTACATCGCGCTGCCAAAGCCAAACGGCTATCAATCATTGCACACAACAGTTTTTTGCCTAAACGATCAAATTGTTGAATTTCAAATCAGGACTCTTGAAATGCATCGCGAATCGGAAATGGGCATTGCCGCGCACTGGGCCTGGGAAGAAGCCGGGAAGCCGAAACACGCCGAACACTTGCAAGGCGCGAAGTTTGCCTGGGTCGGTCAGCTTAGAGAATGGCAGGATAGTTTCCGCAAAAACTCTCGCGATTCAGAGGATTTTTTGGAATCTTTGAAAATTGATTTTTTCAAAGACCGTATTTTTGTCTTGACTCCCACGGGCGAAGTCATAGATTTGCCAGAAGGCGCAACAACGATCGATTTTGCTTACCGCGTTCATACTGACATCGGCAATCGCGCGTCAGGGGCGAAAGTAAATGGCAAACTTGTTTCCTTGGACCACCAATTGCAAAGCGAGGATGTGGTGGAAATCCTCACTCAAAAAAACAAAAAACCATCGCGAGAATGGCTGGAATTTGTAAAAACTTCTATCGCCCGTTCGCATATCCGCCAAGCCCTGCGGCTCGGCGGGATAATTCCTAAGGCGATTCTCAAGCGGAAGATAGTTGAGATGATTGTTGGAGTTGAGAATCGAGTGGGCATGCTTAAAGACATTACCACTGTGCTTGCTACATTGGGCATAAATATTGAAAATGTTGAAAGCCGCGCTGAAGGGCTTTCAATTCCGACTATAACTATCAAATTTTTGGCTAAAGACAAGGATGTCATCGGCAAAGCCCAGCTTCGTGTCAAGAAGATAAAAGGCGTTGAAGCGGTGACGATTAAAAAATAAGCCGTTGACAAAAAAACCGACTTTGATAATATTGGGGCAGAATTGAAAAACGGCCAAAAAGGAGGAGCTAACCAATGAACACGCGAAATCGTATTTTTGCGGCCTGCGTCTTGGGCGGGGGAGTTGGCGCGTTTCTAGCGCACCAACTATTCTACCCTTCGGGGTGGAGCTTGCTTTTGGGATTTTTGCTCGGCGGCTTGGTAAGTTATTTGGCATACGATTTTAAGGGGTTTATCGTCGCTATACCGCAGGCGTGGAGAAAAACTGTAGATGGAATGAGTGAGATTTTCCCGGCCTTTGTTGCCTTGGCAATTTGTGCTAGTAACGTTCTTCCTTTTTTCAGCATGAGATTGCTGGGCTTGTCTGTAGAGACAACCAAATTGTTGGAGCTCATTTTGGTCTTTACGTTAATGGCAGGGATGCTAACAAACTTATTTCGCATGATCGTCAAAGATTCTGATCAAAACATGGATCAACGAGAAAGAACCATTTTAATGGCCAAGCAACTTAATCCGTTCACGAATCTTCTGGTTGGGGTTCCGTATCTGATCTTCGTAATCGTAAAATATACTGCTTTGTTTCTGCCGCGTTTTATCTGGAACGTGTTTATCCTCATTCACTCCGAACTTCGTCTGCTTTGCCTTTTTGATGGCGGATTGGGCGCGGTTGCCGGAGCGCTGATCGTTGATTCGGCCACCGGTACGTTGGTCGGCGCTCTCGCCGGAGGGATTTTCGGAGTTTTGAATTTTGAGATCATTTCTAAGAAAGTGCTCAAAGTGGTTCGTTCACGATAAGTTCACGAAAAATATACAAAGGGGGTCGCTAACGCGGCCTCTTTTCTTATGAGCTATGCCGGAGTTTGACTTTAAATCTACCACCAAATCCAGTATTATTTATTTATGCCCCGTAAGACAAAATCGAAAGTTAAACATAGTGCTTTGCGGGACAGAACAATTATTATCATTTAAATAGTTTAAAGAGATAAAACCGGTGCTTTGGTGAGAGTTTAACAAAGCACATTCGATTTTGTCTTAACGGGGTATGCCCATTTTTTCTTGGAGAACGCGGAGACAACTGGCCTATTTCGGCGTTTTTGCTGTAGTAGTCGCTTTGTCGGTTGGATGGGTTATTTGGTATTTCATGCCGGCGGCCACCTGTTTTGACAACCGCCAAAATCAGGATGAAGGAGGCGTTGATTGCGGAGGAGCGTGCGATAAAAAATGCCTCGGCAATATAGGAAATGTCCGTGTAACCTGGACCCGGTTTTTTGAGATAGATAAGGGGTTTTATGACGCTGCGGCACTTGTAACAAATCCGAATACACTCGCCGGAGCTAAAGAAATAGTTTATCGCTTTAAACTCCACGATAAAGACAATATCTTAATCGCGATCCGCGAGGGCCGCACCTTCATAAATCCAAACGAAAACTTTGTGATTTTTGAATCGAATATCCAAACCCTCGAGCGAATTCCTCTGCGGGCGTCTATCGAAATCGATCCTATTAATTGGGAGCGTGTCGAGAGCCCCAATCCCGATATTGTGTCATTTGGTTATCGGCTTATCCGCCAGCCATCCAGCCGTTTGGAGGCGACCCTGAGGAATAATGGCATATTTGAAGTTCAAAAAATTGAAGCGGTTGCTTTGCTTCTGGATGGGAGTGAAAATGCAATTGCCGTGAGCCGGACCATCGTAGATTCAATCGCCGATGAGTCTGAGCGAGGAGTCGGGTTTACCTGGCCGTTTGCCATCTCCGAGGAGCCGGCAAGGATCGAAATTTATATTCGAAAAATACCATAATTGAGGAACTGGTAAACAGTAATCGGTAATTAGGGCAAACATTGAATGTTAAATGCATTTTCCCCCAGTTACTAGTTACTGGTTACTGATTACTATGACATCTCGATTCCTACGCTTAATCGATTGGTCGCTCTTGGAATTTACCGCGCCGTTGATGATCGCCGGCTTGGTTACCATGAAATCATTTGACGGCGGGTCAGATTACTTTTTTTGGCGTCAGCTATTGTGGGTCGGAGTTGGAATTTCAGTTTTTATCTCAGCGTCTAATATTGATTGGCGAATATTTAATTCGGGGTTTATTATATTTATTTATCTGGGAGGTTTGGCGGTTCTTTTATTGTTGCTTATTTTTTCTGAATCCAGCTGGTTTCGTTGGTCGGCGTTCGCCATCCAGCCATCTGAACCGATGAAGATATTTACTGCCTTGGTGCTCGCCAAATATTTTTCCCGCCGGCATATCGAAATCGCGCACCTCCGGCATATTTTAGTATCGGCAATGTATGCATTTATACCCGCGCTTTTGATTTTTTTTCAGCCGGATCTCGGGAGCGCCATTACTTTCGGAATTTTGTGGTTCGGGATGGTATTAATTTCCGGGGTATCAAAGAGACATTTAGCCGCACTTTTTATTTTAGCGGCCGCGGTTTCAATCGCCGGATGGTTTTGGTTTCTAGAGCCATACCAAAAATTGCGCATCACCACGTTTTTAAATCCTTATATAGATCCGCAGGGGGCGGGCTATAACGCCTTGCAGGCGCAAATCGCCGTTGGCTCCGGCGGGCTATTCGGCCGGGGGATAGGCTACGGGAGTCAGTCGCGGCTAGAATTTTTGCCGGAACATGAGACAGATTTCATTTTTGCGGCTTTTGCCGAAGAGTGGGGGTTAATCGGGAGTTTAATCTTGCTAACATTTTTTATGCTGTTAATTTGGTATATACTTTTTTCTAAAGCGAGATCATCCGGAAATTTCGCGAATTTTTATTCGGTGGGAATTGCCCTGATCTTGATCGCTCATTTTGTTTTTCATGTCGGGATGAACGTCGGTTTGTTGCCGATAACCGGTTTGCCGTTATCTTTTATGAGCTACGGCGGATCTCATATGGTAAGTTTATTCTTTGGCCTCGGCATATTGTCTAATATGCGTAAATTCAGTTATAACATTGCCGCTCTCGAAGAGGATTCTGCTTGAGGTGGCGCCGAATTTATTGGTAATAAAACTATAACATTTGTGCCTAGGCCTTCTTCCGATTCGATTTGAATATTACCGCCGTGAGCCGCAATTATATTTTTTGCAATAAATAACCCGAGACCCGATCCTTCGGTTTGCATGCGCACCACATTCATGCCGCGGAAAAATTTTGAAAACAAGCGCTCTTTTTGGCGTTCCGGTATGCCCACGCCGTTATCTTTTATAGAAATCCGTAATCTTCCCGATGATTTTTCGGTAGCAATTTCTATCTTTCCGCCGGGCGGCGTATATTTTATGGCGTTGTCGGTTATGTTAGTAATTGCCAAGGAAAGTTTTTCGGGGTCAAAAAACATTTCCTCGCGCTCGGCATGCATTGCGAGCGTTAGCTGGATATTCCTTTCTTCAAGCATCGGTTTGCGGCCATCGGTGATTTGTTTTAGGAATTGGATAATATCGCCATTTTTGAATTCGTAGCCGAAACGCCCTTCTTCGATGCGGTTGACGTTAAGTAAGTCGCTCACCAGAGTTACCATGCGGTCGTCGGTCTCCATCCCTCTTTTAAGAAACTCCCGCTGTTTTTCATTAAGCGGTCCGATGTCTTCGTCCAGCAACATCCCAAACGTCCATTTAATTATTGAAAGAGGCGTGCGAAGCTGATGAGCAGCTATCGAAATAAATTCTGTTTTCATCTGTCCAATCAGTTTCTCGCGCGTAATATCTTCTATGATCAGCAGGGCTATTCGTTTTTTTATCCAGATGGCGTTGATCGGCACATAGGTGGCGAGCACTATCAATTCCCGAGGCTCGCTAAAGGAGAATTCTCGTTTGATGGTTTTTTCCGGAAAGGGTATTTCGTTATCCGCGGACCCGAAGATCATGGTGGCGAGCATGGCCAGTTCCGGTTTTGCGCGATCATCCGGCCGGATGTTTCGTCCTTCTAAATTGCTTCGTACGACTCCGGTTAGCAATTCCAGTTCACGGTTAAGGTCCAATATCTTGTATTCATGGTCGTATTCAATAACTCCGGATGGCAGGCTTTCTATTAAGGTGTTTCTATAGAGCCGCTCTCCCTCCAACGTTTTTTTATTTTCTGCTAATTTCCAATATAAAAAAAACAGCGCTCCGCCAAAGATAGGCAAAAGACCCAACAAAAAATAAACCAAAATCCCACCCACTTGCATGATTTAATATTATTATAGCCCCGCGTTGCTGTTGTTGACAAATTTACTATAGTAAATCTTGAAATTA
>CAYIFA010000029.1:0-1134 GCA_964362625.1 uncultured Candidatus Saccharibacteria bacterium
CGATGTTCAGGATGTTGCTGATGTGACCGGCGACTCTTTGCATCTGGCCAAAGTCGGTTCGGAATCAGATGCCGATGTTTTGCTTGAGGCCGCGGTGCTTTTCATGAATCAGATACTCGCTGCCAAGAAAAAGCCTCACCAAATCGTGTTAATGCCCGACCCAAAGGCGCTTTGTTCGTTGGCCGCGCATGCAGATGTAGAGAAAATACGTGCATGGAAAATCGAACATTCCAAAGGCGTCGTAGTAATGTACGTAAATACCTATATTGAAGTAAAAGCCGAAGCGGATTTCTGCTGCGCGTCAGCTAATTCGCCGCAGGTGATTGAGTACGTTGCCAAAAATTACCCCGATCATGACATATTATTCGGTCCGGATGTTTATCTTGGGCTGTATGCCGCGAAAATGCTGTTGGGCATGGGGATATCGATTGATAGATTGTGGCTGCAGATGGGCGCATGTCATGTGCACGAACGTATACGACCCGGCCATCTGCTCGAACAGCAGAAGCTGCATCCCGAAGCTGCTTCGGTCGGCCACATGGAGTGCGGTTGCCAATCCGCGTGTTTGTTGCCGCTTTCAAGCGGAACTGAAGGCAAGATGAGGTTTCTTTCTACCCAGCAGATGGTTAAGTTTGCCAAAGAAACCACGGCGAAGGAGATAATTGTTGCCACCGAAGTAGGAAATATTTATCCGATGTCTAAAGCCGCGCCGGATAAAACCTTTATTCCGGCGAGCGCCGAAGCTATTTGCCCATTCATGAAGCAAAACACCCTGCGCAAGGTTTACTATTCTCTTCGCGATTTGATTTACGAAGTAAAAGTGGACCCGGAGCTCGCCGCCAAAGCCATGCGGGCGATTGATAATATGCTGCGAATTACGTAAACGGATGAAGATCGTCATCTGAATAACCAAGACGACCCACACATATGTGGGTCGTTTCTTTGTTGACAGAATTTATGAGGGGAGTATAATGATAGTGTAAGTATGACACTAAGTAAAAAGCCATTAAAAATAGGGATTTTTGGGACGGCGGCCGACCCGCCGCACCTCGGGCATTTGGCGGTGGTCAAATGCGCCGCGCGTTTTTTAGATGTGGATAAAGTTATCGTAATTCCGACCAAAATCCCGCCGCA
>CAYIFA010000029.1:1234-11299 GCA_964362625.1 uncultured Candidatus Saccharibacteria bacterium
ATAATAATCACGGCTTTGTGCGAGTAGCGGCGGCTGTTCCTAAAATGAAAATCGCCGATCCCGATTATAATGTCCGAGAAATTCTAGAGTTAGTTGGCCGGGCAGCAAGAGACAAAGTTGCGGTTTTGGTATCTCCGGAAATGAGTATAGCCGGTTATACTTCCGCTGATTTGTTTTTTCAGCAACTGCTTTTAAAACGAGCGTTGGGTGGTTTGCGGCTACTCAAGGAGGCATCCAAAAAGTATTCGGCGTTAATTATTGTTGTCGGTCTTCCTATTTATATCGAAAACCGTCTTTATAATATGGGGGCGGTGATACACGGCGGCAAAATTCATGGGTTAGTTCCTAAGACCTACATCCCGAATTATCGTGAATTTTATGAACAGCGCTGGTTTGCGTCATCTCGGGACCTACGTATAAAGGAGATTGATTTATTCGGCGATAAAATTCCGATAGGCGCTGACTTGCTCTTTAGATTTCCATCCATTCCCGGATTGATTCTGGGTGTGGAAATTTGCGAAGATCTTTGGACACCTTTGCCGCCGAGTTCTTTCCAGGCGTTACGTGGAGCCACGGTTATCGCCAATTTGTCGGCTTCCAATGATTTGATTGGCAAGGATGATTATCGGCGCGATCTGGTGATCGGACAATCCGGCCGCGCGATAGCCGGTTATATCTATTCTTCAACTGGCACCGGCGAGTCAACGACCGATTTGGTTTTTGGAGGTCATTCAATCATTGCGGAAAACGGTTCGCTGCTCGCCGAGCGGGATCAACTTTCGCAGTTATCTCGAGAATCCAGCTTACTGATATCCGAAATTGATTTGGAGCATTTGGAATCCGATCGCAGCCGCATGAATTCTTTTGGGGAGTCGGTTAATGTGTCGGGCCAAAAAGATTTTCGGTTTATTGATATCAACTTAAGCCAGCCAAAGACCGCGCTCCTAAAAAGAACTATTGATCCATTCCCGTTTGTCCCGTCTATTCCAAGTGAGCGCGACAAGCGGGCTGGTAGAATTTTTTCCGAGCAAGCCATGAGCGTTGTAAAACGCTTGGAGGCATCCAGAATAAGCCATATGTTAGTTGGTATTTCCGGCGGTCTTGATTCGACGCTGGCATTACTCGTTTCGCTAAAAGCCGCCGAGGTCATGGGCATGCCGAAGAAAAATATTCATGCTATAACTATGCCCGGTTTTGGTACTTCGGTTAGGACAAAAACTAACGCCCAAAAACTTTGTGAGGCCATGGGCGTCAGTTTTGAAGAAATTGATATTAAGGCCGGGGTTTCCCGGCACCTGAAGGACATTAAACATGATATGTCCGACACTAAAGGCGTTGTTTATCAAAACGCCCAAGCGCGATATCGGACTTATGTTCTTATGGGCCGCGCTAATCAATTGCGCGGGCTTTTGTTGGGTACCGGCAATCTTTCCGAAATCGCATTGGGTTGGAACACTTACAATGGTGATCACATCGCGCATTATAATCCCAATGTCAGTGTGCCAAAAACTCTGGTTAAATATATTGTTCATTGGGCGGCCGAAACTCAGGTAAATGGCGAAGCCAGAAAAATACTAGAAGACATTTTGGGTACTCCAATTTCTCCGGAATTAGAAAAATCAAAAAGCGGAAAAATTTCTCACGCCACCGAAGAAATTATCGGACCATATGAACTCCATGATTTCTTTTTGTATCATTTTGTGCGCTGGGGCTCGTCTCCTCGCAAAATTTTGTGGCTGGCAAAGCTTGCTTGGAATAAGAAGTATGGCGATGCGACCCTCAAGAATTGGCTCCGCGTATTTATCGAAAGATTTTTCAGCAGTCAATGGAAGCGATCTGTCGCCACCGATGGTCCCAAAATCGGAAGCGTGTCTTTGTCGCCCAGAGGCGACTGGCGCATGCCATCGGACGCGGAAGTCGAAATATGGTTGAAAGATTTAGACGAAGATAGTAATATTAACCGAGCGTAAGGTTGTTTGACAACAAAAAAGAAAGGAGAAGAAAAGATGATTTTTGATAAATGCCGCGGTTCGATTTTGGGTCTGGCCTGCGGAGACGCGCTTGGCGTTCCCGTAGAAACAATGAGCGCGCGAGAAATCAAAGAAAGATACGGCTATATTAAAGAACTTAGGCCGTCGCCGTCGGATCATCGATTTCCCGAAGTAAGAAATTTGCTGGCCGGCACCACCAGTGATGATACGCAGTTGGCGCGGGCCATTATGCAGGCGGTCATTAATTGCGATGGTAATTTTGATATGGAGGCTATTGTTGAAGAACACATACTTGAATATTCGCGTTCTTACGGTCGAGGTTGGGGCGGATCTACTTCCAAATCATGTCGAAGGTTACAAGGTGGCGTGCATTGGAGCAAGTCCGCCGAGCCAAATGGCGGCGGGAACGGTGTGCTGATGAAGATTGCACCGCTCGGCCTCATGCATGCCTTAACCGAAGAAAGTACAGCGCTTTTGATTGCTCGCGCCATGCAGCTTGGGGAAATGACCCATGGCGATCCGGCTGCAGTCACAGCCGGCGTGGTCCATGCCGTCATGATCAAGGAACTGGCCGGAAAAGAATTTCAAAGGAAAACCAAGGGCGATGTATTAAATGAAGTCTCCCCGCTTATTACGGAAACTGCCGCATATGTTGAAAAAAATCTGCCTGATACCACCAAAAAAATTTCTGCAATGTGGTCGTTGGTTTTCGAACGACTACACCGAGTCGCCGCGGGCGCGTCACTTGGAGAAATAGCATGTTTGTTTAGGACCGACACCAATAATGCTTTTTATTCCGTAGATTCATTCGGACTTTCGTATTTTCTATTTATCCGTAATCCGTTCTCATTTGATGCGGTGTTTGATGCCGTGAATGTTGGTGGCGATACGGATACAAATGCGGCTGTGGTTGGATCACTTGTTGGCGCGCTAAACGGTGCAAGCGTTATTCCCAGGCATGTTCTTGCTGGGCTTGAAGCGCGCGATGAGTTGGAGGCGCAGATAACAAAGTTTATCAAAAAAGTTCTTTCTCGTAATTAATTTGGTTTCTGCTGATGTAAGAATAAAACAGCCCGAGATAATTCTCGGGCTTAACTCTTAGTAGATTCGCGTTCGTTTTTGAACGCATCGAATGCGCCGATTGCTTGATCTAACAAATTTTCATATAGGCACAGTTCATCGCAGAGCATCATGTTGCGATAGCCCAAACTATAAAGCCAAGCTGCTTCGCAAAAATCTGCGCATGACGGAATATCGTTGTTGATCAGGGTTAACAGCGTTTTTTCTACTGTTCGATCCGGATCAGCCCCCCGGAAAGCGGGGGATCGCACTAATTTTATAGCTTCAATGACCTTCTTGTTTTTTAGGTCGTTGACAACCGACAGGAAGAGTCGGGATGCGACGCAGGCTTCGGGGTCTTTTGAGATTATTAGCTCCAGGGCCCTGGTGATATCATGCGGCCATGCTAGTTCGATGTAGAGATCACCTCTGGCCGCCACTAAAGTTAAATTCTCTTTTTTCCCGAAATTGTTCGCGACAAAATTGAGCCCCCGGGGGTTTTCGATTTTCAGCATTATCTGGGAATCCCGTCCGACTAATTCCAGGAATTCATCGATGTCGTTTTGTTTTTCTACGTATGACAGAAAGTAGTTTTTAAATCCAGCGGCGCGCACTTTTTCGATTTTGTTTTTTTCTTCATCGGTAAAAAGCGTTCCGCCGATCTTGAAAGTTGGGTCAAAGATGTGGATGGATTCCCCGGCCTTTACTGCGTATGCCGGTCCGCCGCGAAAGACTAGGCGTTGGCCATCTTCTTCCAGCCGTTCCAGCGTCGCACTGTCGGCTCCGGCTTTAAACAAGACCCGTACCGGCGTCTTTACCGAGATGGGATGATTCAATTTTAGGTCCAAGTAGTCGGTGTTGGTTTCGTCAACCCACTTTACCCGAGCTTGCCGGCCCTTGGCATCAAACCAGAGCGGTACTGTTGGCCCGAAACTTTCAAGAGACTTTAGCTCTTTCTCCAGTTCGGGGTTATCGATCATCGCGCTATTTAAGCGAATGCCAATCAGGCGCGGGTCATTAGCGAATTTTGCAAAGTGCGGAAAACTCGGCCATAATGTCACCATCAATTTTAGCGGCTTCTTTGGCAATACGTGCGCCGCTGCAGTTTTATTTGAGTCCGGAGATACTCTCCGATTCGCGCAGTAGAATGAATTGATCATTAATTCTTGGATCGTCTGGTTACTGAATGGCCGTCTCCAATTCGCGATTTGCTGGCAGACGGTAATGCGTGAACAGTACGTAGAGCGGTCTTAACCGTTTTCACCTGATCCGGCTTTTGCCGATCAATGAGTTCTTTTTCAAAGTATTTGATTTTTCCCGATTCTCTGGCCATGATTCCAAAAATTACATCTACTACTCTATTGGGGTCAGCCAACAAGGCAATGTGATCTTCGCCGACCAGCGCGGCCCAATCTTCGTGTACTCGTTTGGTGGTGCCAGTCAGCGGGCCGTCAGAAAATCGTTCGCTACCGTAAGGTTTCTGAACAAAATAAACGGAAAATTTTTGCTTCAGTTCTTCGAAAATTTGTTTAGTGCTAGTCCTCTTTTCTAATTTGACATGCGCAATTCTTCCAGCCTGATCCTGGTCAATGTAATCATATGGCGATTCGTCGCTGATGAAAATAAAAAGTGGGTGAACAGCGTTGGGCATTTCTACGTTTCTGGCGTAGTAAAGTGCCGAGAGCTCAGAGCTTTCTTGAGTGCTCCCGCCGCCTTTGCCCTCTAGCACCAGTTCTTTTAGGGATTTTGCGAGCTCGGTGCCTTTTGTAAATGGACGAACCTGCAATGGATAGTCCTCTAGATTGATTGCGTCGCCAAATGCACACCAACTGAATTCTACATCTTCGCCCATGTATTCGGTTTTTGCTTCGTGTTCCAGATAGGGAAGCTTGGAAAACATAGTGCTCGGCCAATTTTCCATAGACCCCGTTTGGTCAATGGCAACAATAACGGGATTCGTGCTAACAGTCTTAAGGTTAGCCGGGACAAGATCTTTTAGCGTAACCCCGCGATCTATTGCTTTGTTGTAACTTGATGCGGCGTGGCTAGCGTAACTTCTACGGGCGCTTGCAAAATCGTGACCGGCCCATGCTCCTGGACTATAGTCACCTGCTTCAGACATATTCTCTCCTTCTTATTAGGTTTTCAAAGACCCGCCACCCCGATTAGTGGCGAGATTACTATTGCATTTTATTGCTAAGATGTCAACTCAATTTTATTGACAGATCAACTAAATTTGTGTATTGTAATTTTCGGAAGGTTACCTTAAAACAGCTAAACAAGGGAGTCAAAATGGCCGCACGTAACTTGACTGATAACCTCTACGAGGCTTTAGAGGTAAATCCGCAAGCATCAGAAGAAGTCATTCGGGCAGCCGCAAGAGTCTTGATGTTCAAGCATCATCCCGATCACACTAAGGGCAGCGACGCGCGATTTAAAGAGATAAGCGAAGCCTTACGCGTTCTTACTGACGCACGAGAGCGGGCAAAATATGAAGCAAGTTTTCGAAATGTCGTGGGCAAGGTAGTGGGCGAGTATCGTATAGTAGCGAAAATCGCCGAAGGTGGATTTGGGCAGACTTACCGAGCTGAGCACACTTTGACCGGCGAGCCAGCTTGCATCAAGCATTGTCATGAACTGGATAAATTCGATGAGGAAATTTTGATTGAAGAGGCGAAGATCATGTGGGATTTAAGGCATTACTCCATTCCGGCAGTCAGAGGAATGTTAAGAATGCCGGATAACAAGCTGGCGTTGGTCATGAGTTATATTCCCGGTCCAACTCTTGCGCAAGTCGTAGAAAAGCTTTCTGAAACTGGTGAACGACTTGACCCCGAGCACGTTGCTTGGGTTACTGAGAGGGTTTTAAATGCGCTTCGTTATATCCATCATCAAGGTGTGGTTCACGGCGACCTCAAACCGCATAACATTGTTCTTGAACCGGACAAACACCTGGCTTCTATAGTCGACTTTGGACTTGCCAAGATTAAACCGAAAGAAAAATCCGGCAACAAAGGATATACGGAATTTTTCTCTGCCCCGGAAATTAAAGACGGAAAAACCATCATTCCCGAATCCGATTTTTATAGCTTGGGCATGACAATGATTTATGCTTTGTCCGGCGATGCCGATGATTTGATTCGAAAGGAAGTCCCGGCATCTATCCCCGAACCCATGAAGCAGTTTATCCGGCGGCTAATTGTGCGCAATCCGCTCTCACGTCCGAAATGGCCGAGGGAGCCACACGATCCGGATATTTGGGATGAGTTTTTGGAAGTTCGCAAAGAATCTTTTGGCAGAGGACGATCGAATTTAAAACCAATCCCAGGCTTCTAAGATTTTTGGAGGGCAATAGAGATGTGCGGTCAAGTCACACATGAATCACGGCGTGGTCCGCGGCAATGTCAGGAAGATAGATTTGTTGTTAGCCGGATAGTAAACAGAGATTGCGTCGGATGGCTTTTAGGTGTGTTTGATGGGCATGAAGGCTCGGCGGTTTCAGAATTTTGCGCAGATAAGGCCACGGATTTTTTTAATTTGACTTCAGCCTATAATTTGGAAGATGCGTTAATAAATTTAATGAGAGAGATTGTCTCGAACACCGAGCGATTCGAAGATGGATCGACGGCTTCCATTGCGTTTGTAGCGGAAAGCCACAGAAGGGTTTCGATAGCTATTTTAGGTGATTCCCCGGTGTTGGTATCTGATAGAAATGGTCAGCTTCATGTTAGTCCGGAGCATAATGTGCGTTCGAATATTCGGGAACGGATGGCGGCCGAGGCTAGGGGCGGGGAGTACGATGAGGGGTATGTTTACAGAAAAGGCGGAGGTTGCGGGATTCAGTTAAGCCGTGTTTTAGGCGACTCAAATCTTGGCGAGATTCTATCCAGAGAGCCAGAGGTTTACACGATTGATAGTCCCCAATGGGTTCTGGTGGCTTCTGATGGTGTTTTGGATCCCGCCCACGAAGTCAATGGCAACTTGATTGATGAAGTAAAGATTTTGGCGCAAAATCGTTCTGATGCCGGCGCTATAATTAAATGGGCTGGAGGGCGTGGTTTGGCTGATAACGCAACTGCCTTGGTCTGGGTTTTGAATCGAGGTATGTCCGGATTTTTTTACAATCTTATCAGCGATATTGAGTCTGGTTTAACCAAAGTCTTACATTAAAGATTTTCAAAGAGGCGGTTCAAAATGAACCGTCTTTTGTGATCCATTTACAACTTAATAAAAATATAGTAACATCGCGTCAGGAGGTTCGATTACAACAAAAAACAGCAAAGGAGGCGAATTATGATCACCGATTGGCAGGGGCACTATATCAATCCGCTATTCAAACCGGCAAACCCATACTCGGCGACCAACACTGATTTTTACGAGCTGACTATGAGCGTAGGTTTTTGGTTAAACTATCATTCATCCGGCTATCCAAATGCGATGAAGCAATTGGTGCATGATGCGTACTTCAGAAAATTTCCCGCGGAGAATCCAGAGCGCGGAGATATTTATGGTTACATGATTCAGAGTGGAGTTGGGCCATTGGTTGATTTTCTAACTAATGCTCATTTTACCGAAGAAGATATTGATAATCTTAAAAATCATCCGGCATTTACTACGGGAGATTGGGCCAGTCGCAAAATAAATATTCTTAATTACCTGCGCGGCTGGCGGTTTAGCGGCGACGTAGAAGCAATCCCAGAAGGTATGCCGGTGACACCTTTTATTCCGCTAGTACGGATAATCGGAAATCCGATTGATACTCATATCGCCGAGACTATGGCGCTCTCTTGTCTTAATACCGGACTTGCATATTCAACTAAGGCTCGGCGTATCAGTTACAGCGCTGGCAACATTCCGGTGATGGATTTTTCTTTCCGAAGAATGATGGCCGGAGTTGCAGGTACCCCCGAAATAGTTCGCGCGCTTATGATCGGCGGATTTGTCGGCACCAGCCACACGCAAGCTGGCCGATTGCTCGGCATTCCGCAAATGGGCACGCACGCGCATTCGTGGATTATGTTTTTCGGATCTGATAAGGAGGCCTTCGAAATTTATGGGCTTTATTATCCAGAAAATTACTGCGCGCTTTTGGATACTTACAATACTTTGGGTAAGGGGGTTGAGGCGGATATTAAAGTAACTAAACAGCTTTTATGGAAAAAGCTGGGTAATGACGGGGAGCCTTGGTATTCTCCGGAGGAATGGCGAATTATCCTTGAACAAAGCGAGGGCGCAAAGAAGAAACTAGGTAATATTGTTTACTACGCTCGCAATGATTCTGGCGACCAGGAGTATTTCACTAGAGAAATCTGGAGGAAGTTTGAAGAGGCGGGGATTGCATCAGTCAAGAAAATAGTTGCATCCAATGACTTGGACGAATACACCTTGCATCAGATCGTAAACGGCGATTCCAAAGTTCACGTTGCCGGGGTTGGCACTAAGGCGGTTTCGGATTTGCCATCGCCGGGCGTTGTTTATAAGCTCGCGGCGGTTGTTGAGGGTGGCGGTGATAGGGCTCAAGTCCGTTCAGTAGTAAAATCCGGAAACCCGGCCAAAAGCACTATCCCATATCCGAATACTCCATTGGTTCTTTTCGGATCTGATGATAAGATTTGCGGCTATGTGGTTTGTTTGCCGGAAGAAGAAGATGGTCTGATTGGCGGTGGAGAGGTAGAGGTTATCGCGCCAGACAATCCCTACCACCGAGAAAAAATCTCTTTTAGATCTGCCGCGCGTATTCTTTATAAATATGTAAAGAGCGGCAAGCTTAATGTTCTTCCGGAAACATTTACCGATACTAAGGCCGTAATGAAAAAAGCCCAAACATATTTTAATCAGTTACCGAATTCACACAAGCGTTTGTTGTTTCCGCAGCGAATGAAATCCGGGTTAACGCCCGCGCTTTATGAATTGCGCGCGCAGCTTATCAAGAAGTCCCACGAATAATAGATAAATCAAAACCGCTTCGGCCTCCCGAGGCGGTTTTACGATTAGCGAAATGCGAATTTTTCTTGAATGCTTTTGAAAAAGTAGTTTTTCTCTAGTTCTGCGAAACGAGCAAAGCGGTCGGATTTTTTTACAATTATTTTATCACCTTTTTTAAGCGCGATAATTCGTTCAACGTCAGCCGCCAATATAACATCGGCCATGTCGCCGGATTCGCGTATTAAAAATCGGTCTCGTTTTCTGAAATCTTCAACGTCAATTGTGATTGTTTGATTTCGTTTGATAACAATGCTCGGAGTGGGTATGCCATGATCCAAAAGTTCGGTAAGCACCATACATTTTATATCCGGCATGATGATCGGGCCGTGCGCCGAGAGATTGTAAGCGGTTGATCCGGTTGCGGTTGAAATTAAAGCGCCATTACCGTGGATAAATTGCACCGGGTGACCGGCGATTGAAATTTTAAGGTTGACCATGCCAAACAAGCTCTGCACTGTTACGTCATTCATGGCATAGGCCGAAAAAATATTTTTGTTTTTTCGGATGAGCGTCGTCTTTATCATTAGCCGTGGAAAAGTATGGAAGTGCCCTCCAAGAACTTTTTTGACTCCGAGAATAAAATCTTTCTTGCTACGGATCGCCGCCAAAAAACCCACATGTCCGAGATTCAGTCCCAAAATTAGCGGATTAGAACGCTGATATTTTTGAGCAGCTTCGATAATGGTGCCGTCTCCGCCGAGCACTACTAAAAGGTCCGGAGCGTCTTTATTTGTTTTAGGAAGGCAATTTTCTTTGTCTATACGTATTTTTGGATAATTTTTCCCCAGCCAACCAGTTATTTTGTTTTTCCACCTATCCGCTTCCGGAATATCGGGGCGATAATAGAGCGAAAGTTTTTTAATAGCCGATTTCATATTTGGATTATATCATAAAATAGCGTTCTTGACAACAGTTTGCGAGTAAGGTAAACTCAAAAAAGGTTGTCTTTAAAAACCAGTAAAACAGCGAAAGGGGGGGCGTTGTGAGAGAGCCGATTGTCTACGGGACCCCGGTTTCCGAGAAATTCGCC
>CAYIFA010000030.1:0-10638 GCA_964362625.1 uncultured Candidatus Saccharibacteria bacterium
TAAAAATATAAAACAAGCGACCGCCCAAAGCGGTTTTAGACGAATAGCGTCTTTAATTCCACGCCAGGCATTACGCGCTGCCTCGCCGGAAGAAATAACTTTTTCTTCTTTCAGAAAAACAACCGTGAACGCTATGACCAGAATCGGCGCGGCCAAGGATAAACGAACCGCTTGGGCCAGTGAATAAAATTCAGCGATATATCCCTTGAAAAATGCGATCAAGACTCCAGCTGCTCCCAACGCAAACCATTGCGCAGATTGAAGCTTCGCGGTAGCGCCAAAACGCTGGCCTTTTTCAACCATTACCGCGTCGCACAAGACGTCGGAAAAGGCGATCCCGATTGCGGCGTTAAACAGCAAAAGTTTCACTACTTGATCCGAAAAACCGAGCCAAGCAATTGCGGCATATGACCCGCTCGCTAAAATCGCGGTCAGGATAAAATAACTTTTACGCCGCGAACCAAAGATCGGGAGAAAATCAGAAATAATTCCGTAAAGCGGCTTGATCACCCACGGGATCGTAAGAAAGGCAAAAAATGCCGCGCTTTCAGCCGGACTGTAGTGCCAAAGTTCCTTTGCGGTTTTTTGGAGCGCTTGAGTATGCAAGCCAGGGTTGCCGCCCATAGCCTGCAAAAAGTAATACGTGCCAACCAAAAACATCAGCCCGCGCACAGAATTGAACATTCTCACCGACTCCTTCTTTTTATTTATCAATGTCTACCTGAAGAATTCCTAGCATACATTGCAAAAATAAGCAAAAGCCCCGTCTTTTAGACGAGGCCGATAAAATATCTTACTTTCCTCCAAGATAACGGATATAATCCACCAGATTCTTAATGTCTTTGGGAGAAAGTGTCTTCCACGGCGGCATGCCTTTTTCTTGGCGGCCATCGCGGATGGTGCTTTCTAATTCGCTATCGGATTTTTTCTGTATGGCATCCGAAATCAGGTTAGCCGGTTTATTCGGCAAGCTGGCCGCGGCCGGACCGTCGCCTTTACCGGATACGCCGTGACAAGCCGCGCAATTGGCATCAAAAATGGGCTTGGCAACTGTAGTGCCTTTATTAGCTCCTTTATCGGGAACCGGCAATATCGACATCAACCCCCATGCAAAGGTTTCAACCCGGGTTTCTTTGCTTTCTTCAACCTCTACCTCCAGCTCCGCGGTACCGAGCGTCTCATGCCAAACTTCCAAGGTATGCCGCCCAACCGGAACATTTTCAATCCGAAACTCGCCATTGGCATCAGTAACATCATAATACGGATTCTTAATCACAATAATCCATCCGTTCATCCAGCTATGCACATCGCATTTAATCTTGATCTGTTCGGGAGCGTTACCAAAAACTTTGGCAATTTTTTTCTTGAATTTCGGCTGAGCTTCGTTAAAAGGCTTATTGTTCGCTGAAAAGGTATGAATATTATGCAGCACGCCATCGGAATTAAAAATATTAACCGTACCCCCCGCCTCTATCGCCAACACATGCGGCTCGAACCTGCAGGCCTTTTGATCGAGTGTTTTTTCCTGGCGCGCGGGCATACTCCCTATATC
Source organism: uncultured Candidatus Saccharibacteria bacterium (assembly GCA_964362625.1). Lineage (GTDB taxonomy): Bacteria > Patescibacteriota > Minisyncoccia > 1-14-0-10-42-19 > 1-14-0-10-42-19 > CAYIFA01. The sequence continues at coordinate 1,553 of CAYIFA010000030.1, forward strand.
GCTTTTCACACTAACTGTCGCCCACTTAATGCCTTTGTTTTCTAAATTTACCACCAACTCTTCTGAATATTGATGTTCTCCGCAAACCTCATTATCCTTATTGGTTTTAATCTTCTTTACAGTTAGCGGAGTCCCGTTATAAACGATCTTGCCGACGATGGAGCCGGTTTTTTCTTTTTGCGGCTCGGGATTTTCGATCCTAGTTCCAGGAACAGGCGCTTTCTCTTCATCTTTTCCTGATTTAGAACATCCGGAAATTGCGAGAAAAAGTCCGAATAATACTACGAAGGTTTTTCGAATTGCCTTTTTACTCACCAGCTACCTCCTTATTTGTTTTTTCATTTCTAGAACCAGTATATAAAACACGGCCAAAATTTCAAGATAAAACGTATTCGCATTTCTTAAATAACGGATCGCGATGAAAAATATCTCCAAAGGCCCGCCGCCCAGTCCGCCACAAATAAACATGAATCCACTCATGACGTAATTTGGACGCCCAAATATAATCGCTCCGCAAATATATCCTGATGCCGTCAGCAAATCCAGCGGATTTTTTACCTAATACATAGAGCATTTCTGGAGGAAGTAATACTAAGGGTACATCTTTCAATTCTTGTCCGGGAAATTCGCTGTCGTTAATGCAAGTTTTTAATGTTTCAAAACCCAATTCTACTGCGTCGGATATAGCTTTCATTTTTTCTTCTATATCGCGCCCACTTTCGTTTACAATAGTAAATCCTGAAGGAATAGTGATTTTCCTTCCGCCTAATCCAAGATCTTGTTTTACATATATTATCGGAACGCTACAACCAGCCAAAATCGCCCAAGAACACAAAACCAAAAGTAGGCGACCAAGCATCTTTTCGCCTTTCTCTTTATCTGTTAATCTTTTTTAAGTATAACGGCTTTTATAGCTCAATCCAATTTTTTTACAAAACCGGTGCCGGCTGGAATCAAGCGGCCAATGATGACGTTTTCCTTAAGACCGCGCAGACGGTCTTCTTTACCCTCAATCGCGGCGGAAATCAAAACCCGCGCTGTTTCCTGAAAAGACGCCGCGGATAAAAAGCTGGACGTGGTGAGCGCGGAACGCGTAACCCCTAAGAGTAACCCGGCGCCTTCGGCTGGTTTTCCGCCATCTTTCTTATTTTTTTCATTAGTTTCCAAGAGTTCCGAAGACTCAATTATATCTCCGACGGCAAGGGTGGTGGACCCGGCGTCAGTTACGCGAACCCGCGAAAACATCTGACGCACCATTATTTCCACATGCTTTTCGTTTAAAGGCGCGCCTTGCAGTGTATAAATCTTACTTACTTCATCAAGAATATATTTCTGGGCGGCGTATGCTCCGGCCAACTGAAATAAATTGCGGATATCAATTGGGCCGTCAGAAATTCGATCCCCGGGATTAACCGATGCCCCAACCGCAACAAGCATTATTCTACCAAACGGAACAAGGATATCGTGTGTTTCTGAAGTTTTTTTAGAGCGCTTGGAGCCGGCCGGTTCAGTTAAAACTCTCACCAGTTTATCACGTCCCTGTGATGTTATTTCCAAAACCTCTCCTCTTACATCCGAGATAATTGCCGGATTGGCTGGTATGCGGACTTCAAAAATTTCGTCCACGCGCGGCAGGCCAAGCGTAATATCGCCGGCTGACGCGATACCGCCAAGATGAAACGTACGCATGGTCAACTGAGTACCGGGCTCTCCGATTGATTGTGCCGCGACGATGCCCACTGCTTCGCCAAGCTTTACAATCTCATTAGAACCAAGGTCGTAGCCGTAGCAAACCTGGCATAAACCGCGAATAACCCGGCAAGAAACGGGTGAACGCAGTATCAGTTCGCTATCCGCCGGTAAAATTTCGGAAATTTTGTCAGCGTCATCATAAGAAATAAGGTGCCCTTTTTTAAAGATGATTTTCCCACCCTGATCTTTGATGTCGGAAAGCAGGACGCGTCCGAAAATGCGCCGGGAAAAATTTTTTCCGTACTCCTCGCTATCATGGCGCTTAATGCGTAATCCGGTGGTATCGCCGCAGTCGTGTTCAATAACAATAACATCTTGCGCTACGTCCACCAGCCGGCGAGTTAAATAACCTGCCGCCGCAGTTTTAAGCGCAGTATCGGCAGTTCCCTTTCTTGCGCCGTGAGTAGAAATAAAATACTCCAAAACGTTTAACCCTTCTTTATAATTGGAAGTGATCGGAAATTCGATTATTCGTCCGGCTGGATTTCTCACCAAACCCCGCAATCCGGCCATCTGCGCCACTTGATCCCATGAGCCGCGCGCGGCTGAACTCACCATGCTAAACACCGGTCCATACGAATCAAGGCAGCCGGGGACCAGACGATCAACCCTTTGCTTTACTTCAGTCCATATTTCGATGATGCGCCGGTAACGTTCTTCATCAGTAAGTAAACCGTTGTTGTATGCTCCGTAAACTTTCTTGGCTTCTATCTCGGCTTCCGCAATAATCTGCGTCTTTTCCGGAGGAGTGCGCAGATCATCTATCCCCCAGCTAATTCCGGCCTTAGTGGAATATTCAAAACCAAACGCTTTAATCTTATCCAAAACCTCCGGAGCAGCACTTCGTCCATATTGCGCTATGATCTTCGCAATTATTTTTGAAAGGTCCTTTTTAATCACTTCTTTGTTTATAAACTCGAAGTCTTCGGGGAGAACGCTATTGAACAGCAATCGTCCGACGCTCGTCTCAATAATTCCCGGCCCCGCCTCCTGATACTTGGATTTGCCGGGAACCCGGACTTTAATTTTAGCCTGAAAATCAGTGTGGCCCATCTCATAAGATAAAATCGCTTCATTTGGATTTGCAAAAATTTTTCCTTCGCCGCGACTGCCCTCGTGAATTTTGGTAAGCCAAAAACATCCGAGCACCATGTCTTGCTGGGCATTAACAATTGGCGCCCCGGTTCCGGGTTTAGTCAGATTTTTGACCGAAGCCATAATCTCGCGGGCTTCACGCTGGGCGTCTTCGGTCAAAGGCACGTGCACCGCCATCTGGTCGCCATCAAAGTCGGCGTTAAAGGCCTCGCAAACCAACGGATGGATTTGAATGGCATTACCCTCGATAAGAACCGGCTGAAAAGCCTGAATACCCAGGCGATGCAAAGTTGGGGCGCGATTCAACAGCACGTGCTTGCCGGCGATGACTTCTTCCAATATTGCCCAGACTTCCGGAGTAGCCTCATCAATCAGCCGCCCGGAACTGCGGATATTATGAGCAATACCTCGCTCAATCAACTTAGAAATAACAAAAGGCCGGAAAAGTTCTAAGGCCATGTGCTTTGGAAGACCGCACTGATGAAGCTTTAGGTCTGGTCCGACAACGATGACCGAGCGTCCGGAATAATCAACTCGTTTGCCTAAAAGATTTTGACGGAATCTACCGCGCTTACCCTTAAGCGCATCGGCCAGAGAATTGAGCGGCCGTTTTTGGGCTTGCGCCGTAGCGGCTTGCTGGCCGGTTCTTTTTATAGAATTATCAATTAAGGCATCTACCGCCTCTTGCAGCATTCTTTTTTCGTTACGTGTTATCACTTCCGGAGCGCGAATTTCTATTAGTTTTTTGAGCCGGTTATTACGGTTGATAACGCGGCGATAAAGGTCGTTTACGTCGGAAGTCGCATGCCGGCCGCCATCCAACTGGACCATCGGACGTAACGCCGGCGGAATAATCGGCAACACTGACAAAAACATCCATTCTGGACGCGTCCCGGATCTTAGCATCGCTTTTACCAAACTCAAGCGCTTAGCTACTCTCCGCTTTAATTGCACGGGAGCAACTTCATGCTCGTCTTTTAGAACGCGCTCAAGTTTTTCTAAGTCAAACCGGCGGCAGATATCATAAAGCGCCTCGGCTCCGATGCCGGCTTCAAAAACATCACCGTAACGAAGACTCAAGTCATGATATTCTGCTTCAGAAATTACCCGCCGCTCTTTGATGCCGGCAAGTATATTTCGCGCGGAATTCGCGGATTCGCGCAAAGCCGCCTCTTCCTTTTTAGTCTTGGTCTGCTTTAATTTGGTTTGCAATTCCCGCTCGATTTCTTCTCCGGAATTTTTAACCGAATTTTCATTAACTTTAGTTATGATATAGCCGCCAAAATAAATCACCCGTTCAAGATCCGGCACCGACAATTCTAACAAGAGTCCGAGCCGCGAAGGGACTCCGCGGACAAACCAAATGTGGGTTACCGGAACCGCCAATAAAATATGCCCCATTCGTTCACGCCGGACCACCGACCTGGTTACTTCCACTCCGCATTTATCACAAACGATCCCTTTGTAACGAATGCGACGGTATTTCCCGCAATGGCATTCAAAATCCTTTTCTGGGCCGAAGATGCGTTCGTCAAAAAGCCCGTCCTTTTCCGGCCGCTGGGTGCGGTAATTGATTGTTTCCGGTTTGGTGACTTCGCCATAAGACCACGACTTAATACGCTCGGGAGAAGCGAGGCGCAAGACTATTGATTTAAAGTCGGTTACCTTGGTGTCCATATTTCTTAAATTCTTTTGGCTGGTATTCTGCCTCGTCTTGCGGCCATTCTTTCGAGCCCCGCTTCTTCTTCCATTTCCATCTCGAGCCCCGAAACATCCACCCCTTTCAGCTCTACTTCCAATGCGAGACCGCGCAATTCATTTACCAGCACATGGAAGGATGCCGGCAAATGCGGACTTTTGAACGGCTCGCTCCTGATAATCGCGTCGTAAGCCGCGGCCCGCCCCAGCACATCGTCCGATTTAATGGTAAGCATTTCCTGCAATGTGGAAGCCGCTCCATATCCTTCAAGCGCCCAAACCTCCATTTCGCCAAAACGCTGTCCGCCGCCTTGCGCTTTGCCGCCGAGCGGTTGTTGGGTAATCAAAGAATAAGAGCCGATGGAACGCATGTGGATTTTATCTTCAACCATGTGAATTAGTTTCATCATATAAATCTTACCGACTGTTACTTTTTGGCCGAACTTTTCCCCATTACGGCCATCGTACATGTCAATTTTTCCTGATGATGGCATGCCGGACTTGACTAGCTCACCTCTTATTTCCTCATCGGTGGCGCCCTGAAATGGCGGCACGATCGCCTGATAGCCAAGGCGGCTTGCCGCCCAACCTAAATGCGTTTCAAGAACCTGACCGATATTCATACGGCTGGCTACTCCCAGCGGGTTTAAAATAATGTCTACCGGAGAGCCATCTTCCAAATACGGCATATCCTCTTCCGGAAGAATTTTTGAGATAACGCCCTTGTTGCCGTGACGACCGGCCAATTTATCGCCAACCGAAACTTTCCGCAACTGCGCGATTTCAATCTGAATCATTTTTATTACGCCGGTTTCCAGTTTATCGCCGCGCTCGCGCGCAAAAACCCGGACTCCAACCACGCGGCCTTGCTTGCCATGCGGCATTCTTAATGAAGTATCTCTTACATCGCGTACTTTTTCGCCAAAAATTGCCCGGAGCAATCGTTCTTCCGGCGTAAGCTCGGTCTCGCCCTTTGGAGTAATCTTGCCTACTAAAATATCGCCGGGACGAACTTCGGCGCCGATCCGCACGATACCGTCTTCATCCAAGTCCTTCAATTTTTCCTCGCCGACATTGGGAATATCATAAGTAGTTATTTCCGGGCCGAGCTTGGTGTCTCTAACTGCCAATTGAAAATCTTCGATGTGCACTGATGTAAAAATGTCTTCGCGAACCAAACGTTCCGATATTATAATCGCGTCTTCATAGTTGGCGCCGCCCCATGAAAGAAAGGCCACCAACACATTTTGCCCAAGAGCTAGTTCGCCGCGATCCGAAGACGAAACATCCGCTAGCGCCTGGCCTTTCTTTACATTTTCACCAAGCGAAATAATCGGATGTTGAGTAATGACGGTATATTCATTAGACCGCAGATAGTTAACCAACGGATATTCAATTGTTTTTTTCTTGGTTTTTAAGATTATTTTTTTAGCGTCGACATACTCAATTACGCCATCGTCATCGGCAACAATTACCCGGCCGGAATCGCGCGCGGCCTTTCCTTCAAACCCGGTTGCCACCAGCGGTGCTTGCGGCCGTATACAGGGAGTTGCCTGCTTCTGCATGTTAGATCCCATCATTGCGCGGTTGGCGTCATCATGATCCAAAAAAGGGATGAGCGAAGTTCCAACGCTAAGGGCCTGCTGCGGAGAAACGTCTATATAGTTTACTTCGCTCGGATCAACTAAACCGGCCTGCCCCCTGACACGCGCCTGGACCTTCGGGCCAAGCAATTTACCGTTTTCATCATAAAGCGCAGTGGCCGAAGCAATACTAACCTCTAATTCCTGAAAAGCAGTCAGATAGTCCAATCCCGGCGCAATCACCCCGTCCACAACTTTTCGATAAGGCGTCTCTAGAATTCCGAAGCTGTTTACTTTTGAAAAATTCGCCAAATGAACCACCAACCCGATATTCGGCCCCTCCGGAGTTTGAATCGGACAAATGCGGCCATAGTGCGAAGGGTGAGCGTCTCTAACCTCAAAACCAGCTCTCTCCCGTGTAAGGCCGCCCTGGCCAAGCGCGCTTAATCGCCGCAGATGTTCAAGTTCTGAAAGAATATTGTCCTGATCCATAAACTGCGACAACTGGTTGGTGGTGAAAAATTCTTTTAAAACCGCCATTACCGGGCGTGAATTTATGAGTTGAGCCGGAGTAACAATAAAAACATCAAGCGTACTCATCCGGTCTTGAATCGCCTTTTTCATGCGGGTGAAGCCGACGCGCAACCGCTGCTGAAGCAGTTCGCCAACCGCCCGCACCCGACGGTTACCAAGATGATCAATATCATCCTGCTGCGCGTTGGGCGTTAAGTTAAGCTTAATAACCCGTGAAATTACGTGGACCAAATCTCCGCCGGTGAGTGTGCGCGAAGCATGCTCAATGTTCTCTAGGTCCAAGTCAAGACGCTCATTAAACTTATAGCGGCCGACCAATGACAAATCGTATCGCTCCGGCGAAAATAAAGCTTTCAAAAACTGACGAGCGTTATCAACCGTGGCCAACTCCCCTAGTCGAATGCGCTTATAAATTTCGAGAAATGCCTCATTGGCATCGTTAGTGCTGTCTTTAGCCAGAGTATTTCGAATATAATTAAGAGCAGTGTCGTCCTGTTTTGAAAATGCCGCGATAATCGCATCGTTGGATTCAAAACCGAAAATGCGCAGTAACGCGGTAACCGGAAATTTCCGCTTGCGGTCAATCCGGACATACAACGCTTCATCTAATCCAGTTTCAATTTCAATCCAGGCGCCGCGGGAAGGAATAATTTTCGCTCCAAAATATTTTCGCCCGCGCAGAATATTTGCCCGGAAATAAACCCCGAATGACCGGACAAGCTGGGTAACAATAACTCGCTCTACTCCGTTTACGATAAAAGTGCCCCTGGGCGTCATCAGTGGCAAATCCGACAAAAAGACCTCTTGTTCTTTTACTTCCTTTGTTTTTTTGTTGGTCAGGCGGACGCGCACTCGAATAGAGGCCTCAAACGACAAATTGTTGGCTTTAGCCTGGAATTCATCGGATTTAGGGTCTTCAATAATATAATCAACAAAATCCAGCTCCAGATCTTCTTCGGCATAATCTTTTATCGGTGAGAATTCTTTAAAAACTTCCCGCAATCCGGTGTCAAAGAACCACTTGAACGAATTAAGCTGGAGGGCGACTAGATTAGGAAGCGGAGTAAGACCTGGACGGTAGCGAGAAAAATACTTTTTATTTAAAACATTTGTCGCATCTTTCATCATAATGGTTCGATATTACTTAATTACTTATCCCTCGACTTTGCTCGGGATCCTGAGCTTGCCGAAGGGCTATGAAGAAAATGAAATTAACAAAACCCTTTCCCTAGTATTTAGTTAAGGGCTTAAAAATCCTTATTTTTATTGAAAATAGGTGTTGTAGCGCACCTAAGAAACAATAATATTATATCTAAAAATTTTGTCAATAGCCACCCTGTGGATAACTCCTTTCTCAAAAACCAGTGCTTATAATCGTATATTAGAGCCGTTCCCCTGTCAATGCTTGCATCAGAAAATTGCGAAATTCCTTAATGCGGAATACTCTAAATGTAGCGCGAACACATTCTGAGCGAAACGCCTGCGGCATTCAGCAAAACCCCAAACCGCTCGGTCGACACGGGAAGGAAGTTGGGATGGAAAGGAATTCTCGCGCCGCTTCCGCTTTGAAATTACACGTGCTACAAAAATGACCTTGAAACAGTTTGGCATTTCAATCAGCCCCACGCAACTCTCATACGTAAGTCCAAAAGTAGGTTTACGAAAGATAAATCGAGCAGAGCAAGGGCTATTTGCAGTAAAAAATATCAAAAAAGGAGAAATCGTGACCATAACAGGAGGACTAATCCTTCCTTTTAGCGTTGTTAAAAAACTTCCAAAAAATATTCTGTCGTTTGCTTATTTCGTTGAAAATGAATTTTTTCAAGTTCCTTTTGGTAAAAACTATCTCACACCGGATTGGTTTATGAATCATTCCTGTGACCCAAATGTTGGAGGGAAAATAATTGGAAAAGCAAAGGAGGCGATAACGATCAAGGCACTCAGCAACATAAAAAAGGGAGAGGAAATCCTCTATGATTATGGGGAGGATTATAGGTATTGGAAGTACCGCCCTTTCCGTAAATTTAATTGTAGATGCGGTACAGCAAATTGTAGAAAAATTATCCGCTATTAAAGTCGTGGTTGAAATTTTTTATAAAATTGTTTCGGAAGAGGCGGAAAAAATATTTAAAGAAGCAATTGATTTATATAGAGAGCTTGATTATGCACGGTGAACCCGTGCCCAACGAGACCAAGTTATTCCAAAGCACAATTCAGGTGCCAATTCCGGCGCTTAGGTAAACATGGCGCGCTTGCCCGCCTTGGCCGCGCGGAAAATTATCAGGGCTCTAAAACGAGCTGGATTTGCCAAAGACCGCCAGAAAGACGGTCATTTAATTTACTATAGTAAATTTGTCAACAACAGCAACACGGGGCTATAATAATATTAAATCATGCAAGTGGGTGGGATTTTGGTTTATTTTT
>CAYIFA010000031.1:0-10059 GCA_964362625.1 uncultured Candidatus Saccharibacteria bacterium
CCGGATCTTGTAGCGTTGCGTGAGTTTTTTGATATAAATACCCAAATCTCAATTGAACGTCGTTTCCGTTCACCCACCTGTACGAAACCACCTTAGGCCACCCGGATGCGTCTTCGATTCGCTGAGGGAGCCACCAATCAACACCTCCTTCAAACTGACTAAAATTGGCTTCTGGCGAAACCACCATTACGTCGACATCCTTATGATTACGAAATTTTTCTTGACTAACTTTCTTTCGCCATATATCAACAGACAAGCTGCCGACCAAAACACCCAGAACATTTTTTTCTTTTAGAATCGCATCGGCATCCATCATCCCTTCCAGGCCCCTGGCGGCATCGGGGAATTCCGGATGTTTTAGTTTTAGCTGAAGAGAAATAACCTGTTCAAGTTGTTGTCGCTGCTCCGGCGATAGTCGAAGTTTAGTTTCGGGTCTTATTTCGATTGATGGCCGCAGTTCAAGCCCCATATTGCTTTCAATTTTAGCAAAATTTATTTTGATATTAAACAAAAAGTCTCCAGTATTGTGATACTTGAGACCCGACCAGGAGCGTTTCGCCCCCGCCTTCGTTGCCCAGTTTATTTTAGTGGTCCGAACACCCACCCGCGCTGCGGTCTCGCCCATGCTTATCAGAATGTGGCTAGCATTCTGTTGCCTTGCCTTTCGGCTCGACTTCGCATGGATCCCCGCTCTCGTCGGCGCACGACGGCCTGCCGGCAAACGCTTTCCTCAGCTGATACGCAAGCCGAGGGTTTGCTCTACATAGCGCTTGACGTCGACTCCTTGCGGAGCCGCGTCAAGAACCACGTAGAGGCAGCGTTCGCTGTAATAGGAAGGCATGGTTCGGAATTCCGCGGCAAGGTTTTTTGCCGCGAGAGTTTCCTTAATATGCACGATCCTACCCAGGCAGGTGAAGCAACCATCCGCTTCCGCAACCTCGAAAAGAACCTTTCCGTCCTTCTCGAGGATGGTCCGCGGCGTGCTCCAACCGCTCACGCGTACCTCCATGCTACCACCCCCTTTCATTTTCCCGGCTGCCAGCCGAGAATTAAAATTAAAGAACCACCCCACCAAAAATTTCAAAAATATTTTTAAAAACTTTGGTGGGAACCGAAGCGATGATCTGCTTCGGCAAAACTAGCAACGAGGTTGAATACCCGCCGCTAGGAGTTCTTCCCGTACCTTGTGTACGAGTGGGCAGTCAGAGAGGCGAGGCCGCAGCTGCTTGCCACAGCCGCGGCACGGCGGGAGCTCGCCGAGAAGCGCGAGCCGAACACCCTCACGCGGCGAACGATCCGGCCGGTTTTTGTGACCACACGTGCTGCAAATGATGTAAAACAACCTCACCTTTATCATTAGTGTTCTCCTCTCTAGCGATCAGAATATGAAAATTAAAGAACTGAAGCGAAACCATTTCGCTCTTTCAAACCCTTAAAAAGAACTTTAGAGAGCTTGAAAGAAGAAGCGTGGTCTGGGGTTTCCCTGATTTCCCGATCAGGTTTTCTCCAGTTAAGGGTCCCACGCTAAAACCCTGCGCCACAGCCCGTTTGAGTCCTGTGACGACTCGCCGCGATACTCTGCGGCGGCAGGAATCTAGGATGGTCGTATTGATTAACGACCCCCCCTAGCTCTTTAGCCGCTGCACGGCTGGTGGCCCCCTACACGTCCTTGGGAGAAGACGTGCCTCGCCACCCGGCTTTAATGTACTTTGAGCGAACCATTTCGCCCGCCAAAACCCTGAACAAGGTCGAAGGGCTTTGGTGGGGAGGCAACCTATTTGGTTGCCTCTTGGATTTCGGAGGCGGGAAGAACGGGCGCGGCCGGCGCGTGGCCGTTGCCGTTGGCCGATTCCGACGCCTTCTTGAAGGCATCGGCGAGGCGAGTAGAGCCGAAGCGCGCGAAGAACTTCTCACGCTCGCTCCGGGCCCGAGCCAGCTCGGCTCCGCGCTCGGCGTCTCTACGCAGGGTTTCCGCGAAACGGAAAACCCGGTAGCCGCGCTTGCGGGCCTCGTGGGAATCCCGACCGCAAAGGACCTCGAGCTTACCGCTCGTGACCTTGCGATCCAGATTCCACATCCGGTCGGCCGCGGCCTTATGTCCGCAGATGCCGCACGCAAACATGTCGCTCATCCGTTCTCCTCCTTAGCTCGGCCGTTTATTACGCCGGCATTCGTTCGTTTTTCGGACGCTCCCCGTCCAAAAACCCTGATTTTCAAGGATTTTTAGACGGAGAGCGTTATTTTTCAACCTTACCAATATCCATTATACTCCCTTTTGAGAATTTGTCAAGTGATTTTGACAAAATACCTTGATCGCGATAAAAAATCGTTATTTTGCAAGAATTATTGCGTGCTTAGCTAAAAATAAAAAATTCGATATTTACCGAAAAATTTTATTCGTATAAAATATGGTCATGGCAAGTCTTGAACGGATAAAAATACCCCAAAAAGAAATTGACCGGGCGCACGAAGAGGCGCTTGAGATTAACAAGCTGGTTGGCGAGTGGCGCGAACGCGATCCAAGCATTCCCACCGGGGAAGCGGCGAATAAAATTATTGCCGAGCGAGAAACAAGTGATTTAGATAAAGAAGTATTTGCCAAAGGCTGGGGCGAAAAGATGTTAAGAGAAATAATTGCGAGCCACCCGGATGTCCTCAGGGTTGAGGCGGCCCCAAAAGAAACCGATATGCATAGGAAAACCGACGCCTTTGTCGAATTCAAAGACGGGAGAAAAATAGGAGTTCAGCTTACTTTGGTTGGATTTAGAGAGATTGGTGAAAATGATTTAAAAACAAAACTCAAAGAGATCATAGAACAAAAAGCTACAACTTATCGCGGCAAAGAAGACATACCGATAACGGCGGTACGCGGAAATTATGAAGAATTTATGAAGGCCTATGATGAGTGGCTCACCGAAAACCGCAAAGGCAGTCCGCTCGATCGTTTTTCTGAATCGAGAAAGGGTTTGCTCTCAAATGAATTTCTACGCATGATGGGTGAGGTTCTTCGATTAAAATACAACATAAAAGGCAACCTCAAAGACAAGGAATGGGCTGACTATTTACTAGATCTTTATAGCAAGCGTAAAGAAAACCGCAAAAAGAAACCTGCCCAAACTTTTACCGGGCAGGCTTATGTTTCGCCGTAATCGTAATGCTCAGATAGCGGCACTAATTTAGTGTGTGGTCGCTATTTATATACTCGAGGCGCGCTAGTTCGCCATCAGGAGGCCGTGGCGTCTCTTTGTAGAGCGCCGCGTATTTGCCTTGGAATGGGCGAAATTTTATTAAGTACCATCTTCCATCTCGCAATTGCGCAACCAGGGTATCGGATTGGAGCCCGCAGTAGAGCTCCGAGAACACATCGTTGAACTTCGGATGCGTCCGGTAAAAATCCCGTTTTTCTAGCATATCCACCGGCCTCACTCCTTCTTACCCTTTTTGCTTCTTCTTTCGAAATGTTACACCCAAAAACTTGATTTGTCAACTGTTTTGTGATATAATTGAAAAATGTTAGAAGAACTCAAAAAAATCGGACTTTCAGACAATGAATCCAAAGTATATCTAGCGCTTTTGGAATTAGGCAGTTCTACCGCCCAACAAGTCGCTGAAAAATCCGAAGTAAACCGGCCGACTACCTATGTTCAACTTGAATCCTTAATGAAAAAGGGGCTGGTAACTTCTTTTGAGAAATCTCCAAACAACAAAAAATACAAACCTAAAACATTTTTCCGGGCGGAAGATCCGGAATATTTGCAAAAACTAATAGAGAAAGAAAAAGCGCAAATCGGGGAACGAACCCGCGAGCTTGCCGCGGCTCTTCCCGAACTCGGCCGGCTTTTTGTTTCATCCGGTGAGCGCCCGCGCGTCAGATTTTTTGATGGAGTTGAGGGGTTGAAAACAATGGATGAAGAATTTTTAAAAGTAAAAAATAAATTTTTAGAAGGGGTAACATCGATTGACGACGTTCAAAAAGTTTTTCCTCCCGATGCCGATAACTATACCCAAAGACGCATAAAAAAGGGTATTCGCGCCCGCAGTATTTATACTTCAAAAAACGGCCCAGTCCTTAAAGGAACCGACGCGCAAATGCTTCGCGAAAGCCGGTATATGCCTCCGGAAAAATTCCCGTTTGCTTGCGACATTACAGTCTATGACAATTCTGTGGCAATAGCGTCGCTCCGCGACAAAATATTCGGCATCGTAATTGAAAGTAAGGAAATAGCTAATTCTATTCGTTCACTGATTTCGCTCGCTTGGGAGGCGGCGGAGAAGTATAACTAAAAGCATACCCCACTACGCCAAGGCCTCGCGGGGTGATTTTTGCATTTCGCAAAAATCAAAAAGCGAGGCGGGCCGAATTAATCGGTCCCGCCTTAAACTATCTCAATTATCTATCGCCCAGTTTTGTTTTTTCCAAAACAAACAACTCATCAAAGAACAGTAGTACTTCGTTTTACCTGGTTCCCACTCGGGTAACTCCTTTCTTTCGCCCCACCCTATGGCGGAGCTCAAGAAAGGATTTTTTTTCATCAATCGCATCGTGATATTTATTTTTAAAGCAACTACTCAGCCCTACTCCACCCGATGGGGTCAATAGGGTTCACCTCCCCTTGGCTCATCCGCCTCTTGGCGAGACGGCCCTTGCAAGCTCACATCAAGCGCCGTTCGCTTATCGAGCCTGCATATCCATTATACTCCCTTTGAAGAAAATGTCAACCCCAGATGACAGGTTTAGTTATCCCGCTAGAAAATAGAACAGCTTGGCGCATAAAAACGCGATCAGACCGCAAGCCGGGAATGTCAAAATCCAAGCCATGACAACTCGGTTAACCGTTTGCCAGCCCACCGCATTTTTGTTGCGGGCGAGCCCCACTCCGACTATGGCCGTATTGATCGTATGCGTGGTACTTAATGGAATGCCGAACGAGGAAGCCGCGAGAATCGTGGTTGCTGCTCCGGCTTCGGCTGAAAAACCCTGATAGGTTTCCAGTTTTACCATTTTAAACCCCATGGTTTTTATAATCCGCATGCCGCCAATTGATGTCCCCAAACCCATGACCAGCGCGCAGATAATCACCGCCCAGGCGGGAACCGCAAACGACTCGGTAACTCCGCCTAAAAGCAAAGCCAGGGCAAACGCGCCCATAAACTTTTGTCCGTCGTTTGATCCGTGACTAAAGGCCATAAGCATCGAGGAAAAAATCTGGGCAACGCCAAAACCCCTTCTCGCGCCGGCCGGAGCAAGGTTGGCAAATATTAACTGAATGAGCTTGGCGAGTATCCAGCCGCCAAAACATCCGAGGACCGTGGAGAAAAAAAGTCCAGTTAGGGTTTTAGACCAACCGGCCCACAAGAGAGTCTGCGGGCCGGCGGCAGCCAGAGCCGCGCCGGACAGCCCGGCAATAAGCGCATGGGATTCGCTCGTCGGTATTTCAAAATGCCAGGCGGCGCTACTCCATACGACAATGGCAACCATTGCCGCGCTGACGGTCAGCAGATCAACTGCTTCCGGACGCACAATATTTTTCCCAATAGTGGCCGCGACTGCTTTGCCGTAAAACGCGCCGGCAATATTAAGGATGGTTGCCAGCATAACCGCCACCCGCGGACTCAATGTCTTGGTCGCGACCACGGTAGCAATGGCGTTTGGCGCGTCAGTCCAGCCGTTTACGAATTCTGCCGCGAGAATGAGAAAAAGCGCGAAAAACAGCATGCCCGAAAAATCCATTTTCCTCGTCCTATGAGTTTTTGCGCTTGATGTTACCTAAAATGTGGAAAATGTGCCGGCAAGCATCCACGGCTTTTTCAAATATTTCAGCAAGCTCACGGCGCTTACGCTTAAAATTTTTGGCGTCTTCGACCAGCTGGCACTCACGAACCGTAAGTGATTCGTCATGGCCCTTATTGATGATTTTCTCTATATCCATTTCATAACTGTCATCAATCATTTTGTCTTCCAGGCGGTCGGCGCGATGTTCGCAG
Source organism: uncultured Candidatus Saccharibacteria bacterium (assembly GCA_964362625.1). GTDB lineage: Bacteria > Patescibacteriota > Minisyncoccia > 1-14-0-10-42-19 > 1-14-0-10-42-19 > CAYIFA01. The sequence continues at coordinate 5,986 of CAYIFA010000031.1, forward strand.
TCGATCATGCGCTCGGCCAATTTGTCCAAGCGGCCATCTTCAATTTTTCTCAAACAAGCCACTCCCTGGTTTACGCAATCAAGCGACTCACGGACAACCAAAATCATTTCGTTAAGAGTGGGGTCGGCAATTACCCGATACTTAACCAGTTTTTTTACAGCTTCTTCTATAAAATCGATAACATCGTCAATGCCCTTAACTAACTCATAAACATCTTCGCGCTCGAAGGGACGCGGGACTATAAAGACTCTTGTTTCGTGGATTTTTTTGGCCAGATTGTCACCTTCAACCTCCAGCTCGATAATGTCTTTCGCCCAAAGCGGGTCGGCTAGTTCTGGCTTTTCGGCCGCATAAATTTTATGCAAAATCGCCGAGGCCCTGAACAGGTTTTCGGATTGTTCTTTAAACATTTCAAAGAACTGGACCTTTGGCCCGAAAAGTCCGAAACCCATGGTCGCTCCTCCTGTGTGGGGCTGTGCTTATTCTCTGCTTTGTCCGCAGTAATTATAGCAGGTTTATTTAAAAAGTTAATAGTCATTATATTATTTGTGTCAAAACAACTTGACAAATATTTTATATCGCCTATAATGGCGCTAACGAAGCTTCGAATTCCGGACCGGTCAAATAGCGACGGGGCCGGAAAAAGGTTGATAACAGCATAGTATTAGGGCTTAAATTAAAGTAATTTGCCCAGCTATGACTGGATAAAACCAAACCTGCGTAGCTTTATGCGACGCAGGACAAAGGGGAAGGGTCCTAGTTTCTGTCATGACCTATTGACAATATTATTATAAAGGAGTATAATAGGGTCAGATAAATTTGACAGAAAAAGGACCCCGTCCGAGGCCTCCTTAGTAGCGATCCGCCAGCCAGCGGATGCTCTGTAAGAACAACCTAATTTTTTCATATTAGACGCAGGGCATGAGGAGGTTTCAGACGGGGTCCTTGAGTAAGTGGGGCAGTACAAATGGCTGCGGCTGTATACAACAATCAGCCCACCCCGTACTGCTCAAGAACCCTTGTTTTGTTCATTTTATCAATCAAGAGGACGACCCGTCTCGCCCTAAGGTGAGACGAGGCAAAGGAGAGCCGCGCATGAAGAATGGAATCATCGAGATGGTGCGGAGCGAGCTGTCGTTCGGTGACTTGTGGGAGGCCACTTCGGTGGTCCAGCCCACACGGAGCCGCGGCAACGGCCACCTCTACCTCGTCGCTCAGTTGGACGGCGAGATCCCGGAGAACCACCTGCCGCCGGCCAAGAGCCAACGCCAGCGGCCGTCAGCCAAGGATGTCACCGGATTCGGGCTCCTGGAAGACGCAGTGGACCCGCGCTCCATCGAGAGTCCGGCCTCATCGCTCTTCGAGAGCGACGAGGTGTTCCCGACGCTACGCCGTGGCCATTCGCCGGTCCAGCCATTGATGCGCTACTTGCGCACGCTGGACACCGAGGGCCATCCGCGTACAGTGCTCGACCTGATGGTCTGGCTCGCGGCCGCGCGATCGCGCGGCATCGTCGGCCAGAACGGTCATCGCTCCGTTCAGTAGTTCTCCTCTCCAGATTTCTGCCCCGAACCGTGTTGTAACAACAACTCTGGTTCGGGGCTCCACCAAAGTCCCTCGACTTCACTCGGGATTTTGGTGGGGATAGTTCTTCCAATCCTAAATATCAATATCGACTTGCGATGTCGATAAAACATCACTGGAGGACAAGGCGTGGACCAATGGGTTCGTTTTTTTGTCGGAACGCCGCAACGGTTTCTGGCAACGCTCGCCGGTATCGGGTTGATCGTTGTTTTGATCAATCCCACTCTACTCGAGATCGCCGTGGACCGTCTGCTCATGGCCATCAATCCGCTCCTCGGCCCGGCACTCACGATCTTGATCGTGCTCGCCGGCATCCGCATCATTCTCGGGTCATTCGGAGGCGGAGGAAAACGTCGAAGGTAGCCGTGTAATGCGGCCAGCAGAAGTCCACCCTAACCGGCCGCCTCGCCTGACGGCTACGGCGAGCCAACGGAGGCGCGCGATGAGCTACGACCACCGGACCGAGGGATTCGAGTCCTACGAGGCCTTCACCAACGCTCTCCAGGTGGTAGGAGTTCCCTACACCGAAGAGCTGCAAGATGAGGCCCACGTGCGAGGTGCGGATCTGGCGCATGCATGTTTCTGCGGGTACGACCCCAAGAACCCGGACGAAACTTGTCCGTGTTGCACGGGAACCTGTGGGCACGTCCAGCGCCTGCGCATCGCTCGCTTCATGACTGTCGGCGGCGAGCCGATGGTCCTAGAGGAGTACCTCGCGGTGCATGACCATGACTGCGACGGCGTCAACGTCGTCGACATCGCGGTCTACATCGAGGGCGAGCGGCCGAACCTCAAGACGCAAGTCCTCGAGGACTAACCCCGCAACAAAGTCCGAGTTGTGTGCAACGCACAGCTCGGACCTCCACCAAAGTTTTTAAATTTTTTTGAAGATTTTGGTGGGAGAAGTTATATAAAAATAGCCCCGGTATTACCCGGGGCTATTTCGGTTGAGTATTTCTTTGGCCAAAGAAAAACTATTTCACCGCATCCTTCAAAGCGCGGCTTGCGCGGAATTTCGGAACGGTTGTGGCTGGAACATCCACCATGGCGCCGGTGCGCGGATTTCTAGCTTTCCTGGCAGCTCTTTTTTTGGTATCAAACACGCCAAAATCTGTGATGGACACTTTGTCGGCTTTTTTCATTGAGCCGACAATACTGTCAAAAACTGTGTCCACTGCTTCTTCGGCGGCTTTTTTAGAAGCGCATCCGCCTTTGGCATGCACCGCGTTTACTATGTCTGCTTTATTCATGAGTTTTTATTTATTAATAGTATTAAAAATCGACCCCAAAATTGATTTATTTATATTAACATGGAAAGAACGCGTCAACAAATGTATATAATCGGATATACTTTTTACAAAAAAATGTTTTTCTTGACTTTTTTAAAGAAAAATGCTAACATACCGCGTAAGGAGGTGGTAACCCGTGAAAATAACGAAGATGGTTCAGCTCTATGAGTGGTCACCGGTGGACGAGATGATCGATACCGGACAGTGGGGACGGATCACGATCGCCGAGTGGCTCCAGCACGAACGAGCGCGCATTGTGGCGGATCAGACTAGACGTGCCGAGATTCGGCGGAGTGGCCAGCTCGCTTCGCTCTTCGTGAATGAGCCACCCGATTTAGATTAGCCCCAACAAAACCCTCGACCGAGCTTAGTTCGGTCGAGGGTTAAATACTTTAAACGATCAAATACCAAAAACCGCCATATGTACTTGCACATTACCTTTTGATATTGACAAAAATCAATAAAAGATATATAATATGTAGAGATTGGGCTTCGTACACCCACCGATAGACCACCGATAAAACTCCAAAAAAACCTAGAACCAACGGACCACAATTACAAAGGAGAGGACCATGAATAGGTTATGGAACGGCATTAGAACAACCGCCATGGGGAGTTTGAGATTCTCGTGGTGGCTACTAGTGTTATTGGGGTCGGGATTGCTGTTTGTTTTGCGAGCTATCCCACCTCGGTTCAGAAGAGTGCTTCTTTTCCTGGTGATAGCGACCGCGGTGTTCCTCTACCTGTATTACAACTACGGGAGAGGAATTGGGTGGCCGGCCAGTAGGCCGACTGTATCGCCTCCGGTAACGGGAAAGGTGGACTGCGAGAAACCGCAGCCCTGCTCAACTGAGACGCGGCAGGCTAGTAAACCGAAGCCGAAGCCGCAACCGGATAAAGTACGGCCAGACAGTCGACCGCGGGTCCGTGCGTACGTCGAGGTGCCTAGAGTTCAATACGGGCCCTACCCCGGGCAAGAACAGGATGTCGGGTGGTATCGCTGGGCGGCGTATTCGCGCGAGAACCGCGAAGAATGTCGCGACAACGGCCCCTGCCAACACGCGATGTGGCGGCTAAACCAGTATGGCTGCCTCGCGCCGGACTACCGCTTGCTCCCAAAGTGCGGCGGGTAGGTAAGGTAATACTTGGCCATCAGAGCAACGTGCCCCGCCCTTGTTACAAGGGCGGGGTTCATCATTTA
>CAYIFA010000032.1:0-9925 GCA_964362625.1 uncultured Candidatus Saccharibacteria bacterium
ATTTTTGTTCTGGAATTTTTGAATGTTCATGCCAGTGCCATGGCTTATGGCTCACATGCCGGAACTTTGCAAGTTGAATCGCCAAGCGAAACTGTTAAACGCTTCCTTAAAAAATATCCAAAGCAAACACTTTCGGCCTTTTATCTTCTCTGCGCGATAACCTTGGGTTTCGCCTTAAAAAGTTGGGTCTTGCCGGCTTATTTCGCGGTTGGCTTGATTACAAAATTTTTCGGCAGGTTCGCGACTCAAGACAATCGCGGCATTGCTTATCTTATTTTAATGCTTTTATTTTCATTCGTGCTCGGTATGCGGCTCTGGGTCGGCGTTGCTTTTTTTCTGTTTATTTTTGTTATGGGCCTTTTCTACACCGGACGCTTAAGTTTAAGCCAGCAACAATCCCAGCTTTTCCGGGATAAGCTCGACGCGGCGCTCTACATCATGCCTGCCATCATATTTCTGCCCCTGCAAGCATTGCTCACGGCCAAAGGAATAAGCGTAGACGGTCAATTTATCTGGCCGATCCTTTATTTTCCGACGCTCGCCATAAACGATGCGGCATTGTTTATTAGGTCGCGCCTGCGGCCGGTTCCGCCCGCTGCCGATTTTTGATAATATCAAAATTAATGTCGCCCGAGACTGTAGTAATACTAACTGTAATAATTGTTGCGGTAATTTTTTTGGCGCTGGCTGGTTATTTTGTTTACTCTTTTGCTTATCAGCTGTGGAGAACCGGGCGGCTTGCTTTTAGCTTTTTTCGCGCTTTTCCGCCGACGATCACGATAGTCGGGGCAAACATTATACCGCTTGCCGGCGTTATCTGGTTTAGTTGGAGTCCGTTTGAAGCCCTGTTTACTTACTGGGTTCAGACGGTTATAATTTATCGCTTCGCGCTCGCAAAGCTAAAAAGGGTGACGGAGTTTTCTCCACCAGAACGCAGTTTGCGAGTCATGGCTTTTGACGTTAGGAAGGCGCGAAAGGCTGTGCCGGTAGAAAAACTCATCCGCGATTTTAAAAGTGTTTCAAAATTCGGCATGATAAGCACAATCGTTTTTTTGATTTTCATGGCCGGATACATTTCTAAAGGGTCTTTTGGCATAGAACTCATCTTTCATTCGGCAAAGGAGTTTCTGATTTCAATTCAAGAATCATGGGGCGCGATCCTGATCGGTTCAACGGCGTTTCTGGCTCATCACAGCTATTCTTACTCATTCAATTTTATTGGGAAAAAAGAATTTCTTCAGGCTGACCTTGCCCAGCAACTGCGTATTCCGATTACACGGATTGGCACTATCTCGGCGGCTGTTTTCATGTTTGCCTCCTTTTTCATTCCGGGTTTCTTAGCTGGCGGCAAAAGTCCGCTCATCAGTTTCACCGTGCTTCTGGTTTTTCTGATTTTTTTCAAAACAAGCATAGATATTTACGCCCACACCAGAGAGCATAAGGCCGCTTTCAAAACTTGGCTCGCGTCCGAAAAACTCAACATTCAAGATATGCGGGGGCAAAGCAGTGGATAACTTTTTACACCAATAATGTCTTATTTGATATAGTATTGTTATGGAAATCATCGGAAAAATAAACGATTTTGCCGGAGGTATTGGGGATTTTTTTAAGTCCATTAATCTCTTGCTCACGCTGTTATGGACTGTTTTGGGCGCGCTCGGTTCGTTCGTCGGTTGGTTTGTTTTTACTTATAACTCTTTGGTGCAAAAAAGGCGTCGGACTGACGAAGAGTGGGCTAATATCGCGGCGGCGATCAAGCGCCGGGCGGATTTGATCCCGAATCTAGTTGAAACCGTTAAAGGCTATGCCGGACACGAGCGCGCGACATTAGAGAACGTAACCCGGGCGCGCAGCGCGGTAATGGACGCGACTGGCCCGGCGGAACAAATGAAAGCCGAAAACATGCTTACCGGCGCCTTAAAATCTCTTTTTGCGGTAGCCGAGAGTTATCCGGATCTGAAAGCCAACCAGAATTTTTCTGAAATGCAACGGGAACTTGCTGAATCGGAAAACAGGGTTTATGAGGCGCGTAAAATTTATAACGCCGCAGTTCAGGAGTTAAACGTTAAGATTGAATCAATACCGTCGAACTTTGTAGCCAAAGTTTTCCGGTTTAAAAAAGCCGAATTTTTTGAAGCCGAAGCCGCTGCCATCGCCGTTCCAAAAGTTAGTTTTTAGAGATGAACCGGTTTAAATACTCAAGTAAACCGGCGCTTGCCGCGCTGGTTTTGGCAAACGTGTTGCCTGTCTGGTCCGCCTATTACTCCGGCATTACGCCGGCCGGTCTTGTTTTTCTCTATTGGTTGGAGACTTGGGTTATCGCTTTTTATAATTCTTTAAAGATCAAGAAAGCAGTTTCTCCGATGAGCGAGTCAGAAATAAATTTGATGAAAGCCCAGCTTTTTGCCCGTGGGGATGGCGAGATGAATCGCGAATCTATTCTCCGCGTTTTTATTAAGCAATCCGTCGCGGTGCTATTAGTCTATGGCACGCTGCTTTTTGCCGTTTTGGTGCCGCATGTTTTTGCAAAAAGCGGTGATTATATATCGCGGGTATTGGTGACCTTTTCCGGCGCTGGTTTGTGGTCATGGGTTCTGATTTCTTTTGCCGGTCTTACAGTCAGCCACGGCGTATCATATTATTCGAATTTTTTGGGCAAAAAAGAGTTTTTAAATGTTTCTCCAGCCCGTCAAATGCTGCAGCTTGGCGACCGACTCATTGCCATGCACCTTTTATTGATGTTTAGCAGTATTTTTATTGGAGTGTCCGATGTATTCGGCGCCTTCGGCGCAGTGGCCGGGATTGCATTGGTTAAGATCATCGTGGATGTCGCGGCTCACTCGCGCGAGCACATGATTACTCAAGCTCTCGGTTTGCCAACATTCGAGCAGGCTGGTCCAGGCATCCTGATGAAAGCGGCTAAGTTTTTTCTCAAAGGCGGGCGGAAATGAACCAAAAAGGATTTATTCCTATTGCCGTTATCATTACTGTTATTGTTATACTTGTAGCAAGCGGAGGCGCAGTTTTGATTTATCAAAAGTCTGTGACCAGATCCCCTGAGATACAATCATCGCCTAGCGATCTATCGCCACCGATCGCGAAGAGCGCAACTTCTGAAATACCACAGAAAAAACTTTCTCCGACTCAGGCCGAATCCCCAGAGACTTCTGAGGGACAAAAGCCCACAACCCAGCTGCCACCGGCGCCTTTAGAGAAAATGCCTCCTCCTCTGTCTACTTATACTCCACCTTTAAACCCCGCGTCTACGCGGAGTCCGATTTTCGGTACTCCCTGTACCTCAAATCCAAAACCAGTGTTTGAACATCCTTTTGCTCCAGTTGATCACATCGCCGGCATTATCCCGCCGGGTGCTGCCGCAAGTGAAGAAATAAAGCCGCACAGCTACGTGGAAATTGATACCACTCTCGGCGAGTCCATCCCGGTCTATGCTCCCGCAGACATGTATCTCGTCCAAGGCGCTTTTTACAAAGAGCCGTCTACTTTTCGGGTGCCAACGAGTTATATCCTGCATTTTATGGTGAGCTGTGAGATAACGATTAATTTGGATCACATTACCGATCCGGTGGATAAAATCAAAACAGTATTAAATCAAACACCGCAAGATGATACGCGTATGGAAAGTATTCTCAAAAATCCAGTGTACTTCAAGGCAGGAGAGCTCATCGGTTCGACCAAGGGCGGTGGAGTGCATGGAATCAACCGTTTTGACTTTGGTCTATACAACACCACGCATACAAACCAGTTTGTAAATCAGCGGCGTTACGAACAAAGCTACAACTGGAAATCTATCAATGCCGTCTGCCCCTATGATTCTTTTGCGCCGGAAGTCAAAGATATGTATTTAAAAAAGTTTAGAACTTTTGAAAAACCAACTCTGGTTCCGGGAGCGTCTTGCCGCATCCCAAATCAGGATAAGGCCGGCACTCTCTCTGGCGCATGGTTCCTTAGCGAAGACTCTTCCTCTGTTGAACCTCATGTGGGTATTGCGCTTGAGATAAATGGTCAGGAGATAACCATTGTCGGCATCCGTAACATGAGTTTTAGCATTGATGATTCAAATCCGACTTTCGAGGATCCGCGCTCGGTAACAACTGAACACTGTTATTTTGATCCGCTAAACGGCGCCCGTGTGCTATATTTCAAACTTCACTCACCGATCAAGGTTGAAGTATGGGATGGGGATTCATCTTCCGGTTGTCCGAATGTTTTTCCAACGAGCGGAACGATATTTTTATATCGCTGAACGGGTCATCCCAACGCAGGATTATCACGATGTAACCTCAGAATCACTTCTTGAATGGACACGGCCCAGTCCACCTATAGCTGTATATGACTTGGATGAGGTACTATAATTGATATTATGACCCATTCGATTAACTCAGGGTCATGGTGAGTATAATCGAACCATGAAAACGTTTCTAAAAATTATAGGAGCATTGATACTTTTGGGCGCGGTTCTTTTCGGATATATATTTTATATGGGCCGTTCGCGCGGGCCGGAAATATCAGAGCAGGCTACAAAGTTTTTAAGCTTGGCTTCGGATTTTGACGCCGAAAACGCCCATGATTTTTTCTCCGACGAGTTAAAACGCGCGGTATCGTTTGAAGATTTTGCCAATGACATAGATTCATATTTTTATCGTCTGGATTTTGTTAGTCAGGAACAAACCGGGTTTTATTTTTTCATCGGCATGCCGGAATCCGCGCCTTATAATATATTCAAACTCAGAAGGTTTTATGAATACGATGGAGTTGTCACTTATGCGCGAGGGCAGGAGGGGACTATTAATGCGGTTTTTATCCGCGAAGACGGCCAGTGGAAGATATTAGCGTTTGACATCAGCGACCCATACCCTAAATACTGATCATTTTAAATTAAAAATTAGACCACGGGGTGGTCTAATGTGCTTTCCGGCAATTATCACATAGGGTTTTTATCCATCCAGCTTTGTTCGTTTTACCCGATCCGCCGCATTCTTCGCAAATGGTATAGCTTTTCCTTGTCGCTTCATCTATTAATCGGAACACTTTGTCGGCTTTTTTATGTTCGATTGGTCCGACGTAAAAACGTAGTCCCCCGAATTTTTCTTTGACTTGGGTGACCCGAAAATCTTTGAGATCCAAGTCTTTCAGCTTCTCACAAAGCTTCTTAATTAAACCAAACCAACCGTCTCCGCATTCAAATCCGAATGCCATAAGGGACTCGGTTAGCGGAGCTTCAGGGTGAAAAAATGGGAAGTTCTTAAAAAGGTATTCGGTGTGACTTTTATTCATTTTTCCTCCCTCAAAAGAGCTAAGGCAGCTTCTTCTAATGTAGCAGAAAAGTAATCTAATACAAACACTAATGCAAACGATACATTTACAAACCGCACCCCCTAATGGTATAAAGAAGCCAGGTTACCATATTGAATAAGGGGGGTCTATGGAATACGTCTGGCCATTGGCGACTTGGTATAATGTTCTCGTATATATAATAATTTCATTTGTCGGCTGGTATTTAATCCTTGCCCTCGAATACGAACTTAACGGCGGCGGACTTGGCCGCGGGCGATATTGGGTTTTTGAATGTTTCTGGGAGGAGTTTCTAGAAAATATACCCGGCGGCATGAAGCGCAAAGTTGAAAAACTTAAAGAAATGGTTGGTCCGCCGATTCCAAACGTGTCAGGCACATTTGTTAGCATGACCAGCAATCGATCTTGGACGTATGAAGAGCTGCGTTCATCTGGTAAGTGGGAAGAGTGCGCCAGAGAAATGTTTGGGGGCCCGTGGCTATTTTGGTTCGTAACCGTCTCTATTTATTTTTTGATTGGGGCACCGGCTGTAATAATTTTTCTTGCTGCGCTGGTCGTTGGTACGCCCATATTCCTTGTAAGGGAGTTAATTCGGTTTTTATGTCACTTAGTACGCAATTCTATCAGTATGTCGTAGACGGAGATCATCTCCGTCTTTCTTTTCCGGCGGGTTAGGTTTGACATATTGTATTCATTTATGTTATTATTTTACTGGGTTTGAGAAAAAAGGAGGGGCTATGCCAGAGCTAGTCGGCTTTAAGAGTCAGCGGCACAAGAGAATGTTTGAGCAACTAGTTGAATTTTGCGGTCTAGACGGCGTTGATTACGCTGATCATGATGGATGGGAAGAGTATACATTATATAAGGGCGACCAAAGTATTATCTTGCAAGCGATTAGCCATATTGAAGACGGCACCTTCTTATTGGTAGATTATGGGCAGTCGCGGCTGGCCAACCCAAAGTAATTTTGAGTAGTTAATAGTTTTTCAAAATAGGCGCAAATGATGCGCCTATTTACGTTTGAGGTATTACACCCAATTATTGTTTATCTGGTATTATGGGGGCATGACCTATGCAGAGAGTTTGATTTTGGGAATAGTTGAGGGTATAACAGAGTTTTTGCCGATATCGTCCACCGGCCATCTCATATTGGTTAGCGAGTTTTTAAAAATTGGCAACCAGCCTTTTGTCAAAAGTTTTGAGATAATCATACAGCTTGGCGCGATTTTTTCGGTAATATTCTTATATCGGAGATCTTTCCTTGATATAGAAATCCTAAAAAAAATAATGGTCGGATTCCTTCCGACCGGAGTAATCGGCCTCGTTTTGTATAAAGCCATAAAAGTATATTTTATCGGCAATCACGCCATGGCCTTGTGGGCGCTGTTCATTGGCGGTTTTGCGTTAATAATTTTTGAGTTCTGGCATCAAGAATCCGAAGACGGCGGGAAAGATTTAGCGGGAATTTCATACAAGCAAGCGCTGTGGATAGGGCTATGCCAATCCGCGGCAATAATTCCCGGGGTTTCGCGTTCAGCGGCAAGCATAGTTGGCGGGTTGCTCGCGGGATTAAAAAGGAAAACTATCGTAGAGTTTTCTTTTTTGTTGGCCGTCCCGACTATGCTCGCCGCAAGCGGGTTTGATCTGGCCAAAAACGCTGACTCTTTTTCTAAAAATCAGTTCGGGGTTTTAACCGTAGGATTTTTGGTTTCTTTTGTTGTGGCCATGATTAGTGTTAAGTTCTTGCTTAATTTCATTAAAAACCATAATTTCGTGCCATTCGGTGTTTATCGCATAATTCTCGCGCTGATTTTCTGGCTGGTTTTATTTAAATAACGCTTGACAAATCCGACCAGGTTTGCTATATTGGTTTGATAATGTTAACTTGTTTCTATATATACTATTATTAAGTAATAATATTTAATCAAAACAATATGAAAAACATAACTATTTCTTCGTTGATGATGCTCGCAGTCTTGGTTATTTTCGGGACAACGCAGGCATATGGATTGGGGGCGGCTAACGGAAAAGTGGCCGGACAATATATCGTTGTTTTTAAAGACGCCGTTAATGATGTTGACGGCGCGAGCGATGAGCTTGCGAAAAATCATGGTTTGAGTAATCTTCAGACCTATCGGCACGCGCTTAAGGGTTTTGCGGCAACTGTGCCGGCTGGCCGTTTGAAGAAATTGGAGAGCGATCCGCGCGTGGAATTCGTAAGCGAAGACCGGATTGTTTCGATCGACCGAACCGTTTCAATCGCGGCCCAGACTTTGCCGACGGGAGTTAATCGTATAGATGCCGAGCAAACATTAACGCATATCAACAAGGGCACCGGTATTAATGTAGCGATTATTGATACAGGCATAGACCTCAAACATCCGGACTTAAAAACAAACATTGTTGGAGGCAAAAATTGTTCCAGCGGCAAAAGCTATAGCGATGGCAATGGGCACGGCACTCATGTAGCCGGCACAGTCGCAGCCATTGACAATGGTCTTGGAGCAGTAGGGGTGGCGCCGGAGGCAAAGCTTTGGGCTGTGCGGGTTTTAAACAATGCCGGCTCAGGCACATGGTCTTCGGTGATTTGCGGCATTGATTTTGTTACATCCAAAGCGCCGGCCAACGGCGGGCCTATTATGGTGGCTAACATGAGTTTGGGCGGAGGCGGAACCAGCGATAATAACTGCGGTAATACTAACAACGACGCTTTACATAAAGCAATTTGCAGGTCACGAGACGCAGGAGTTACCTATGTGGTTGCCGCCGGCAATAACGGAAGCGGTGCTGCCGCATTTGTTCCCGCCGCCTATGATGACGCGGTGATCACGGTATCGGCTTTGGCTGATTCCGACGGGCAATCCGGTGGTCTGGGATCTCAAACCAGCTACGGGGCTGATGATACTTTTGCCACGTTCAGTAATTACGGAAGCGTGGTTGATCTCGGAGCTCCGGGTGTGAGCATTTTCTCCACTTGGAAAGGCGGGACGTATAATACCATCAGTGGTACCAGTATGGCCTCTCCTCATGTTGCCGGAACTGCCGCCTTATACATTAAAAATAATCCCGGCGCATCGTGGATTGGAGTGCGTGACGCGCTCAAGACTTTGGCCGAGCCGCTTAATTTCGGCCACACCGATCCTTCTGGGCTGCATGCGGAGTCGGTAGTTAAAGCAGGATCTTTATAAAATATAATTTGTAATTAATATCGCGTTTTAGCAAAAACTCCCATGCCGGGAGTTTTTGCTTCTTGAACTTTTTCGGGCTTCGTGGTAGTATTTTAATGAACATGAAAAAGAGAGATTACGTGCTTGAACGGAACCAAGCAATGACCACTGCCGTGGATTTTTTGGATTTGTATAACAAGATGATCCCTGCGCATTTCCCACAAGCAACAACCGAAGTAATGAGGAAATTCCAGCTGGCGCACCCGGCGCTTTTCAAGCGCGGTAGCGAATGGTCAATCGAACGGCATCGCAAGCATTTGATGGACTGGCTTTCCTCTGGATCACATGCGTGAGAGCGCAACAACAGGTAAAACTTTCAATGGCCTAGGCATTGCGCCGGGGCTGATTGAAGTACTGGGAAAACTTCGTTTTGCCGAACCTACGCCGATTCAGCGCCAAGCCATACCGGCGGCAATTGGAGGCAGCGATATTGTTGGGGTTGCCCAAACCGGAACAGGGAAAACTCTTGCCTTTGGCATCCCGATGCTGCAGCGTCTGGCTCGCATCAAAGGACAGGGGCTAGTGCTCTTGCCCACCCGCGAATTGGCACTACAGGTTGAAAAGTCTCTCCATGCGATCGGCCAGCCACTCGGCCTGAAAACCGCGGTGCTTATCGGCGGGCAATCTTTTGGTCCGCAAATAGATGCCATACGGAGAAATCCGCATGTGATTATTGCTACGCCTGGGCGACTGATAGATCATCTTACCCGGAAAACCATAACGCTTGAACGAGTGAATACCCTCGTGCTTGATGAGGCCGATCGGATGCTGGATATGGGTTTTAAGCCGCAGATTGATCGGATTGTGCGTGTGGTGCCTCGCGACCGGCAGACTATGCTTTTCTCGGCGACGCTTCCGTATGAGATAATGGCTATCGCGTCGGCCAATATGCGTCAGCCGGTTCGTATTGAAGTAGCGCCATCCGGCACGACCGTGGAAAGCGTCACTCAAGAAATTTTTATCGTTGAAAGGACCGCGAAGCCGGAATTACTCGCGGCGGTTCTCAAGGAACATCGCGGATCAACCCTTGTTTTCACCAGGACAAAATTCGGAGCGAAAAAAATAACCAGGGCGCTAAAGGCCCTAGGCGAATCGGCTGCCGAGATTCATTCCAATAGGTCGCTGGCCCAGCGTAGAGATGCGCTTGAAGGATTTCGCTCCGGGCGTTACCGCGTGCTTATTGCCACTGATATAGCGTCGCGCGGCCTTGATGTAAAAGGCATTGAGACAGTTATCAACTATGATTTGCCGTCGCAAGCCGAGGATTATGTCCACCGTATCGGCCGCACCGGACGCGCGGGGATGGCGGGACATGCCATTTCTTTTGCCATGCCCGAAGAGCGGAATGAAGTCCGCAGCATTGAGCGCTTGATTAAAAAATCTAT
>CAYIFA010000033.1:0-9881 GCA_964362625.1 uncultured Candidatus Saccharibacteria bacterium
CATTATAGATACCCCGGGCCACATTGATTTTACGGTTGAAGTTCAGCGTTCGCTTAGAGTTTTAGACGGCGCGGTGGTGGTTTTTGACGGAGTTGCCGGAGTTGAGCCGCAATCCGAAACCGTCTGGAGGCAGGCCGATAAGTTCAAGGTGCCGCGGATTTGTTTTATAAACAAACTAGATCGCATGGGCGCGTCATTTGAAAAATCACTCGCTTCTATTTATGAACGGCTTACTCCCAATGCGGTTGCAATTACAATCCCAATCGGCCACGAAGCCGAACACGAAGGCGTTATAGATCTAATGCGGATGAAAGCCGTTAGGTTTCAGGGAGAGCACGGCGAAAAAATAATCTTAGAAGATATTCCCGTAAACTTGAAAGAAAGCACGGAATCGTGGCGCGCCAAAATGATTGAAAAGATTTCCGAAACCGACGATCATCTTACTGAAAAATATTTGGAAGGAAAAGAAATAACCGAGGATGAATTAAAGCACGCGCTCCGCAAAGCCACGCTCGAATACCGCCTTATTCCGGTTTTTTGCGGTTCAGCCCTTAAAAATAAAGGGGTGCAATTGGTGCTTGATGGCGTTATTGATTATTTGCCTTCGCCGTTAGATATGCCAGCGGCAAAAGGAATTAATCCGGATAGCGGCGCCGAAGAAAAGCGTCCGGCGGATGATAACGCGCCGTTTGCCGCGCTCGCTTTTAAGCTTCAGAGCGATCCATATGTCGGACAACTTACGTTCTTTAGGGTTTATTCCGGTATTCTTAAAGCCGGTTCTTACGTGTTGAATGTCACTACTGGCGATAAAGAGCGAATTGGCCGGATTCTACGGATTCACGCCAACACTCGCGAAGAGGTCGAGGAAGTTTTTGCGGGGGGAATCGGCGCAATGGTTGGGCTCAAAGCCACCAAAACCGGCGATACTCTTTGCGATCCTGACCACCCGATTCTTTTGGAAAAAATAGAATTTCCGGATCCGATGGTGTCGGTTCGAGTTGAACCAAAGACCAAGGCTGATCAGGAAAAAATGGGTTTGGCGCTCAAGCGCTTGTCGGAAGAAGATCCGACTTTTAGGGTTTCAACCGATCAAGACACAATGGATACGATTATTTCCGGCATGGGTGAACTACATCTGGAAATTATTGTTGACCGTATGAAGCGGGAATTTAAAGTAGAAGCCAACATCGGCAAACCGCAGGTGGCTTACCGCGAGACCATCCAAGAAGTCGCTCAAGCCGAAGGAAAATACATCCGGCAATCCGGCGGCCGCGGCCAATACGGTCATGTTTGGATTAGAGTAAAACCTCGTGATCGCGGCGCCGGCTTTGAATTTGAAAATGAAATTAAAGGAGGTATTATCCCGCAGGAATTTATTCCGGCAGTGGAGAAAGGCGTTAAAGAAGCGCTTAGCCGTGGAGTGATTGCCGGCTATACTTTAGTAGACTTAGAGGCGGCGCTTTATGACGGATCGTTTCACGAAGTAGATTCTTCAGAAGCGGCATTTAAAATCGCTGGATCCTTGGCATTGCAGGAAGCATGCCGCAGGGCCAAGCCGGTTTTGCTTGAACCGATCATGAAGGTTGAAGTTGTCACGCCCGAAAGGTTTTTGGGCGACGTGAACGGAGATCTCGCGGCGCGTAGGGGCCGGATTGATTCAATGGAAGACCGCTATAATATGAAAGCGATGAACGCAAAAGTCCCGCTTGGAGAAATGTTCGGCTACATCACCAATCTTCGTTCCATGACCGAAGGTCGCGCGTCTTACACAATGGAATTTGACCATTATGAAATAGTTCCGGCCCATATCGCTGAACAAATCAAAGAGGGGAGGGTTGGATAGCGGCAAGAAATATGCGACAAAGAGTACAAGCGACAGGAGAAGAACCAGAAGAGCCGCTTTTTTCGGAGGAACTACTGGAGGATAATTTGGAGTTAGGCGGCAATTTAGAGGATTTGCCGATTTGACATATTGATAGTTTTCTGCTATAATTAAAGCAGAAAAACTGGGAAGAAGCGGAAAAACGTTGAAAAACAAGGGAAAAACCAGGAAAAGCCCGCCTACGTCCTAATGGACTTCGGCGAGGCAAAGGAGGCCAGAATGGGTGCGATTCTGATCGTCGTGTTCATCGCGTTGTTCGTCATCCTCGCCTGGGCGGGGATGAAGTGGAGGGGGATCCTCCCGGTTGCTCTCCTCACGGTGTTCGCGACCGGGTGCGCGACCAGCGGTTACGGGGTGCATACTCCACTCGGGAGTGCCCGTACGTCGGACCTGCTCTGCGCCGCGCTCGGAGCCGGCGGCGGCTACGGAGTGTCCAAGGGGGCGGGCACCGTTGGCGGTGTCATCACCGGCGCCGTTCTCGGAGTCGGTTGCAAGATGATAGCCGACCGACTGCAGGGGCCGACTCCGGCCTACGCCCACGAGCCGTTCTACGGTTACGGAGGTGGGTCGGTGATTCACCATCCGAGTCCGGTGCTGATCGGTGCTCCGCAGGTTATATGTCCCAAGGAGGTGCGGACAAGGGCGACGAATGCGACCAAGGCGGTCGTGTTCGTGATGACGCCAGGGGGCGAGCATCAACTGTCTCCCGGCGGAGTCGTGATTTTACACGAATGTCGTGGAACTGGCGCGGGCGCTGCGTTCTACGCAGTTAATGCCCGCGCGGTGGTGATTGAAGGCGGGCAGTATTTCACTCATGCGGTGCATGAGTGGGCGCATCCGACCGGCGGCTATGTCAACGGCCTAAAGGAGTATGCGGTTGAGTTCAAACCGCATCGTTGGGAGACGGAAACCCGCAAGTTGGTTCCGTCGCCCGCCGCGATTCGGCACGACATCGTGCCGCCGGATGCGATCTACGGTTCGCCAAGCGTGCAGGGGCCGCCTGCAGCGCCAGCCGTGCCGCAGGCGCCGTCCCTCCCGCCCCGTCCTTCCAAGTAGTTCTCTAAGACGCGCCCGCTTCGACTCGTGTCGAGCGAGGCGAGCAAGGCGTCATGAGCCGACACAAAACATCGTGTCGGCTCTTTAGTTTTTTGGCGAGGCGAAAATAAGCTCGGCACGTGCTAATATGCGGTATAATGAAAAAAAATAAATTTATTACAAAAACCGCAATAGAGACTCAAAGAATCGGAAAAAAATTAGCAAGAAATATTATTAAGAGCAAGCCCGGCGCAATTATTTTGGCTTTAATCGGCGAACTAGGTGCGGGTAAAACCACGTTTACCAAAGGATTTGCTAAAGGACTTGGCATCAAGAAAATTATCCAAAGCCCCACGTTTATTATCGCCAGGCGTCATCCCTTAAAAAAATCCAAACTCAAAAATTTTTATCATTTTGACGCTTATCGCGTAGGTCCGAAGGATTTATTATTGTTTGGCTGGGAAGATTTGGTAAACGATCCGGTAAATATCATAATTGTGGAATGGGCCGATCGTATCGAGAAAATATTGCCCAAAAAGCATATGAAAATATTTTTTCAAACTTTAAAAAATGGCAAAAGAAAAATCATCTTCAAGTAAAATTTTAGTATTACTTGACGCTCACGCCATTATCCACCGGGCCTATCACGCTCTGCCATCGTTTACGTCGCCAAAAGGCGAACCAACCGGCGCGGTTTACGGGCTAGCGGCAATGCTCATTAGGATTATTCGGGAATTAAAGCCAGACTACATTGCGGCGGCCTTTGACTTGCCAAAGCCTACTTTTCGTCATATCGCCTATGAAAAATATAAGGCAACCCGGCCAGAGGCGGCCAAAGATTTAATCGATCAATTTGCCCGTTCGCGTGAAATGGTCAGCGCTTTCGGCATACCTATATATAACAAAGAAACTTTTGAAGCCGATGATATTATCGGCACCGTAGTCGAAAAATTAAAAAAAGAAAAAGGCTTAAAAATAATCATTGCTTCCGGGGATTTGGACACTCTACAATTGGTCCGCGATGAAAAGGTAGTTGTTTACACACTGCGCAAAGGCATCCAGGACACGCTTTTCTATAATGAAGAAGAAGTAAATAAGCGTTTTGGGTTTGGGCCGAAACTCCTGCCGGATTTTAAGGGACTAAAAGGCGATCCATCGGATAACATAATTGGCATATCCGGAATTGGGGATAAAACTGCTTCCATCCTGGTTCAAAAATTCGGGGTGCTGGAAAATATTTTGGGTTTGGCTAGAAGGAACCCGGAAAAGCTGAAAGCCGCGGGCATAAAAGAGCGAATTATCGGATTACTTAAAGAAAAAGAAGAAGACGCGTTATTCTCACGAGAACTGGCCACCATAAAAAAAGACGTGCCGCTGGAATTTTCGCTTTCCGATTGCGCTTTCAAATCTTTTGACAGTATAAAAATAGAGGCGTTATTCAGAGAGCTCGGCTTTATGAGTTTGCTGGCCAGAATCAACCCGGGCAAAGACCGGCCGGTGGCCAAAAATGAAACTATGACGATGGAATTTAGCGAAGACAGTCTTGGCAAATCATCTACTTTCTATTGGGCGGAGCACGAAGGCAAGATTTATATCGTTTCCGGTATCGGAGAAATCAGCGAAATGATAGCGTCGAATAGCCTAAACGCTAAAACCCGGCGCGCTTATGATGCAAAAAAAATAATGCGCTTGGCTAAAAACACGCTTCCTTTTGAAGACGACTTGCAGATAATGTATTGGCTTTTAAATCCCGGCAGATCCAACCCCAAACTATCTGACGTGCTGGCGATGCTTTTTCCGCAGGAAAGCATTGTTATGCCGCAATCTTTGAAATTTTTGCCGCAAACTTACGAAATCCTTAGCGAAGAACTGCGGCAAAAAAGTCTCATTTGGGTCTATAAAAATATAGAAATGCCGCTTATCCCGGTTCTTTCTCGCTTGGAACAAACTGGCATTGCCTGTGACGCGAAGATTCTCGGTAAGGCATCCGTGGAAATCCGTGAAAAAATCAGAGAAACCGAGAAGGTAATTTATAAATATGCCGGAGAAAATTTTAATATAAATTCCACGAGAGACCTTTCGCGGGTTCTTTTTGAGAAATTGAGTATATCTACTAAAGGGATTAGAAAAACCGACGGTGGCAAAACCTCCACCAAATTTTCCGAACTGATAAAAATGCAAAAAAACCATCCGATTATCCAGAAAATAATAGAATATAGGGAATTGGCCAAGATTATTTCGACTTATATTGACGCTCTGCCAAAAACAATAGGTCCTGACGGGCGGATTCATACCACCTTTCATCAAACTGGGACCGTAACCGGGCGGCTTTCTTCGGCGGAGCCCAATTTGCAAAATATACCGGCCAAGTCGGAGTTCGGTGATGTCATACGCCGGGCATTTTATGCCAAACCGCCAAGAGTTTTCATGGCTTTTGATTATTCGCAAATGCAATTAAGGATCGCGGCACATCTGTCGCAAGACAAAAAATTGTTGGAGTTTTTTAAAGAAGGAAAAGACGTGCATCGGGCGGTGGCCGCCGAGGTTTTTGGCGTAAGGGAGCTGGAAGTTACGCCGGAAATGAGGCGCCGCGCTAAAACGATTAATTTCGGAATTCTTTACGGAATGGGTGCGCAAGCGCTTGCTGAAAACCTGGAAGTGAGCCGGGAAGAAGCCGCAATATTTCTGGAAGATTACTTTCTAAAATTTGCCGATTTGGCCGGATACTTTGATGAGTTAAAACGAAAAGCCGCTATGAGCGGCTATGTCGAAACAATTTTTGGCCGCCGCCGTTACTTACCGGAAATAAATTCTATGCTCGTCACGGTCAAAAGAGAAGCGGAGCGGATGGCTTTAAATACGCCGATACAAGGGTCGGAAGCAGATATAATGAAGATTGCAATGGCGCAGGTAAGCGATAAAATCGTGGGCGATAAAGCACTGAACGGCAAAATCGCGATGGTCCTGCAAATTCACGACGAACTTCTTTTTGAAGCAGAAAAGGATGTCTTAGACCATGCCGTAAAAACCCTTAAGCCGATTATGGAAAATATAATAGAGAACAAAATTGCTCTACCGGTTGACGTAAAATGCGGCCCAAATTGGGCGGAATTAAGACCGTGTGTGTAATAAGTTAGTTAAAAAATTTTTAGGATCATCCTCTTAGAATTGATACAAAACGATTATCGCAGGTTAGGGGTCCGTAAGTTCTGAGATTACTACAAAAGCCGTACGGCCCTTTTATACATAAACGTGAAGCCGCCCCTCGCGCAGGTGCGCGAGGGGCGGTGATGTTACAACTGGACCCCGGTTGGGTTCGAGTGGTACTGAGGGCCGCAGAAACCCCCGGTGACTGTCACGTGCAAACCGGCGATCCCCGCTTGGGAAAGCCGGTCGGCGAGCCGTTCGTTCTGGGTGTAAACCCAGACCGACAACTTCCAGTTGCTCTTCTCCCACTCGTAGATCCAGACGGAGAAGACACTGGTGTTGACGGTCTTCTTTTCGTTCTCGCCGCCAAGGAAGGGGGACGAGCTCGAAGGAATTTCGTAGGTCTGCTCCGAAATCGAGCCTACGAATCCCTGTGTGTGACAGCTTGCCGGCTGGGGTGCCTTCGTCTCGGCGCCAGCGATGCCGGGCATGGCGGCGGCGATCAAGGCGAAGGACAACACGACAGCGATCAGGCGGTACTGCATAGGTCTGCCTCCTTGGCACATTTAATGTGCCCTTTTGGGTGAACTGCCTTATCTATGACAACGATCTAACTATATAATTATAGTATATCATATATATTCATATATGTCAAATCGTGTCTTTTTGAGATACCGTTTGAAATTTATCCTTATCTCAATATGCTAAAATAAAAAAGCCGGGTTTTAAGCGGCGAATAGAATTTTATGATCAAAGAAATCGAAGTAAAGTTTTTTGTGGATGACTTGGCGCCGGTTCGCCGGCGGCTTAAAAAACTCGGCGCTAAATTTGAAGGGGCGTATCCCGAGCACGATTTTATGTTTGATAACAGGCGCGGCGATTTAAAACGGAGACGCGAAACCTTGAGGATTAGAAAAGGCGGCACTCTTTCATTTTTGACATATAAAACTGGCGTTAAAGCCGAACGAGGATTCAAAGTGGCCGATGAACATCAGATAGAAATTAGCGATGCCCTCGCGCTAAAGAAAATTTTTGAGCATCTCGGATTTAAGGCAGTTTTTGAATACAAGAAGCCGCGTCGGGAATACTGGAAATATATGGGTGAGCATGTTACGCTAGATTCGTTTCCGTTCGGGAAATTTGCAGAGGTCGAGGGGACGAAGAAGCGAATACGTCAGATAGCCGGCAAGCTCGGTTTGGAGTTTAGCAGGAGTTCGGCGAAAAGTTATAGGAGACTGCTGGAAGAATACCGTAAAAGCGGGAAAGTAATTTTATAAAAAGGGCGCTTAGCTCAGTGGTAGAGCGACTCGTTTACACCGAGTAGGCCCGGGGTCCGATCCCTCGAGCGCCCATTAATATAAATATCTCCCCGGATAACTCCGGAGAGATTTAGAGAATTAAATTTTAAATCCGTGTTTAGCAAGGAGCTGGCGGGCGATGATGTATTCTTGGATAGCCGAAGTCCCTTCGTAGATTTTAAGAACCCGCGCGTTGTTGCGGATCGAGCCGATCCGGAATTCGGTCATAACCCCCATTCCGCCATGAAGCTCTTCGGCAATCATCGTGACTTCTTCGGCAATTTCTGAAGTGTACAGTTTGGCCTTGGATGCTTCTGCGGCAAAGTCAAGTGAATTTTCCGGCCCCAATTCATCGGCAAGCCAGGCAGCTCGGTAGCCAAGCAGGCGCGCGGCATCTATCATCATATCCATACGCGCAAGCTGTCCTTGCACTCTTTGGAAAGAAGCAAGCATTTTTTTGAACTGTTTTCGTTCAAGAATATATTTAACCGCTTCGTCTAAAGCGCTTTGGGCAAGCCCCACTCCCTGTGCTGCGATCATTGAGCGCGACATTGTAAGCGTGGTCATCGCAATAGGCCAGCCCATCTCTTCTCCGCCAAGAATATTCAATGTCGGCACTACGCAGTTTTGAAAAACAATTGTAGAGGTCGGTGAGCAATGCAGGCAGTGTTTATCAAAATCCTTTTCGATTATAAGTGTTCCATCCAATCTAGCTTTGTCGGCATCAATCAAGACCCAAGTCAACCCGTTGTATTTATTTTCACCGGTTCGCATTAGAACCATTAGCAATTTGGCGATGCTGCCGTTGGTGATGAATTGTTTGGTACCGGAAAACGTAACTGTTCCAGCGGTCCAGTCTACTACCCCCTTTGTTTCTATTGCGGAAACATCAGAACCGGTATTGGGTTCGGTTTGGCAGTAAGCTGCTATAACTTCGCCTGAAGCAATTTTCGGCAGCCAATAGTTTTTTTGTTCGTCAGTCCCGAATATTTGCAGCGGTTTTGCGACCAATGATTGAGAAGCGCCAATAGAAAGTCCGACACCGCCATCCGCTCGGCACAGTTCCTCGGTGATTATGAAAAAATCTAAAGTGCCGAGCCCCGCGCCGCCATATTTTTCATTAATAATCGCTCCGGTATATCCGGTTTCAACAAGTTTTCCATAGATATCTTGAGGAAATTCTTTTTTTTGAAGACGAGACCAATGCGGTAAAATTTCGCTGTCGGCAAATATCCTGGCCTGCTCTTTGAGATGTCTTTGCGATTCGGTAAGCCGGAAGTCCATTATGCGTCTCCTCTGGTTGTTAATGTCTCTCTTAATTATTACAAAAACAGCCCGTTTAGCAAACTTTGGCATCTGTGCTAATTTTAATAATATGTTAGGACTGCGTACATGGATAGAAATCGATAAAAAAGCGATCGCCGAAAATTATAAAACATTTAGAAAATTAGCCGGTGTAAACTGTAGCCTGATGGCCGTCGTAAAATCGAATGCCTACGGTCACGGTTTGATTGTGTTTTCAAAAGCGGCCGAGAAGCAGGGCGTCGATTGGTTTGGCGCGGATTCGATAGTAGAGGCGCTGGCTTTAAGGAAAAATGGCATTAAAAAACCGATTTTGGTTTTGGGGCATACTCTGCCGGAGCGGATAAATGAAGCGGCGCTTGCGAATATTGGTTTAACGATTTCAAACCACATAGCGTTACGCGCACTCGGAAAATTAAAAAACAATTTTCCGAAAATCCATCTTAAAATTGATACCGGCATGCACCGGCAGGGATTTTATGTTGAGAATCTGCCTGATGTTATCTCGTTTTTAAAAAGCAAACTTCCGCAAGTCAAAATTGAAGGAATATATACCCATTTTGCCGCTGCCAAAAATCCGGCTTTTCCGTCTAATACCAGCCATCAGATAGAAGAATTTAAAAAAGCGGCAAGCATTGTTGAATCTGCCGGATTTAAGCCGATTAAGCACGCCGCCGCCACCTCCGGCGCGGTTGCTTTTCCAGAATCGCATTTTGATATGGTGCGAATCGGGATCGGGTTATATGGTTTATGGCCATCCACGGAAGCAAAGTTGGCATTTTCAGATAAAATTAAACTTGCGCCGGTTTTGTCGTGGCGGACTATAATCGGTGAAATCAAAGAAGTTAAAAAAGGCGGAAGAGTTGGATATGATTTTACCGAAAAATTAAACCGAAATTCGCGTATAGCTATTTTGCCTGTCGGCTATTGGCACGGCTATCCGCGCGCGCTTTCATCGGTCGGTCGAGTTTTGATAGGCGGGAAGCGCGCCAAAGTTTTGGGAAGAGTTTCTATGGATATGACTGCGGTAGATGTCACCGATATAAATAACGCGAAAGTCGGCGACGTTGTTACTTTGATTGGCCGCGATGGCAAAGATCGAATCACCGCCGAAGAACTCGCGGAACTTTCCGGCACAATCAACTACGAATTAATTACCCGCATCAATCCGTTGATTGAGCGGGTTTATAAATAGAAATTTCGAATAATTTTGCCGC
>CAYIFA010000034.1:0-9168 GCA_964362625.1 uncultured Candidatus Saccharibacteria bacterium
AGGCAGCGCGTAATGCATGGCGTGGAATTAAAGACGCTATTCGTCTAAAACCGCTTTGGGCGGCCGCTTGTTTTATATTTTTATTCCAAATGAGCCCTAATTTCGGCGCGGCGCTGTATTACTATGAAAAAGATGCTCTTAAATTTTCCGATGTTTTGATCGGCCACATCGATACCGTGGGGAGCATCGGATTTGTTTTAGGAACTTTTCTGTTTGGATTGATATCGCAAAGAATTTCGCATGAAAAAATGCTTCGCGCGATCATGATAAGCGGAGTAGTTTCCACGCTTGCCTATCTTCTATTCGTGAATGCCGCAAGCGCATTTATTGTTAGTGCTTTTGCCGGGGTTGTCGCGGTGGTCGCCTTTCTTGGAATTTTGAATATCGCCGCGACGGTTTGTCCAAAAAATGCCGAAGGAACCGTTTTCGCGCTGTTGATGTCAATATCAAATTTCGGCTCACAGCTTGGCGCGATGTCCGGCGGCAAGCTCTATGAAACAATTGGTTATTCCTGGCTCGTTCTGATTTCCGCCGCGTTTACCGCCTGCATGTGGTTTTTCTTGCCACTAGTTCGTCAAAAATAAATCAAAGCCCCCGGTTTAATGCCCGGGGGTTTCTGCGCTATTGAGTTCTGTATTTTAAAAGATCTGCCTCAAATTCATGCAGGCGCATCCATACCGAGCGGAGCTTTGTAATCTTTGTCCAATTGTCAATCAAAAATGAAAAGCTACCCCAAACTTTAAAGAACGCATTGTTCACCTGCATTAGAATTCCAAGGGTTATGGCGCCCGTAAAAAGATTGGGTCCCATAATTATGTCCGGCACAAGTCCCACGCCAACATCATAGAATGTTAGCCAGAGATCAAAATATCCATAGTGCAGATACAAACGGCTGTAATTGTATTGTATGCCCGTAAAAAGACCGATAAAGGTATTGTTTTCAAAACGGCGTGCTCGGTCATCTTCACTAAGCACCAGCTCTTTTCTGAATGCCGCTTCGACTTTTTGATTGTTATATTCGAGCTTGGGCAGACGCCAGCCCACGAGCCACGAAATCGCCATGCCGCCGAAAGTTGCGGCAAGCGCAATCCACACCAGTGAACCGGGAATTCCCGCCAGCATTTCGATTTTTACTCCGGCGCTTAATTTCCAAAGAACCGGAATAAAAGCGGCGAGTGTCATAACGGATCTAACCGCTCGCAAACCCAACGATTCAATAATTTCTCCTAACTCTTTTGCGTCCTCTTGAATACGTTGGGAGGCGCCTTCAATTTTTTGTTCGACTGGCTGCCACCCCGGAATATAATGGAAAGTAATCGCTTTACGCCAGCGCAGAGCATAGTGGCGCGTTAAGAAATTTACTGCCGAAGCAATAATGACATAGGGGATAACGAGATACGCCCATTCGAGTAGCGAGGCGTAGAAGTCGTTTACCGTATGCGCTTGTGCCTTTCCCAGTATGTCATAAAAGCGGCCGTACCAATCGTTGAATTTTACCGATAGCTGAACTTGTAGCCAGATACAAAAAATAAGAAAAGCCCCGCCGCCGTATGCCCACCAAACCCATTTTTTGCTGGCAAAGAACGCTTTAATCACTCGGAGCCCCCGGTGGATTTCCGTTCGTGTTTTTTTCAACGAACTCTTTATTGGATATTAAAGTCCGATAAGTATTATGATGTCAATCTAGCTAGGAGATCTCTCCGAAAAAATGCCTAAAAACAAAGATATTCCAGCTATTGACAAAAAATCAATTTGGGTGTATAATTAAAGGTAGAAAAAATGTTCTATGCAATAAACCCGTAAACCCGCTACTTGGTAGCGGAGGAGGAAGGGCGATGAAGACGGTCGAGGCAAGGCTGATTTCGAGGTCCAAGGACGGCAAGCGGGCGCAGGTGGTGGTTCTCGAAACGCAGGTGGGCGGCAAGAAGATTTCGGTGACCCGCCATGTCAAGCGTGAGGGCGGCGTCTGGGTCGGGCTGAACCCCGATTCACGGGCCATCCCGGCGAACCAGGAGTTCGGCGAGGCGGCCGATGCTCGTCGCTACGTTCTGGAGATGGCGAGAGAAATTTTCGCCAAGGTGGAAGCGGTCGACCCGTCAAACGTCGAGTTGGTCAAGCGGGCGGGTGGCGACGCCACGAAGGCCAAGGAGATGCGCAGCGCGGCGATCGTGCGCGCGGCGGCCAACGTCGTGGCGGCCGAGCAGGAGCACCAGCTCGCTCAGCAGGCCTTGAAGGTCTGTCAGGAGGAGTATCCACTCATCGTTCGGTTCGAATTCTGACCCAAGGGGACAACCCCGACAGGGCTATCGCAAGGTAGTCCTGTTTTCTATTGCGACAGCTCCGAGCGTTTCTCCACCCAAACACAGCGGTCGCAGTTGCGATTGGAGCCCGGATAATCTGAATTCAAAAATTCAACCATTTCCGATAGTTTTTTTTCGAAATCCGTCAATTTAATTTTAACCGGATCAAGATGGGCGATAAACTCCATCAATAGCGATGAATCATTGCGGTCTTTTGTAAAGTAATGAACTAAGTAGGCGATATCAGCAATCTTATTGCCGAGTTCGCGTAGCATCAGGGCATAACCATGCAACTGCGAGCGGTAATATTTTTGTTTATCTTCTTTGGGTTGGTCGCCGGATGACTTGAAGTCAACCGGAATTAATTCATCTTCGGCATTGATAAAAACTTCATCAAGCCGGCCGGCCAAAATATAACCGCCCGACTCATTTGTGAATTTCAACGCGGTGAAAGTATTGCGCCACGGATCAAGCACTGACAAATCCTCAAACAGTCGTATGTTTTTTAGTTCTTTTTTATCAGCGATTTCCGGCGGGAGCTTTTTGAGTTTGCGGAAAAAATCGTAGCGATGCTTCATCTTCTCATCCATCGCGTCATTCAGGCGCATTGGTATGGATGGAGCGCGGCCAATATGCTGGTCCATCCAAAAGCAGGCTCGGCAGTCGTCAAAGCCGTAAAGCCCGCTTGGTGATAATTTCCATAATCCTTCTTTGGTTTGCATATTAATTACAAAATATTTATTTAATTTGTCAAGTTGACGTTTATCCACAGGCAACTAACATTAATTTAGTTTAACATCCAGATTCATTAAACTGAATCCCAGAAAGGAAAGGCAATGCCGACGCCAACATGCGGAGGTAACTCTATCCCTAAGGATAGATTTTGGGCGTGCCTAAAACCTTTGCTGGGATTTTTTGCTAGAAAGGAGAAGGGTTGGACCTTGAAAACTTCAAGTTATAAATTCCGAGAGGAGGAGAAAATCATGAAGTATGCAGTTTCGTTGATTGCGGCAGTGCTATTTTCGCTGGCAACTTATGCTAGCGCCGAGATTGATCTGGTAAAGGTCGATGCCGAGCTAAAAAATCTGACCGAAGATGAACGGAAGGCGCTCGCTAAAATTCCCGACAAGCCATATTTTCTTTTGGGCATCGAAAACAAAGGCGGCAAAAGCCAGTGGGAACAATATCTGGAAATCCGCAAAATGATGCGTTCAAAAATGGGGCAATTCGCTTCTGCCGGCAATTCACTTGTTGATCGCAGTCAGCCGGAATACCGAGCTGATGACACTTTGCAAAGTTCGATTGAAATTGCTGGCCGCAAAGTTCAGGTTATTTATATCGGACATCGGCTGACCGAAGACGGCATGTACGCGCTGAGAACCAAACAAGGCGAACGAAATCTGGCCGAATTTTCACCGCTTTATGAAAAATACAAGACCCGTTGGGCAGTTGGTAAGAGCGCCACATGGGGTTTGTCTGATGATGAATGGCTGGCCGCGCGCCAGCTACTCAGCCATCAGCAGTTTGAGCGGGTTAAGCAATTCGTTCATGAAGAAGTCGTGAAAGGCGCGGTTGAAGCAAATACCAAATACTTTGGAGCCATGGGTTTCTTTAAGCAAGTCATGGATAAAAGAGCCGAAGTTTTGGTTGATCCGGAATACGCTAAGCGCGCGGCTTTGCCGCTCGGGGCGTCAAAGTTAAATTCCGATGACATATTGCCAGTGCCGTATGTTCGTACGGAAGACTTTTTGCCGGATTTGTTTATCTTCGGGCCGGGAAGTTTTTTTGGTGGGCTGGCTCTGGTGGGTTTCCCGCAGACCGAAAGAATTGCGTACGTGGATATGCGCGCTTCAATGATGGATTATATCCTCGGCGGACAGAATACCGCGGCTCATGAATTTGTTCACGTGAACAAGCACTTGCAGAACTTCGTAATGGGCGCGTATTTTGATGTTGAGATTTTTGCCGAAATGGCCACTGGCGTTTGGCAATCGGATTTGCTCAACTACATCTGGCATCCGTATTATGCGCATTGGCGGGATCTCGCCGATATTTACTTTGGTTATGATGTTATTGCAATGCAGCGCCGGCTATTCCCGGAAGGCGTAGAGAGTCTTGGGATTACCGATGTAAATCGGAAAGAGTTTGAGGAAAACGCCAAGCGCGTTGAAGAAATCGCCAAGGAATTCAAGGGATTTATCGCCAAACTGCATGTGGAGTTTTATGCTGACCCGCTAAAGTGGAGCGCGATAAATACTAAGTTCTGCGATAAAGCCGCGATGTTAAGAATCATGTTTGCGCTTAACTACGAGCCAGCCGGTCTGTTTGATCCCAATAAAAAGGGGTCAGACGGCAAAGTTGTGTCGCCGGCAGTTCAAACCAAAGAGTGGCTGATGAAGGAAGAAGAGGCCGGCCGTATTGCCCGTCTTGCCAAGTTGGCAATGGACAAAACCGGAACAGTGCGGGGAGAAGATAAAAAGCAAGCGGAAGAGAACGATAAAGAACTTCCGAAACTTTTCGATCAGTTCAAGTGCCCAGTAGAAAGTAATTCATATTTGGCTTCGCGTCAGGAGCAAGCCGAATTGGCGGCTGCCGTTGAGCGTTGGATTGAGCGTGCGAAAGCCGGAGATGTATTGGCGCGAGCCATGCTTATCCGCGCGACCGGAAGCGCGTTTAAAGAAAAGCAATCGTTTGCTGATCTCATTCCTAATTTGATCAAAATGCTGAAAAGGGAGGTGTGGAGATGAAAGCATCTCGGGCATTTTTTGCTCTAGGACTGGTATTGCTGGTTTCGGCTTGCGCTCGCCCGACATTCGTGGTCGCGCGCGACGAAGGCAGCGATCCGAAAGGTGAATTTAAGTATACTCGTAAACAAGCCGCGATTGCCGCGGAGCGGGCGGTGCTGACTCTTGCCGCTGTTTATGACAAAGAAAAAGGAACTTGGGCTCTTAAGCCCGGCATTGTGAAAGTTGAGGAGATGAAAAAACTGCTCGCGGATAGGGCTAAATCACTTGATTTAATGCAAAGGTATGATAATGAATGGTTTGTTGATTTTATTGACTGGGTCAAGGGTATGCGCCCGGCATTGGAACGCGAAGAGCAGGCAACATTGTGGCTACTCCAGAGAATTCAGTTTGTCCAAACTTTTAATGAGTTTACGGAGCTGGTTGGCGAATTGCCCAAGGAAGTAATTGATAAGGACGCCGAGTATTTCTTCGAGCACGGCTCCAAGAATTATTCCGTGCGCATGATTTATCCGGCGCGGGATGTTACCAAGATTCCATTTACCGCCCGCTACATTGAGGAAGCAAAAAAGCAGGGCAAGCTGAAGCAAGTAGACAGTTTTACGGTTACTGATTCGCGGCAATATGGCGAAAAAGTCAAAGATTTACAGGATCCCAACAAGTTCACTTGGGATAAACGTCAGCGCGGTTGGGTAATTCTTTCATACAAAATCATCACTAATAGCGATGCTCCGGGCGACAACGTCGTTCATTATATTGAAGGTTATCGTATGGACGCGTCGAGCTTGGTTAGAGAAGACCTTCCGGCTCTGCGCGGATTCCTCGCGACTGGCGGGAATAATGTTTCGGTTTTTGTCCTTGATTATGACCGAAAGGATGAAAATGGATACGCTAGTCCGGATGCGGTAAAGAAGATCTTTCAGGATATCGTAACCGGACGCGATCTCTATGATAATGAAAGCTTGCGTAAAGACCTGTTGGTGGCGTTATACGAGCGGCCGGAAAACGACAAGACTTTACCTGAACGGCGTAGGCCACCGGACAAACCGGTTTACGTCGAAATCGTTCCGATAGGCAAGAAGATTAATGTTGAGATTTGGGAAAAGAAAGATGCTGGCTGGAAAGTTCCGTTTGATCATTTGTCTCTGACGGCCAATCTTGATGTTGCCTACACCGCGCCAAAGGGCAAGGAAGATTTGGCGCTACTTGAAAAAAATAAAGACCTGAAGAAGATCAGAAGTTTCGTGAGACGGTTTAAGCGCGCCTCCGATACGGTTGTAGTGGAATACTGGCAGCCGAAAGAAGAATATTCGAAATTTAATATTACTTACGTTGCGGCCGGATTCGGCGTAAACGGCATCTATACAGTTCAGCGTAAAGGTATGACACGCGAGGAGGCGGAAATAGAGTTTTTCGCGAGCCATGTCAAAGTTATTGATTATTTTTATGGAGGAACGTGGTTTAGAATTGTTGATGAGGCCGGCGATGGCGTTTTTGAAAAAAGGCGTCAGATCGCTGATCCGACCAAGTCGGTAGACAATAGTTCTGCTGCCGCAAGTAGTTATCACGATATGAGCGGAAATTAAGATTGTGTTATAGCTCCGGTTAATGCCGGAGCTTTTTCTTTATTCTAAAAAGTTTTATAATAAATGATAAGTATGGCTAGGAAAAGACGAAATATAGACGAAGAGAACGACGGTTTGTTTAGCGGCGTTCATCACGAGGCCAAGCAGTCAATTGTGGCGGTGTTGGCCTTTGCTTTGTCGCTACTCTTGGCTTTGGCGATTATCGGCCAGGCCGGCGTGGTTGGCGGCTACCTTGATCGTCTGATGGAGATGGCTTTTGGCCGGATGAGCATGCTTGCTCCAGCGGTTTTCTTTATTTTCGGCTTGGCTTTGGTCTTGCACTTTCGTCCGTCGTTTTTTGCGCCTACTTTTCTGGGAGCTTTGCTTTTATTAGTCGCGGCGCTGGCCGGTTCGGATATTGTTTTTGGCAATCGGACTGCTGGGCTTGCTGGTTTTCTGGTGGCGCGGCCGCTTTTGGTTTTATTTGATTATTGGGCTTCTCTAATCATATTGCTCACTCTTGCAGTCGTTTCCACGATGCTGATGTTAAATATATCGCTTCGTTTTGGCCGGAGCGCGGGAGAAGAAGATGACGCTGGCATAGAAGAAAAAGCGTTCCGGCCAGCGGGGTTTTTTAGTTCATTGTTCGGTGTTTTGGCGTTTTGGCGTAAATCAGAGAAGATATATTCTGATAACGGTGAATACCAGAAAAATGCCGAGGATAGTGAAGAAAATAAGGAAGCCGAGGAGGAAGAAGATGAGGGCAGTGAAGCAGTGCGTGAAGAATCAACGGGTGAAGAAGATGTTTTTCTGCCGGTTAAAAAGATGTCACGCCGGTCAAAGGCCCGGAGTGTTTATAATTTCCCGCCAACCGATCTACTGGAAGAAGACCACGGCAAGCCGTCTTCCGGCGACATCAAGGCCAATGCCAATATAATAGAAAGAACTCTTGGTAATTTTGGTATTGACGTAGAGATGGCCGAAGTAAATATCGGACCGTCGGTGACCCAATATACTTTGCGTCCGGCCGAAGGAGTTAAACTGGCGCGCATCACCGCGCTTAAAAATGATCTGGCCCTGGCTCTTGCCGCGCATCCTATTAGAATTGAAGCGCCAATTCCCGGCAGGTCTCTGATTGGTATTGAAATACCGAATAAAGCTATTGCATTGGTTGGGTTGAAGACCTTAATTGAATCCGAAGAATATGTCCGTTCGCGCTATCCCCTGACTTTAGCTTTGGGCCGTGACGTTTCCGGCAAACCAGTCTATGCCGGACTCAATAAGATGCCGCATTTGCTGGTGGCTGGCGCTACTGGTTCCGGAAAATCAGTCGCGATTCATGCGATGATGATGAGCTTAATTTATAAAAATTCTCCGGACGATTTGAAATTCATTATGGTAGATCCTAAAAGAGTGGAGCTCACCGCTTATTCCGGCATTCCGCATTTACTCTCACCGGTGATTACTGATGCTAAAAAAACCATTCTCGCGCTCAAATGGTGCGTGGGCGAAATGGATCGCAGATACGATTTACTCCAGAAGGCCGGCGCTCGGGATGTTCATTCTTATCAAGTGACCGACGAAGCCAAAGAAACATCAATGCCTTATATAGTAATTGTAATTGACGAACTGGCCGACATTATGGCAACTTACCCGAGGGAACTGGAGGCCTCTATTGTGCGGCTTGCCCAAATGTCCCGCGCTGTCGGCATCCACTTGATCGTATCCACCCAGCGTCCATCAGTGGAAGTAATAACCGGTTTGATCAAGGCCAATATTACTAGCCGCATGGCTTTTCAGGTCGCCTCGCAGGTTGATTCGCGCACAATCCTCGATATGTCCGGAGCCGAGGCGCTGTTGGGCAACGGCGACATGCTATTTTTGGCCGGGGATTCTGGAAAGCCGCGGCGTATTCAGGGCGCTTTTGTGCGCGAAGAAGAAGTTCGTAAAGTTGCCGGGTTTTTGGAAAATGCATACATTGACTATGTTTCACAGGAGTCATCGGCCTTTCAGGAAACCGGCGTTGATAATGGTGCTAAGAAAACTATTTTTGATGAAGTGGCAAAACAGGAAGAAACCGAGGATAATGACGAATTGTATCCTGATGCCGAACGGCTTGTTTTGGAAGCGGGTAAGGCCTCGACTTCTTATCTTCAGCGCCGTTTGCGCGTAGGTTACGCCCGCGCTGCTCGTCTGATCGACATGCTCGAAGATCGGGGAGTGGTCGGCCCTGGCGAGGGGGCGAAAGCGCGGGAGGTTTACGGCAGTAAAATTGGCACAGAAAAAGAGAAGAGCGAAGGAGATAGCGATTCCGGTGACTTCTTTAAAACAATGCAGTCGTAGATAGGGGGAGCAATATCGGGTTTGTGTCTAATTAAAATAATCCAGATTGCGTTGACATTTGAGCCAAGGCGCACTAAACTAAACTTAAATGCAAACAATTACAATTCCAAAAAACATCGCAAAAAATGACGATTTGGTCGTTGTTCGCCGCAGAGAATATGAAAAACTTTTTAAGTTCTGGATGTCCGCCGAACAACTTACCGCGCGTCAAAAGCT
>CAYIFA010000035.1:0-9080 GCA_964362625.1 uncultured Candidatus Saccharibacteria bacterium
CCGTTGCGCGCTTGTAGGCGCTCTTCATCAAACCAGTGACCTCTTTATCTATCAGGGCCGCGACTTCTTCGGAATAATTTTTAGCGTGAGTTGAAAATTCTTTGCCCAAAAACACCATCTCTTCTTGAGAGCCGAACGCCACCGGCCCAACTTTTTCAGACATGCCATAACGCGTTACTAAACTCCGAGCAATGTCAGTGGCATTGCGCAAATCGTTTGACGCTCCGGTGGTCAGCTCGCTAAACACCAATTTTTCCGAGGCATATCCGCCAAGCGCGACTGCCAGTTCGCTCAAAAAATGCGACTTAGAAAACAGGCGACGGTCTTCTGAAGGTAATTTTAAAGTATACCCGCCGGCACGGCCTCTAGAGATAATGGTGACCTTATGTACCGGATCAGCTTCAGGGATAACCGCCGCGACCAGCGCGTGTCCGGCTTCGTGATAAGCAGTGATTTTCTTTTCTTTCTCAGACAAAATGTGGCTTTTCCGCTCCGGCCCAAGAAGAACTTTTTCGATAGACATAAGCAAGTCGGCTTGCTCGATTTCCTTGCGGTCTTGCCGGCCAACCAAAATTGCGGCCTCGTTTACAAGATTTTGCAAATCAGCTCCTGAAAATCCGGGGGTGCGCTGGGCCACTTCATGAAAATTGACCTTCGTACTCATCGGCTTGCCCCTAGCGTGGATCTTCATTATTTCCTCGCGTTCCTTTATATCCGGCAAATCCAGCACCACCCGGCGATCAAATCTTCCGGGACGCAGAAGCGCCGGGTCCAAAACATCCGGCCGGTTGGTCGCGGCCATAACTATTGTCGATTCATGCGGTTCAAATCCGTCTAGTTCAACCAAAATTTGATTCAGGGTTTGCTCTCTTTCATCGTGTCCCCCGCCGAGCCCCGCGCCGCGGTGCCGGCCGATGGCGTCAATTTCATCAATGAATATAATTGCCGGAGAAGACTTTTTGGCCATCTTGAAAAGATCGCGCACGCGACTTGCGCCAACCCCGACGAACATTTCCACGAATTCCGATGCGGACAAATAAAAGAACGGCACCCCGGCTTCTCCGGCAACGGCGCGCGCAAGCAAGGTTTTCCCTGTTCCCGGCGCCCCCATCAATAGAACGCCTTTGGGTATTCTCGCGCCAAGCGCGATGAATTTTGCCGGATTTTTCAAAAATTGAACGATCTCTGCCAACTCTTCTTTTGCTTCTTTTACTCCGGCAACATCCTTGAATGTCACCCGCTCCTTTTTATTGTCGGGGAGGATGACCCGCGCACGGGATTGGCCGAAAGTAAATGCTTGCAAATTTGCACGCTGGACATTGCGACTAGCCAACCAAAAGAACACGCCGATTAAAATTAACGGAATCAAAAAAGGCAAAATCGCACCGAGCCAGAAAATTAAGCCGGATGGCCCGCGAACTTCCACGGTTTCAATCTCTTTTAGCGATTGTTCGGTAACACCATAAGCCAGGAGCGAATCCGAAAGAGAAACCCCCGATTCTTTTTTGGTTTTTTGCTCGACGCCGTCTCTAAGAGTGACAACAAGGTCTTCGCCCTCGATCACAATTCCCTTTACTTTTCCATCGTTAATTTCGGCCACCAGCCGCGATATGGTGATTTCATCAACACTTTTAAGCTGTTCGGAAAATATTGACCAGATACTGGCGATAAAAAACAAAATAAGTATCGCTATTAAGATATTTTTAGAAAATAGTTTCATTGGTATTATTCTGTTAATTTACCTCTTCCGGCTAACCGTGTCAACAAATCGCGATTTTGAATACAAATTCACCGACTTTTAACTCGGATGACAATTTCGGATTTTTAATTTCGATAACAATGCTTTTCGCGCCGACCTCTTTTTTAAGTTGGACAGAATATTTTTTGATAAATTTTTCATTACCAGAAATGCCAAGAATTATTTTATCTTTCGGTTTTAATCCGGCTTTTTTGCGCATATCCTGAATCTGGCGGGCTAATTCTCTGAACATCCCTTCTTCTTTTAGTTCTGAAGTAATTTTTGTATCCAGCTCCAGTTTTTTACCGAAAATTATATTTTTGACATTAACCTCTCCTTTTACCAACTCCAGCAATCCTTTCTTCCTCCTTAATTCATTATTCATAATTCTTAATTCAGACAAAGGTTGCCTTACTTTAACCCCAGAGGCAGCCCGGAGTTCCAGCGCTTTTGAAGCAATACCCCGTACTATATCCATATCTTCCAACATAATCCGATCCTTACTCCTGACTTGCCCGCCGAAGCCTTGCTCGCCCGGCGAAGCCTTGGCGTAGCGGGGGCGAAGGCGGGGCCAGTCCTCCAAATGCGCGCTTTTTTCTTTCCCGCCCAAATCGCGATAAACAGCTTCGGCAATGAACGGAACAAACGGTGCGAGCATCTTAGAAACCTCCAGAAGCGCGAAACCAAACACCGCGCTGGTTTCTTTTTTATCCGCGGGCTTGCCGTTTTTCATTACATCGCGAATACGGCGAATATACCAATGCGAAATGTCATTGATCACAAAACCTTCAAGCGCCCTCGCGGCCTTCACTACGTCATAATTTTCAAGCGCATTGGTAACGCCGATTTGAACTTGTGACAACTTCGCTAGCAACCACTTGTTAATAATTTGTTTGGGACTTGGGATTTTGGATTTGGGATTTGCGCGCACACGGTATGTTTTCCAATATTCCACTGAGTTTACGAGAATCATTAAAAATTGCCGCGATGCGTTTTTCACGTCATCTTCGCGGAACAATTTTTCATCCCACGGTTGATTTACGGTAAAAAAATACCAGCGAACAGCGTCAGCTCCGTATTTATCAAAAAGCTGAAACGGTTCTACGGTATTACCACGAGATTTAGACATTTTTTCGCCCTTAGCATCTAACACAAGCCCTGCGGTTATTACGTTTTTGTATGCTGCCGGCAATCCCAAAAGAGAAGACACAGCAAGTAAAACGTAAAACCATCCGCGTGTCATATCCATGCCTTCCGAAATATAGTCGGCCGGATACGGAATGATTTTGCCGACATTTCTGAATGAGGATTTTCTTAGATCAATGCCGGCTAGCGTCGCGGAATGTTGCGCAAATGGCATAGAGCCAGAGTCAAACCACACGTCGGCCACAGAAGAAACGCGATGCATTTCCCCGCCGCATTTGCCGCACCTCAAAACAATCTCATCAATAAACGGTTTGTGCAAATCCAGCTCGCCGCGCTTCAAGCTATAAGGCCAATTATGCAGATTGATTTTTTTAATTTCCGCCGTCTTAGGGTACCAGCATTTTTGATAATCGCTTTCCGGTATTCCATCGAGCGCGGCGTCCAGCAGCCACAATGGATCTCCGTGCGAAATCAGAAGAATCTTTTTGCCATTGCCGGCTTGCACAATTTCGAAAAAAGCTCTAACCATCCTGCTTCTTGCGCCGCGATAAGTTTCTCCGTTTGGAAACGGCTCATTAAAACGCCGGTCAAGCGGAAGTTCTTTGTCAACTTCGACAACCTTTCTTCCGTGAAAATCTCCGACGTTTATGTCATAGAGCTGATCATGCACTTGATAATTAACGCCCAAAGCGCTGGCCAAAATTCCAGCGGTTTCTTTTGCGCGCACAAGCGGGGAAGAAATTATCAAATCAATTTTTTTATTTTTCAGCTTTTTTGCGGCTTCTTTTACTTGGGCTATGCCGCGTCTGGTTAAATGATTATCTTTATCTTGCTTTGTGATTGAGGGCCCGACAATTCCTTTGACATTATGGTTTGCCTCGCCATGCCGCATAACATATACTTCGGTGCCGTCAGATGCGCGTTTTTCATCGAGCTCTTTTAACGAACCGAGGATATCCGAAAACCCGCAACCTGCGCAAACCCAGATAGGCAGCGGCATGCCCCAATACCTTTCTCTCGAGATGGCCCAGTCAACGTTTTCTTTAAGCCACGCGCCAAAACGGGCCTCGCCTACGAACTTCGGATTCCAATTTATTTTTTTATTTTCTTCAATCATCCGCTTTTTTACCGCGGTAGTTTTCAAAAACCATGAGTCCTTAGCGTAATACATCAAGGCCGATTTACAACGCCAGCAAAACGGATAGTCATGTTCGTAGCTCTCAACCTTGTATAAAAGCTTCCGCGCTTCAAGGTTTTTTATTATTAGGGGGTTCGACTCCAAAAAAGTTTTTTCATGCCAAGCCGAACCCGCTGTTTGCATCCGCCCGTCTTCTCCGACTGTAACCAGTGTCGGCAAACCATGCACTTTCCCGATTTTTTGGTCTTCATTCCCAAAAGCCGGCGCGATATGCACAATGCCGGTGCCATCTTTGGTGCTTACGAAATCACCTCCCACTACACGATATAAATTCCTGTTTGCCGTTGACTGTTGACTGTTCCCTTTATATAACGGTTCATATTCCACCCCAACAAGCCGATCCCCGCTTTCCTCGGAAATAACTTTGTAATCGCGGCCGATCACGCTTAGCCGATCCTTAACCAAAATAAGCCATTCGCCATCAGCTTCGATTGTCGTGTATTTCGCTTTTGGGCTTAGAGCGAGCGCAACATTCCCCGGCAGAGTCCACGGCGTCGTGGTCCAGACCAAAAAATACGCCTTAATCTTTGAATTCTGCGAGGCCGGCTGCTTAATCGGAAATTTTACATAAATGGACTCGTCTTTTACTTTTTGATATCCTTGGGCCAGTTCATGCGAAGACAAGCTGGTTTCGCATCGCGGGCACCACGGCAGAACTTTATAGTCTTTATATAAATATCCGTTTTTTGCGATTTGCGAAAAAATCCACCACAGCCCCTCGATATAATCATTGGTCATGGTCACATACGGATGCTTGAGATCCAACCAATAAGCCATCCGTTCGGTCAGACGCTCCCACTCTTCTTTATAGAAAAAAACATTGTTGCGGGCCTCTTCCACGAAATTTTCAATTCCGATTTTTTCTTCAATTTCCTTTTTGGTCCGCACCCCGAGTTTTTTCTCAACTTCCATTTCGGTGGGAAGCCCATGCGTATCCCAACCAGCCTTACGAGCAACATAATAACCCTGCATGGTCTTGAAACGGAGAATTATATCTTTGTAAGCGCGAGCGAGTACATGATGGATGCCCGGCTTGCCGTTGGCATACGGCGGCCCTTCGTAAAAAACAAACGGCTTGCCTTTTTTTGTCTTGACTAGCGCCCTCTCAAAAATTTTATTTTCGCGCCAGTATTTGAGGATCTCTTTTTCTTTTTCCGGAAGGTTCATGGTTATAATTATATTGCTAATTTGGCCGGCAAACAATGGGCAAAATCGCAAAAACGAGCTAGCATAAAATCAGACGCAGCTTGGCAACTTAACCGGATAAGGAGCGGCAATTGTTAAGAAAGCTTTCGATCTCAGTCTTGTTGGCATTTAATGTGAGTTTAATTTACAGTTTTATTGTTAACTATCCCGTTAGCCAGCCGCGTCCAGCAGACAAAACTCAATGTACCACAAATCCTCCGCGTTATATCTTTCCGCTTGTTAATTTGAAGAATTCAACGGTATCAAACGCCGTGATCATAGACAACAAAGCCGGATTGCTGATAGCCATGGCTCATGCGGTAATTAACGGAAACGCCGAGATAAGCGACGAACTGTTCATTCAGGCTGAAACCTCCCCACCTTTCTTTCTAGCCGCAGATACAAAAGAAGGATGGGTTGACCGACATAACGACTTGGCAATAATTAAAACTCACCTGGCGGCGGCAAATCTTCCGGCCGAAAACGGATTATTACCAAGCGATGTCGCTATCGGTGAGTATGTCGCGGCAACTGGATTTATTCCTTATCTTGATGAAGCTGCCGGCGTTGAAAATCTTTTTTATTCTTACTGCATAAACGCCAAAGTTATAAAAACCAATGCCGGCGCCTGCATATATCCGATTCTTTTACGATGTACGCGCTGGTACCTGTTCAATTTTTACAAACTGGCTGGCTGGGAGTGGCCGAAAAATGAAACGGCGCGTATCTCAAACAACTATACACATATATCAAGATATGCCGGCAATCAAGATTTCCGGGGCGGCATGAGCGGCTCGCCGGCTACAAATGAATCCGGAAAAATAATCGGATTTATTTCCGGAATAACTCGCGCTCAAGCGATCCTGTCATCGGCAGCCAGCGCGGAAAAACTTCTAATCAAGGTTAAAGATGAGTTAAACTCCGACAAAAAATAAATTGCAAAACGGCTCAAGCGACGCTTGAGCCGGATTATTTTAATTTTCGGACAGCCGCGTTAAACTTATCTCCACGGTCGAATTCGTGCTGAAACAATCCGAAGCTGGCCGCACCCGGGGATAAAAGGACAACGCCACCATCTCCCGACTTACCCTGCCCCGCCGAAGCTTTATGCGGAGGGAAGCGATGTCGGAAGATTTGGTATGACGCGCGGACGGCTTCCGGCATATTCTTCACCTTTATCCATTCTTTATGCCCCTTGCTTTTCTTTATAATTTTATCGGTGGCTGATCCAGGCAACAAAACAACATTATTAGCATATTTTTGGAGAACGCCGACAAACTCCCCGACCGCCAAACTCTTATCATATCCACCGGCAATGACAACCAAATTTTTATTCGGATATTTTTCGCGGATGATTTTTATCCCGTGAATCGCCGCGCCGGGATTGGTGGCAGTCGTATCGTTTATGAACATGACGCCGTTTAATTCACGGATTTTTTCTAGCCGGCCAGGAAGACCTTTGAAATTTTTGATAGCTTTTTCGGTTTTTGCGGCCGGAACTTTGAAATAACCCCCAACGGCTCTCGCGGCGTTAGCGGCAAAATTTTCTCCCCCGACTTTAACTGTCCTCCCATTCCGGCTTCTCAAATTCTTTGTTACCAAATCAGCTTCATTTACTACCAGCAGATCCCCTCGTCCTTGAAAACTGAAAATAACTTCCTTGGCTTTCCGGTAATTTTCAAAAGTCCCGTGCCGATTAAGATGATCCGGAAAAAGCGAGGTCAAAACCGCGACCGGAAAACGATAATGCAAGCCCAAAATATCTTCGAGCTGAAAACTCGAAAGTTCGAGCACCACAAAATCTCCTTTCTTAACTTTCGGCAATATTTCTAAAACCGATTTCCGGATATTGCCGGCCAAATGAACATGGTATTTTTGCGCCAAAATTTTTGCGATTAGAGTCGCGGCGGTAGATTTTCCCTTTGTGCCGGTTATTCCGATAATTTTAACGCCGGGCGGAAGATTAAAAAGAAAAATGTGGATATCGGTTATGATCGGGATATTGTTTTTTCGCGCGATTTTCAGATATGGTGAATCCGGCGGCACCCCCGGCCCTTTAATCACAATGTCAGAAGCCGAAAAGTCGGAAACGCGGTGGCCGCCGAGATGATATCGAATGCCCTTCAAGCGCCGCAACTGATTAATTGGAGCCGCTAATTCTTTTTTTGATTTCAGGTCAGCAACAATTATCTTTGCGCCTTGTCGATTGAGCCACCGCGCTACAGCCCCTCCTCCGCCATGCAACCCCAAACCCATTACAAGAACTTTTTTGTTTTTAAAATTTAACGGGATCACATTTCATCTGGAGCGCCTATGCCGAGAATCTTAAGGGCGCTCTTTAAAATAACCCGCGAGGCTAACACTAAAACCAACCGAGCTTCAGTCAGTTTTTTGTCATCGGTGATTACACGATAACGTTCATAAAAATTATGAAAGAGGCCGGCAAATTCGTGGACATAGCGCACCAACCGGTGAACTTGATAATCTTCGGAGACATCCGCAACAACATCCGGAAATCGAACCATTTTTTTTATTAACACCTGCTCTTCCGGCGCTGTTAATAGTTTAAAATCCGGTTTTTTTGAGAATCTTACAACTCCCGCTTTTCGCAAGATGCTCGCAATCCGCGCGTAGGCATACTGAATATAATAAACCGGATTTTTTTTGGATTGCTCGCGCGCCAAATCCAAATCAAAATCGATGTGAGTATCCGGCGAACGTTCCAGAAAAAAATAACGCGCGCCGTCCTGCCCTACTTCGTCGATTAATTCCTCAAACGCTATAAAAGTCCCGCCGCGTTTGGACATTTTTACTTCTTTACCGCCGGATGTCAAACGAATGGCTTGCGTTACTATTATTTCTGATTTTCCCAAACCAACTACGTCTGCCACGGCTTGAATCCGTTTGACGTAACCAAAATGATCCGGACCAAGTATATTTATTTTCCGCTCAAACCCACGCTTCTTAGTTTCCAAGTAATGACCGGCATCGGCCATAAAATAAGTCGGATGGCCGTCAGATGTTATCAAAACCCGGTCTTTGTCGTCGCTGAATTGGGTCGTCTTTAACCACAGAGCGCCGTCTTCCTTATAGGTAAGATTTTCGTTTTCGAAAATTACTTGCGCTTTTTTAACAAAGCCCTTCTTATGAATATTTTTATCTTCTGAGGTCCAACGATCAAATTTTATTCCGGCCTTTCCGGATATTGCTTTTTTTATGCCCATCAAAAAATCTTTGGCCGCTAACTGGCCGAGCTTCAGCGGATCACTTTGGAGTTTCTTTACCTTGACGCGGTTTTTCTCGGCCCATTTTTTGATATAGGCGCCTTTGTAAAAATTTTCCTCTTCGTGCAACAAGCCCAAAACCGCTATAAGCGACTTGCCCAGCGTAATAATCTGATTACCGGTGTCATTAATATAATATTCACGTTCAACTTTGTACCCGGAAAATTCCAGAATGTTAGACAAAACATCCCCCAAAAATCCGCCCCGCCCATTAGCCAACGTCAGCGGCCCGGTAGGATTAGCGGAAATAAATTCTATTTGAATTTTTTCTCTTTTATCTGCCCCACAGCCATATTTGCTTTTTTCTTTCAGAATTTTCGCAAGCTCTGAAAAAATTGATTTATCGCTCAAATAAAAATTCAAAAATCCGGGGCCGGCTGACTCTATCCGCCATTTATCGCTGGCTAAAGCCGACTTCAATTCATCGGCTATAATTTGCGAATTCTTGCCCAAAAATTTCCCCAAAATCAAAGCGATGTTCGCGGCGTAATCGCCATGTTCGGCGTTTTCCGGAACTTCTATAGAAAAG
>CAYIFA010000036.1:0-8767 GCA_964362625.1 uncultured Candidatus Saccharibacteria bacterium
AGATAGTAAGGGGCGGGTAGTTCGTCCAGGACAAGTAGGGCGCGTCTTAATAACGTATTTAAGCAATGAGGTTATGCCGGTTATTCGTTATGATATCGGGGATTACGGAGCGATTATTCCAGGGGGATGTAAATGCGGAAGGACATCGCGTCGGATAATGATTGAGGGCCGCAATAACGAAAATCTGTTTGTCGGTAAAGATGGAGAGATTATTTATCCCGGAATTTTAAGAGACCTGCTTGACGGGTATTTTGATTATTTTCAGCGATATCAACTTGTTCAAAGCGATCTTAACCATTTTTGCTTGAACATTATGCCGACGACGTTGTATTCGGAAAATACCAAAACTAGAGCGATACAAGCCTTAAGAGCAATATTAAAAGACTCAAAAATAGATTTTTCCGTAGTCGATAATATCTTGCCGCTTCCTAGTGGAAAATTTCAGTATTTTGTTTCGCCGTTTTGGGAGAAGAAATTCCCTAAAGACATGCTTAAAACTGCTATTTTACGAGAAGGAATGCATGTCAGCGAGCTCATAAACACAACGTAAATAACGCAATGAAAAATTTGATATTTTTTGAATCTACCCGGAGCTCAAATGATATTTGAAACGCTCGACATAAAATTTGACATCGAAAAATTAAAAGATCATCTCAATACGATTGTGTCTTTGTATCCACCGGTGTGGCATATTGACAATCAGTATGGAGGCTGGGGCGTGACTTCTTTTTCGGGTTCATATCGTGAGGCATGGGATCGTTCCGGTCATTTTACATTGCAAAACGGCATCTTTGTTTTTGACGAACAAAAGGCAATTAAAGCCGCATGCCCACCGCTAGAAAAATATAATGTACCTACCGAGATATGCACCGGTTATCTTTTGGAAATTATGAATATTGTAGCGGGTTTAGGGTTATTTCCTAGGCGCGCTAGGATCGCATTTGTGAGGGGTGGTTGGGAGTCACACCTTCACCAAGATTATAAAGAAAGTATTTATGCGGTTAGGTTGCATATTCCGATTTTGACTAATCCAGAGAGCCTATTTATTTGC
The DNA here is from genome assembly GCA_964362625.1 of uncultured Candidatus Saccharibacteria bacterium. Lineage (GTDB taxonomy): Bacteria > Patescibacteriota > Minisyncoccia > 1-14-0-10-42-19 > 1-14-0-10-42-19 > CAYIFA01. Next base: position 1,052 of record CAYIFA010000036.1, read on the forward strand.
GATGAAGGAATGGCGCATTTACCTGCGGATGGCAGCGCCCATTTGCTGAAGATAAATAGACCGCACAAGGTAGTTAATCGAGGTAAAACCGAAAGGCATCATATTATGATGGACGTGTGGGACACAAGGAACATATCTAAATATCATCGGTATCCCGGTGGGCAAGATATAAAATGGGGCGAATATCCTTTTTAAATACCGAAGCTATTAGAAACAAGCAAAAAGCACCGGCAGTCCCAGTGCTTTATTTAAGGTTTTTTGAGCGGCGCTCTAACTGTTTAATGTAAAATCAATACCTAATTCGGTCGCAAGCTTGTAAAGACTATCTACTGTGTTAATGTGCAGGGGTATGCCGTTACGGATCCTTTCTGTTTCAAGAATATATTCTTGTTCTCCGGGTATACGGATTGTTTCGTTGTTGGCTATTGGACGTGCGGTTTTGAGTTGCCATATTGCTGAATCAACGTCTTTTTTGAATTCTTCAACGTCGCAAAAAGCCGAAATATTTATAGCGCAAAATGCATGGCCAACATTTGTGTCTGACACTTTATTTCCGAATGCGGCTTTGTTGAGAATTCCCGCGAGTATGCTAATTATTAGCGACATCCCCACGCCTTTATAGCCGCCTATCGGCATTAATATCCCAGCAAGCGCCTTTTGCGGGTTTGTTGTCGGCAGGCCAGAAGCATCTAGCGCCCAGCCGTCGGGAATTGCCGGCGTATCGTTTTGAGCGGCCATTATTATTTTTGCTTTAGCCGCGACACTGAAAGCTGAATCAAAAATTATTGGATATTCGTTTTTGGCCGGAATTGCGAAGGCAATTGGGTTATTGCCGAGAAGCAGATCTAAACCGCCCCAAGGAGCCATTGTGTTTAGGTTTGAAACAGTTAATACCGTTCCGATCATGTCATGTTTTAAGGCCATTTCCGCGAAGTAAGCGTTTCTTCCAAAGTGATTGCTGGCATTTACTCCTACCCAGGAGATTCCGTAATCGGCCGCTTTGTTAATGGCGATTCTCATCGCCTTTGCGGCAATAACTTGTCCCAGTCCATTTCCGCCGTTTATCAGCGCGGTTGCCTTGAAATCATTTTCGATAAATATAGATGGGTCAGCTACAGTTTCGCCATTTCTGATTTTTTCTATATAAACCGGCAAGCGTATAATCCCATGTGATTGCACTCCGCGTAGGTCCGCCGTTATAAGAGTACTCGTCACCAATTCGGCATCTAAGGGCGGGACACCGATTTTTTCAAACGCATCTCGGCAGAGTTTCTTTAATGAAACTGGGGCGCAAAGGATCGTATCCGATGCTTTCATGGTTTTGTCTCCCGTTTATGTAAGATCCTTATTCTATCTTCCATCTCAAGCTAATCACGCGCTCTAGTTTTAATCAAGATTGACAGAATATCGGTGTTTTTTTAATATGACTTTAGGTTTCTGGCAAACCGGAGATAAGCGCAATCGGTAAAATAAGGCAGGGGGCCACAAATGAAAAAGACCATATTGGACATACTTTCTAAAAGAAGCAACAAGCAAAAACTTACTGAAATTGCAGTTTATGATTATCCAACCGCGAGAATTGCCGAACAGATAGGCATTGACATTTTTATAGTCGGAGATTCGTTGGGGATGAATATGCTGGGCTTTCCCGACACTATACCGGTTACAGTGGAGATGATTGATATTTTCACCGGTGCTGTTCGTCGAGGCGCGCCCGATGCGTTTATTATTTCAGATCTGCCGTTTGGGTCATATTTTACTGCTAAACAGGCCTATGAAAATTCCTGTCGTTTGACCAGGGCCGGAGCAGACGGAGTGAAGATTGAGGGTGGAGGAGAAATAAGCGAAATCATAGCCGCGCTTTCTGATCGCGGAATTCTAGTACACGGCCACATTGGATTGACTCCACAATCTTATCGAAAGCTTGGAGGGTATAAGACTCAAGGGCGCGACGTAAAAAGAGCACTTGAGTTGGTAGAGGACGCCAAGAAAATTGAAGAAGCCGGAGCTATGCTTATTCTGTTGGAGGCCATGCCCAGCCCGCTTGCTAAAATAATTACCGAACGAGCTTCGGTGCCTATAATCGGTGTTGGTGCCGGTCCTTACTGTGACGGAGTAGCCATTGTTCTTAACGATTTTATTGGTTTGGCGCACATTGATCACCCGCCACGTTACGTCAAAAAATATTGCGATGCCAGCCAGGTTCTTCGACAAGCTCTACAGGATTTCAAAAACGATGTCGAAAACATGCTGTATCCCAGCCCGGAGCACTTTTACAATATGCCGAAGGATCAAGAACAGGAATTTTTAGATCACCTTAAAAAGTGATTTATAAAATCAAAAAAGGGGCGGGTATGCCCCTTTTATTGCGCTGTACCGTTTGGAACCACCTTTTTGTATTTATATTGTCGCTTGGTTGTATTAAAGCAACGCCCTGATATGCACGGAAAACCAATCTGGCACGAGAACAGCTTTACCGGTCTTCATATCGGTAAATACGATCGTAACTTTTGCTTCAACGCGAAGCTTTTTGTGCTCATTTCCTTCTTTGAACACCCGATAGTTAAAAGTAATATGTTTCTCGCCAAGTTCAACCGGAGCCACTTCAATCAGCGCGGCAACTTCGCTGCCTTTTGGTACATAAAGTGGCGCATGCCATTCCTGGGTTGCTTTAACCGGGACAATGGTCAGACCCAACTTTTCATGCATTTCGGGGGAAATACCGAACGAAGCAGAAAATGCTCGGCGCGCTTCATAGAATGCCAGTAAGTGATATGGTGAGTGCCAGTATCGCGTTCCATAAGGAGAAAGCTGGTTTTCCGGGATTATAAAACGGTAATAGAATTGCTTCAAGGAAGGCCTCCTTTTTCTTGCGTACAGGTTCCATAGATAGATTACTAAATTCAATCTCTGCTGGCAATGATAGATGACGCATTAAGTCTTGCGCAAACTGATTGTCAATCCTTGAAAAGATTTTTAAATCCGTATAGCTTCCCGTCCCCTTCTTTTATGTTATCGACCAAAGAAAACTCTAAATCAATTTTACCGAGATAATCGTAAAACCTTTGTTTTATAAACTCCGCGTCCTTATCCTTGAATGATTCTGTTGGAACAACGCTCACTTCGTACTTGGCCGGCGAATGGCGGACAACATGATAACGCCGTATTACATGAGTTTTAATCGCTATCGGCCAAATTAAATCATAGAAAAATCCAGGCGTGCCATCTGGTCGAAGAAAAGTTCCGACGGTCCTGCCGGAAATTTTAATGAGCGGCAAAGTTCTTCCGCATTTGCATTGTTCGTCAACCCAAGAAGCTATGTCGCCCAGGCGGTAGCGGATAAAAGGCATGATTTTGTTATCTAGGGATGTTACCAGGACGCTTCCTTCGGTTCCGGGTATAACGGGAAGGTTATTTTCATCGACGATTTCCAGATAGATAAATTCGCTTTGCACGTGGAAGCCATTTTTGTATTGGCATTCAAAGCCGATTCCGGTAATCTCGTTGCATGCATAATAGTCAAAAACCGGTGCGTCAAATATTCGTTCCATATATTGCCGCATTTCGGGGAAAAGCTGTTCGGTGTAACTGATAAGTCCACGGAACTTAATTCTTTTCCGGTTCTGCTCAATAAGTTGAGCTAGACGCAACAGATGAGATGTTCTGCTTTGCACGATAATATGCCGTTTATCCGAGAGCGCATATAATTGTTCTAGTATGGCCGTTACTCCTTCTGGCGTGCCGCATTTAATAAATTTGTTTTCCTGTTCAAGCCCGGGATGCGGGCGCGGCATAAGCAGAATGACAACGTCGTCTTCTTTTTTGCCCGTCCAATTCAGCATTCTGCGATAACGCGCGGCATAGCGCGGCAGCGCGAATTTGTCCATGAAAAAATTTAGCGGTATGCCAGTAGAGCCCGAGGTTCGTTGAGGCAAACCGCGATATAAAAGCTTTTTATTGGTTATTCGGCCTTGTTCAACGGCAAGCCGTATTCCAGGTTTATCCATCGGCGGCAGTTTTTCAAAATCCCTGGCGGATTTTACGTTTTCCATGAGGCTTTCGTAGAATGGTGAGAGCCGGGCGTATTTTAACAAACTTGAAATTCGTCTCATCTGCAGGTTTTCAATCTCTGATTTTGAAAAGTACTGCGATTTTGATAATAGTTCATCAAAGAGCGTGGCCGGCGGAGCAAATGGAGACTCCAGCCCCATTAATAGTGCGGCGATTGTCGAGCGGTTCAGGATTGCAAACGGGCTGCTTCCCGTATAAAATTGCATGATAACATTAAAATATAGCAGCAGTTGAGGATTATCAAATGCTTACTCGATATTCGCCAATAAACATTACCTCCGCCTTGATCCTCGCCGCCGGCCGCGGTCGGCGGCTGATGCCCCATACCAGCGATTGCCCGAGACGCATGGCTCATGCTTTCGGTTGAATTGTGCGTAGTTTCGTGATAAAATTCAACTATGACGATGGTGTTGGTCAAAAGAAAGAGCGCGTTGCCGAAGGAATTCGGTAAAATTTTGTGGTCGTATAATCTTTCGCGCGTCAATCCGGATCGGGACAAAAAAGTGATAATCACGAACACCATAAATTATGGCAATCTCGGTGAGTGGCGTTGGATCATAAGGCGCTACGGCAAAAATCAAATCAGGAGAATTTTAAGAAATTCTCCTATATCCGAAATAAGGCCGCATATACGAAAACTGGTTTCCATTATTTTTAATATTGACGAATTTAATCATGCACCCCGAGGCGCTTACCGAAAATAGCCGGGCAATTTTCCCGCACCTGCGTCATTTTAAGGATTTTTATCTCGCCGGAGGAACGGCCCTCGCCCTCCAGATCGGGCACCGCGTTTCAGTTGATTTTGATTTATTTTCTCGAAATCCGATAAAGCGCGAGCTTTATCCAGAAGTCAGGAAAATGTTTAAAAAGCAAAATATCGAACCGGCTGTTAATGGTCTTAGGATGCTCGGCATAGCTGAAATGGCCGCCACTAAAGCATATTCCATCGGACGGCGCGGATCATATAAAGATTACGTTGATTTATATTTTATAATCTCTAGTGGTTATTGTTCCGTCGCGGAAATAATAAAGCTGGCTCAAAAAAAATACGGAGCGGAATTTAATGCCCGGCTTTTTCTCGAGCAATTGGTTTATTTGAGCGATATTATCGATGAACCAGTCGTCTTTATTAAAAAACGAATTGCAAAATCGGAGCTTGAGCGATTCTTCGCGCGAAAAATTAAACAGGTGAAATTGTGACGGAGGTCAATTTTTTCACATTGATTTCATGGATCAGATTAAACACGCGCTCATCCTTGCCGCCGGCCGCGGTAGGCGACTGATGCCTTATACCGCCCGCCGGCCGAAGTGTTTGGTGGAAGTCGGCGGCAGGCCGCTGTTGTTTTATCAGCTACGCGCGTTGGAATTATGCGGCATTACTGATGTTACGATTGTCGCCGGATATTTACAAGACCTCATTCGTGAATATACTAGAAGATATTTTCCGCATTTTTCGATAAGTTTTATTATCAACGATAGATACGAAACTACCAACGATATTTATTCGTTTGCGCTCGCCAAGGATTTTGCCGGAGAAAGTTTCGTCCAAATCGATTCTGATTTGCTGTTTCATCCCGGGATACTCGGGAATATTTTGAGCGCGAATACCGGTGATAGTTTGACATATGTAAGCAGGGCGCCCTGTGGCGATGAAGAAATGAAGGTTATTTTGGATGAAAATATGTTTATTAAAAAAATCGGAAAAGCGATCAAGCCAGAGGATGCCCATGGAGAATTCATGAGCATTTCGCTTTTCCGCAAACCATTTTCCGCCCGCCTCTTCACCGTAATGGACGAAATGATTAAGGGAGGCGGAGAAATGCGCTATAGCGGAGAAGCAATGAGCAAAGTATGCGAAGAAGGACTGCCGTTATGCGCCGCAGACATCCAGCTTCCGGCCATTGAAATAGACTTTCCGGAGGACCTAAATAATGCCACGAATGTTATTTTGCCAAAAATTATTGACGCGTATAAATAGACTTTGACATGGATTCAAAATTATCTTTATTTACCCCCGGACCATTGCAGGTTTCAGAACGTGTTAAAGAAAGCGTAAGGCGCTCGGATTTGGTTCATCGCGGGTATGTTTTTGGCGATATTCTTTCAGATTTGCAAAAAAAATTTCTTCAGGTCTTAGAGCTTGATAACGATTATTTTCCGGTATTCTTTACTGCTACCGGCCGAGGGGTGAACGAAGCAATGATAACGCCGTATGTTTTGAGTAAAAACCCGCTTATAGTTTCCAACGGTAGCTGGGGAGATAATTTAATTAAAATAGCCGAATATCACAGAAAAGATATATCAAGACTTGAATTGCCTAAAGATAAAAAAATCGACCCGCGTAAAATAGACGCAGCGCTTGCCGCGGATCCGGCGATAGATACGCTTATCGTTGTTCATTCCGAAACTCGTTCGGGCATTTTAAATCCGCTTGAAGAAATAGGCGAATTGGCGAAAAAGCACAATTTAACGCTCTTGGTAGACGCCATGTCGAGCGCGGTCGTGGGAAAGATTGATTTCAAAAAAATAGGCGTTTCGCTATTCACTACAAGTTCAGCCAAAGGACTGCGGTCTTTTCCCGGGCTGGGCATAGTATGCGGAATTGTGGAGGAATTTGAACGAACTAAACATTATAAAAAGGCCTCGCATTATTTTGATATTTACGATGAATTTGACCGGCAAAAAAATCACGGAGAAGTCCGTTTCGCGCAGTCGCCGGTTTTATTCGTGGCGCTTCAAGAGGCCGTTGATGAAATTCTTGAGGAGGGAATAGACAACCGCCGGCGTTTAATTGTCGATCGAACAAATGATTTTCGAAAATGGGCTACGGAAAACGGACTGATGTTTTCATACGATCCAAGAGAATTCGGATACGCGGTTACTACTTTTACTTTGCCCATTGGTCAAACATACCGAAGTTTCAAAAGTGCATTAGTGGCTCATAATATTTTCTTGCTTTACGGAGACGGCTATCATGGAAATCAGTTTCAAGTCAGTTTTCTAGGTGCCATTCATGATGTTGAAATAGAAAATCTTAAACAAAAACTGCTGGATTTTATGCGGAAAACCAATAATATTAGCTAAAACCAAAAATTTGACATATTTTGTGGTTTGGCATACCATAAATTTATGGAATTTAGCAGAGTTCAGAAAATAGAAAATCATTTGGTTCCTAAAAGAGTTTTGGTGATTGTTGGCCCGCGCCGAATCGGTAAAACTACTCTATTGAAAAAATATTTGGAGACGCAAGTTGATAAAAAAACGCTTTACGCAGTTGGAGACGACTTTCGCATCCGCGAGCTTTTTAAAAAAGAAATTCGCGATGACCTTCTTGATTTTGCCAAACCATACGACATGATCGCGTTGGATGAAGCGCAGCAGGTGCCCGGCATCGGTTTGGACGTAAAAATGATCATTGACGCCCTGCCCGAGAAGCGGATTATTCTTACCGGTTCATCATCGTTTGATTTGTCGGCTAAGATCGGCGAGCCGCTGACTGGCCGTCATTTTACCCTAATGCTATTGGGTCCGGCTCAAAGCGAAATGTCGGCCAGCCGTTTTGAGCTTAGCGGGGCACTCGACAACTTTTTGATTTACGGTTCATATCCGGAAATATTTTCTTATGATTCAAATAGAGGTAAGGAG
>CAYIFA010000037.1:0-8566 GCA_964362625.1 uncultured Candidatus Saccharibacteria bacterium
GTTTTTTTCGGCGCGGCTCCATCGAGCTGAGCTCGACTCCGCCGCGCCGACAACAATTTTAAGTTTTTCTTTGGCGGCAGACCCCCTAAAGAGTTTTTTCGCAATCCGTCACTTTCTGTTCTTCGGTCCTCCTCAAGTCTGCCGGCAAGGTAAACGGTTTACGTGTAGGATTTGTGACACCGAGGTCAATATATTCTAAATTGGAGTAAAGCCAAGGAGAAAAACACGGGCCAGGAGAATTATCCGTACTTGTCTCAACGAATACGAATTTATTGCCTGAAAATCCTACACCTCTAAATTCTTGATATTGGGCAAGTTTTTGATTGAGTAGAAGAGTATTTCCTTCGGGAATATTAAAGTAGCCGTTCTGTTGATATGTTTTATCCTTAGCTAAATCGTAAACCCAAATATGATGTCCGCTACTATCATCGGAAATATAATAAAACTGATTTTTATTTTGGGAGTTTCTGAAAACCTCTCTAACACCCCAAAAGTCTCTTATAGAAAGCTTGAATTTCGCTTCAAGAAGCTCATCACTCTGGTTATTGAAAGTTGTCGGCCGAGTAGGAGAATCCTGCTTTAGTTGATCGACTTTATTACGCAAGGAGATTATCTCGTCACTCATACTTTGTTGTTTTTGGTTCATCCACCAAAAAATTCCACCGCCGACAACTACAACGGTCAAAATTACAGAAATGATTATCGGAATGAATATAGACTTGCTGTTTGGGGAAGAATTAAACTGATTTAGCGGTTTTTCCATAAAATTTTATTAAAAGTTTCCTTAATTATGCAGAAACTATTAAAAATTAAAGCCCCTGATTTTTTGAACTTTTGGCTCGGCGAATAATTTCATCTCGAAGCTGTTCCGCGACCTCGCGAGAAAGTCCGGGCAATCTACCCTCTGCGCTTGAAGCCCATGCGCCATAGCCCGCGTATTGCGAACTCGCGCCAGCAGTTTGTATGTGCAAGTCAGAAAGTCCAAGAATGCGCGCTATTATACCTCGGTATATATCCACATTTTGAATCCGGTCATAGGGAATGGTTACGTACTTTTTCCGGATTACTCCTTGCTCCTTCCGAAAGCTATCATCGGTTATCTCATAAAGATAGAAATGATAGCTAAGTTTTGCCCATATAAAAGCAAGGGCAAGAAAAGCAGGAATTATTAACCACAGCCATCCTAGAAATCCAACCGGAGAAGCGCCGGTCTTTCCATAAAGATCTGATAAAATTATTGCTGTGGGAAAACCAAATATCAAAACGATGGTAAACCATTGCAAAACAAAACTAATGAAAAATAACCATACGGATTTCGGATCAAGTCGCTGTTTCATATTTTTAATTAAAATAATTATTTTTAGCTCAATGCCGACCAACTCTATTATAGCATATAACTAAAATTTTCTTTTCTGCCTTCAACGGAACCGAAAAGTTTGATATTGGTGGGCGTTGCAGGGATTGAGCCTGCGACCTTCACAATGTCAATGTGACGCTCTACCACTGAGCTAAACGCCCAATATTTATTTTATTACACTTCCGGGGTTGACCGGACTCGCCGGATGCAACAATACCGGCTCGCCGTTGTTATCAGCCGCCAGAATCATTCCTTGCGACTCATAACCTTTTATCATTTTTGGTTCAAGATTGACAAGCACCGGCAATTCCTTACTGGCCAGCTCTTCCGGGTTTTCAACGATTTTACCGATACCGGCTACAAGTTGCCGGGTTTCCGTGCCCAAGTCAACTTTAAGCAAAATCAATTTATCGGAGTCCGGCACCCGTTCGGCGCTTAAAATTTTACCGATTTTTATTTCAACTTTTTTGAATTCGTCTAAAGAAATCACAGTAAGTCATTTAATTTATTTTCTTCAATTTCGGCATCGCGTAAAATACTTTTTAAAACTTTGGGGTGCAAAATTTTACCACCATGAAACGGAACAGTAACGCGCTTTCCCGAATTATTCCTATAAATTTTATGACTTCCGCTTTGTCGAGAAAAAGAAAATCCACGCTTTCCAAGCACGGCAATAATTTCTCTGGCGGTAACTCTTGGAAGCTTCCGCGACATAGGACCCGTCAAACCAAAACCTGCGTTGAAGATAAGCTGATAGATTCAATAATAGGCAGGTCTTCAGATGAATCAATCCTGTCTTCAACATGCAGCTTTATAGCGTCCTGAATATTGGAATAAGCTTCTTCGTAGGTTTGACCCTGGCTATAGCATCCTTGCAATTCCGGGCAAAAAGCAAAATATCCGTCTTTGTCTTTTTCAATGACAATCGAAAAATTGTAGTTTTTCATATTTATAATGATAGCGCCTTAACTCCTGTAAATCAACACGAACATTGAAATTCTAGCAAATTTTGGTAAAATTTGCAGTAATGGCCCTATCGTCTAGTCTGGTCCAGGACATCAGCTTTTCAAGCTGAGTACTCGGGTTCAAATCCCGATGGGGCCGCTAAAATGCGAATTTTAGCTATTGAAACCTCTTGCGACGAGACCGCGGTTGCAATCGCGGACTTTAAACACGCCCCGCCACCCCGCCGAAAAAAAATAGATAGTCAACATTATTCCGATCGTAGTAATGTTGACTATCTTGAGACACTGTCCTCGGTCAAAGTTCTATCCAATATTGTTTCTTCGCAAGTGAAGCTACACGCTCAATTCGGCGGCGTGGTGCCGAATCTGGCTAAAAGGGAACATCAACGCAATTTAGTGCCAATTCTTTTAAAGTCATTGAGTGAATCTAAATTGCTAAAATCAAAAATCAAAGATCAAAGTGCAAAATTACAATTAAAAATTCAAAAATTAGAAAAAATACTGGAGCGAGAGCCGGAACTTTTAAAACGCTTTAAAAAATACGTTCTGCCGTTAAAGCCGCCCAAAATCGACGCTATCGCCGTAACTTACGGGCCGGGGCTGGAGCCGGCGCTATGGGTTGGGATAAATTTTGCCAAAGCCCTTTCATATATATGGGATAAGCCGATAATACCGGCGGATCACATGAAAGGACACCTGTACTCTGCAATTTTGCAGAAAGATAAAGTGGTCGAACCGAAATTCCCAGCTCTGGCCCTGCTCGTCAGTGGCGGGCACACGGAACTTGTACTAATGAAAGGTTGGAATAAATTTAAAATTGTTGGCGAAACGCTGGATGACGCGGCCGGAGAAGCGTTCGATAAAGTTGCACGAATTCTTGGGCTTAAGTATCCCGGGGGGCCAGAAATCAGCCGAATCGCTGAACTATCGAAGTCCGACTTCGATAGAGAAGTCGGGCTTCAACGCGTTAAACTTCCGAGACCAATGATAAACTCCAGCGATTTTAATTTTTCATTTTCCGGCTTGAAAACCGCGGTTTTGTATTTAGTCCGCGATATTGGTCCGATAGAAACCAATAAATTACGCCCACAAATTGCCAAAGAATTCCAAAATGCCGTAATAGACGTGCTGATCTCTAAAACCGTTCGCGCAGCCAAAAAATATAATGCAAAATCAATTTTGCTTGGCGGCGGAGTCGCGGCCAACGAATTGCTCCGCCAAAAACTTATTGAATCCTGCCAAAAGTTAAACCTCCGAGGTTTAATAGTTGAAAAAAAATTAAGCGGCGATAACGCTTTAATGATTGCGGTTACGGCGTATTTTTCGAATAAAAAAGTAGCCCCGCGCCTCGCCGTAAGGCGTGTCGGGGCTAAAAGCAACTTGAGGCTGTCTGTTTAAGCGCAGTGGCAGTTTTTACCACAATGCGGGCAATTCTTCTTCGGCAAAGAATTAACCGGAAATTCTAGAGGCCACTTCCCCCTATACACATACAACGATCCGCCTCTCTTTTTCTTGTGCCGCTTCATGATTCCCTCGCTTTCCAATGAGCTTATTTTTTGCCATAATTATACTATCTTATTTTGACTTTTATGTCAACCCGCGAACTTTCACCGCAATATAACCCCAAAGAAGTCGAAGAAAAAATCTACCGGATGTGGGAAGAATCCGGATTTTTTAATCCGGATAATTTGCCGGGCAAGCGTCTAAAGACCTACACCATCGTAATGGCGCCGCCCAATATCACCGGATCGCTACATATGGGGCACGCGCTCGAATATACGCTGTCCGATATTTTGATCCGGTACAAACGCATGTCCGGGCACAAAACTCTGTGGCTGCCCGGAACTGACCACGCCGGCATTGCCACGCAAAATGTCGTTGAAAAAGAACTCAAAAAACAAGGAGTCACTCGCCATGACATTGGCCGAGAAAAACTAATAGAAAAAATATGGGAATGGAAGGAAAAATACGGATATACCATTATTAATCAACTAAAAAAAATCGGATCTTCCGCCGATTGGTCACGTCTTCGTTTTACCATGGATGCTAACTACCAAGACGCGGTGAAAACAGCTTTTTTACATTACCACAAAAAGGGCCTGATTTATCAAGGCGAACGGACCGTCAACTGGTGCCCGAGATGCCAAACATCGCTTTCGGATTTAGAAGTTGAACACAAAGAAGAAAACGGAGTTTTCTACTATATAAAGTACGGCCCGTTTACGGTTGGAACAGTGCGCCCGGAAACCAAACTTGGAGATACGGCTCTTGCGGTAAATCCAAACGACAAAAGATATAAAGACTATGTCGGAAAAGAAATAACTATACGGTCGGTGAACTCATCGGTGCCCGCCGACGGTGAACCGAAATTAAAAGATATCAAAATAAAAGTCGTGGCCGATAATGCCGCCGACCCGGAATTTGGAACCGGGATAATTAAAGTAACACCGGCGCATGACCAGACCGACTTTGAAATACATGAACGCCATCCGGAAGTCCTGATACTCAAAGTGATAGATGAAAAAGGCCGAATGAATGAAAACGCTGGGATCCGTTATCAGGGACTGAAGGTTGCGGAGGCTCGCGAAAAAATTGTTGACGACCTTACCAAACTCGGCTTGATGGAGAAAACCGAAGAATACAAACACAATGTTTCGATTTGTTATCGTTGCGGAACAATAATCGAGCCGCTTTTATCCAAACAGTGGTTTTTAAAAATGGGCGGACTGGCCGTACTCGCGACCAGGGCGGTTAAATCCGGCAAAGTAAAATTCCATCCCAAACGCTGGGAAAAGGTTTACTTTGATTGGTTAAAAAACGTGAAGGATTGGTGTATTTCTCGCCAAATCTGGTGGGGACACAAGATTCCTCTGGATGGCGTGGATGATGTTCTTGATACCTGGTTTTCTTCGGCACTTTGGCCGTTTGCCACACTGGGCTGGCCGCAAAAAACCACGGACCTAAAAACATTTTATCCGGCCGACGTTAATACCAACGACCGCGGAATAATTAACCTTTGGGATATGCGGATGGTTTTTTCCGGGCTGGAATTCATGAAGCAGGTACCGTTTAAGGATAACTTAGTCCATGCCACCATCCTTACTAAAGACGGCCGCCGCATGTCCAAATCGCTCGGGACAGGCATTGATCCGATGGACCCAATAGAACGTTACGGCGCAGATGCCACCCGTTTCGGCCTAATTTGGCAAGCCATGGGCAACCAGGATATACACTGGTCAGAGGAACATATAATAGCTGGGAAGAAATTTGCTAATAAGATTTGGAACGCGTCGCGCTTTGTATTAATGACTACGGATAAATTTACGACAACTTATAACCACCGCAAAAAAAAATTAACAGAGGCCGATAAACAAATGATACAATATATAACGAGTATTAATAAGGGCGTAAGCAAATATATTGATGGCTATAATTTTGGATTAGCATTACATGACCTATACGATTTTTTCTGGCATGAATTTTGTGATATTTACATTGAAGCTGCAAAAAAACAATTGCAAAACGAGGACACGAAAGAAAACACAAAAGAAATTCTGTCATACGGACTATACACCTCACTTAAATTACTGCATCCATTTATGCCTCATATTACTGAAGAAATATGGTCCATTCTGCCGGCAAAAAATAAAAAGATGCTCATAGTCGAAGAGTGGCCACAATGAACCAAGCGCTCACCTTAGGATCAAACTTAATCTACGCCTTTCTCGGCGGAATTATACCAGCCATTATTTGGCTGTGGTTTTGGCTGAAAGAAGATCCGCACCCGGAACCGCAAAAAGTGCTTGCCCGCGCATTCCTGGCCGGGGCCCTGGTTATTCCGCTCGCCATGATTGTTGAGGCGTTTTTCTGCGAAACCGGGCGCCTGGCCAACCTCATCTCCGATTGTACCAGCTACCCGGTCTGGCTTTTATTTCTGTGGGCGGCAACCGAAGAGGTCTTTAAATTCGCCGCGGCCTATTGGGCCGCGTTACGCCTCCCGATTTTTAACGAACCGATTGAAGCGCCAATTTATCTTATTACCGCTGCGCTGGGCTTTGCTGCCATGGAAAACAGCATATTTATCTTCAAAATAATTTCGAGCTACCAAAACACCGAAATCGGCATTCTCACCGGCCAGTTACGATTTTTGGGTGCCATGCTTTTGCACGTGACAACTTCAGGAATAGTAGGCGCCAGCATTGCCTTCTCGTTCTTTCACCGCGAACACCGCCACCGGAATATCATTGGCGGGATCTTAACAGCTACTCTGTTGCACGCGCTTTTCAATTATTTTATACTGGAATCAGGGGGAGAAAATGTTTTAAGCGTATTTTTGTTCGTCTGGATCATAACCATAGCTTTTATATTCCTCCTGGAAAGAATTAAAAAATTAAAACCCGAGTCAACAGGGAACAGTCAACAGCCAACAGGAAAACAAACGTTTTAAGCCCTGATGACTGTTGACTAGTGACTAGTCCTTAATTATGAACAAACCTTCTTTTTTTGAGCGCCTAACCGGTAGCATCCAGGCAGATGAGGAAACTTACACTACCGAACTGGCGAGCAGCCACAAAACCCCGCCAAAACCCGAACTACCGGCTAGCGATGAAGACGCCCAGCTTTCAATAGATATGTACCAGAACCCGGCGGAAATCATAATCCAGGCCATGGTTGCCGGTGTTCGACCGGAGGATCTGGACGTTTCGATAACCCAGGACATGGTGACCATCAAAGGCCGGCGCGCCTATCAGCATCAGGTAACCGAAGACAATTTTTACTATCGAGAGCTATATTGGGGCACATTTACCCGTTCCATACTTCTACCGCAGGAAGTTGATGCCGAAGAATCTCAAGCAACCATCAAACACGGGGTTTTGAACATCAGATTGCCCAAACTAGACAAGGCCAGGATCCAGAAACTAAAAGTCAAAGCTGGAGATTGACAAACATTTAGTAATATGGTATGATTGTATTTACCCTACAAGTAGGGTATAATACATTATGCATATAGAGTTAGGTAGGGCTTTAGTAGGCCTTTTTTTAATGGTAGGGGTAGCGTTGGGGGCAGATACAAAGCAGAAACCGGCTGTTATCGGTGGAGTAGCCGTGGATAACCAGGCGACCGAAGAAGCCGCCGCGCCGGAAGTCGTTAAAATAGAACTGACGGTTACCGGCTATTCCAGTTCTCCGGATGAGACCGACGAGGATCCGTTCACCACTGCCTCCGGCAAAAGTGTCCGGGATGGCATAGTAGCCACAAACTTGTTGCCTTTCGGGACCAAAGTCCGCATCCCGGAAGAGTTCGGCGACAAAGTATTTGTAGTCGAAGACCGCATGCATCGCAGGTTCTCTAACCGTATTGACGTATGGTTTCCGTCAAAATCCGAAGCCAAGGTATTCGGCAAGAAAAACCTGGAAATAGAGATCCTGCCGGAAGAGGTTGAGTCGTAATTATAACTAGACGTCTAATCAAAATACCGTCCCCGATTTGGTCGAGGGACGGTATTGTTTTATCTGTATACACTAATTAAAAAACGGCAACCGTTATCGGTTGCCATGACTATTTATCTACTGCCCCTTAGTGGCATTAAACGAACATCCTCGTAAGCGTTCGGGGAAAACGAGTTTACTTGTGAAGATATTTACCACTTCTGATCGACCGCCAATCGTACATGCTACACCTTCCCAGCGACACGCTTCATATAGCGCCCTAGTTCTGGTCATCAATTTTGGATCACGCTTAAAAGCGCTTCCGTGTCCGCTACAGTATAAAGCATACCACCGCCCCACCAGAAGATCGCATATAAAAGTGAGAAGTTTCGTAATACGGTATTTACGGTATTTTGAGCCTAGTCGCATAGGCTACCTCCCTACTATTTTGTTTCTCTAAAAACAGTTTTACTTTTATATAGAGTTTTGTCAATATTTGTGCTAGCATCTATTTAAAGCCGCGGTAGCTCAATGGTAGAGCGCATCCCTGAATTTCTTCGGGGCCTTCTGTAGTAATGCAGATTGAACAATCGGGTGAATTCGGGGAAAATCCGGCACTAAGCTGGACAACCCCGAACCAAGCCAGAAAGGGTTTTCAGTTTTCTGGAAGGCGTAGAGACTAGCGAGTGAGACCCAACGATAATCTCGCAAATAGCGCCCGATCCCGACATATAAATTTTAATTTATAACGGGAATGATATAGTCCAAATATCCTTGGAAGAGGATGGCGTCGGGGGTTCGATTCCCTCCCGCG
>CAYIFA010000038.1:0-4014 GCA_964362625.1 uncultured Candidatus Saccharibacteria bacterium
GGTTGGTCTCCTATCTACTGCAGGCGTTGATTCTTGAGAGGAGTCTTTTCTAGTACGAGAGGACCGAAAAGAACTGACCTCTGGTCTACCAGCTGTTCCGCCAGGAGCATCGCTGGGTAGCTAAGTCGGGACGGGATAACCGCTGAAAGCATCTAAGCGGGAAGCCCACCTCAAGATTAGGAATCGTTTAGGTTCGTCGGAGATTACGACGTTGATAGGCTCTAGGTGCAAGTGCGGTAACGCATTCAGCCGAAGAGTACTAATAAACCAAGTCCCGCTGAAATATACAATTTTTTTCAAATTTTGCCCCCGAGTTTTTATCGAGGGGTTGCAAAATTTAGAACCCGCCGGAGCCTTGGCAAAGGCGGGTAGCACCTACACTAATCCTTCGACTTCGCTCAGGATTATCCTGAGTTGCATCGAAGGGTAATTCTTTATTACACTCGGATATTACGTTTGGGTGGCTTGAGGGAGTGGAACTACCCTTACCTCTCGCACTAAAAATTAAATGTTGCCGGGTTCAATTGAATTTCTTAAGCTGGTGGTTCGTCGCCGTGGCACCACCTGTTCCCATTCCGAACACAGAAGTGAAACGCGGTTGAGCCGATGGTACTTGAAAAGGGAGAGTAGGTAGCCGCCAGCTTAAGGAATTTAATTTTTAGTGCGGGATGGGATGAAACGCGGTAGCGCCGACCCGCCTTCGCTAAACCTGCCTGCCGGTAGGCAAGGCTATTGCGGGCAAGTGATACGCTTTTGGGGAAAGTAAGCAGCCGCCCATACCCAGCATCTGAAGCTAAGTGTGAGTAAATTCCTTTATAAATAATGGTTTTCTGGCTATTGACAAAATCGATATTATAGACTATAATTAAGCTAGAATTGAATTGACAGTTTCTTCAGCTAAAGCCATAGTGGTTTCGCCACAACGGAGAAATCCGTTTAGGTTAAAAATGGCTGACACCCGCTCAGTATAGGCGGTTGCTGAAGAATTATCTTCCTAACGGCGGAAAAGGGTTTTTAATGAATCTTGAATAATGATCGGTCTGACCCGGACCTTGCCGCCGTTGGGGAGTTGTGAGTTTGGCCCACTGCGTATTCGTACGCGTGGGCCTTGTTTTTATTTCAAGTTTAGAATTCGAGTTTCACCCCGACTTTATCTGCAATAGTTTGAATCCATTTTTCTATACGATCTACGCGATGAGCAAAAACTAAGAGTTCTTGAAAATATGTATCAGACTTCTTGGCATATCCGTCAACTGAAGATTGCAAATTGGAAAAATCGCGCACCAGTTCATCCTTGACGTTTAATATATCTACCTTAGTCGCGAAAACTTCTTTATTGGCATCAATAATTTTTTTAATATCCGCGTTGGTTAGCATATATTTATGCTAGCGCTTAGGGAGCGTTTGTCAACGCATAAAACTAGCAAGGGGAGAGTAGCCCCGACGCACTATTGGAAATTATGATAATGAAGTCGGGGTCCCGACTTTTTCGTCGGGAGTAGTCGCCGGCTTGTCCTGCATAGAGTTTTGCTCTTACGCAGGGGACCCAGTATGCGATTTTACCGCCCAAGCCAAAAGCCGAGGCGGTTAATTTTTAAAACTGATGTGACGCAATTGACCGCTGGCACAGCAATATGTTACTATGTTTTTAGATGAATTAGCAAAAATCTTGAAAGGAGAAGATGATGCCAGTTGCCAAAGGAACCCTATATAATTATGCTTGCAATGTTTGCGGGCATGAATATTCAAGCAAATATGAGCCGCAAGCTTTTGGAGAAGCGGCACATTGCGAAAATAAAAGGAGGTTCGTATCTACACATAGATTCCAGCCCGGCCAAAAATTTACTGCTATTACCAAAGATCCATGGGGTACATTGTTTTTTGAAAGACCCGAAGGGGCTCTTATAAAAATCGTCGCATGTTTATTTGAATCCAAAACCCATAATCCGCTTTATCATGTTGAATTTCTTGATCGCAACGGTGTGCCTTACCAAAAGCATACGGCCTTTCCAGCGAAAAACATTGTATTTAAGACCGTGGTTCATCGTTTTACCTCCGGCGAGAACTTACCAGACGGCAA
Organism: uncultured Candidatus Saccharibacteria bacterium; assembly: GCA_964362625.1. GTDB lineage: Bacteria > Patescibacteriota > Minisyncoccia > 1-14-0-10-42-19 > 1-14-0-10-42-19 > CAYIFA01. The sequence continues at coordinate 2,081 of CAYIFA010000038.1, forward strand.
GATATGTGTCGAAGATAGAGTGATTAGCTCTATGGAGATGTATAATGACTATTCTTTGAAATTAGTACTCTGAAATCATAAAAATCCGCCAAGGTCAAAGCGCCTTGGCGGATTAATTGTTAATGGGCGTAGGTATTTACAATATTACCGGCATATGATAAGATGGTTCTATCAAATCAGGGCTGTGAAAGAGGCGAAGTCGGGTTTTCTGTGCAGTGACTGATTTGGTATTTTATCCAAGTTAAATAGCAAATATGCAAGAAGGAACAATTGCTCGGCTTACTGACCGAGGGTTCGGTTTCATCGCGCGCGAAGGAGAAAACGACATTTTTTTCCATTCCAATGAATTGGTTGGCGTGCAATATAACGACCTCAAGGTAGGCGACAAAGTTACTTTTGAAGTAACCGAAGGCCCAAAAGGCCTTAGCGCCACAAAAGTCAGCCGGGTCTAAATTATCGCGAGATACAAAAACGCGTTTCAACTTGTTTTGAAACGCGTTTTTTGTAATGTGTAATTGCAGTGAGAATATCAATCTGGCTAAGTATTTGGGAAACGATCATCAATCACTTTGCGCGCGAGCGATGCAAGGCGATCTTTGCCAACGTTTGCTTCCGCCGAACTATCGGCGATTTTGTGTTCAGAAAATCCATACGTAGGATCTTCCGTTCTTTTCACAATGCCGCTTTTCTCCCGCCACTCGCCCAGCGCGCGCGACGGATCACCGCCAGGATAAAAAACAACTTTTGATGGTCGGTAGCCGGGGTTTTCTTGAAAATATTTTTCCCAGTACTCACGGGAAGACACCGTATTGTCTGCTAATTCGTATGGGCTTTCGGCATTTTGACGAAAATATTCAGTGAATATTTTTTCGTATTCCTTCTTTTCGTCTTCTTGTCCCCAGATGTCTGCAAGCTTATCAATGAGGCGAGGATCGAGCAATGCTCTTCGCGCATCAGGGTCAGTAATTCCAAACTCGGCAAAGGCGGCTTCGGCCAATGCCGCTCGATCTTGCTCCGGGGCCTGGTTCATACGATAGGGTAATTGCTGCACAAATGTCTGGATAAACCCGGGTTTTTCAAATCGAGCCGCAAGCGCTTCGTTTATCCGTTGTTGCGGTATGACCGGTTCACCGTTTTCACCTATTTTATATCGAGAGCCTGTCTCTAAATCAACTTGCGCGTCTTCCGGGATAAACACCAAACCAATGTCAAGCGGCATACCCTCATGGTCTTTGGTATACACCCATTTGTCATTGTGCTGGCCTGGTCCTCTATCTATGAGGGTCCCTTTGCCGCCATAGTTTAATTGCGATGCTACATATGCCGACGGGTAGGCGATGAATATTTCGTTGCCTCGTTCAGATCCATACATGCTATCCATCACGTGTTCAGACGCAAGGTGCACCGCGGCTGAATCGGCAAATGCATTGCTGCTTGCCATACTGTAATCAAATTTATTTTTATGCATTAGAAGCGCGTCCCCGCGTGATCGCAAGTCATCAAGGCGTAGAAACTTTGCCATCGCCTCTTCTTTGCTGTGTTCTTGGAGAGCGATACTAAGACAAGAGCGCAATTTTCGGTCAGCTAACATTTCTTTAAATCCGTTTGAAAAACCGCCGACTCCAGCAGTGTGCCAGAAACTATCTGCGTGGTCACGGATCCCCTGTCGCGTAACATGCGTAAGCATTTCACCGGGGAAGCGTCTCATGAGCGTCGCGTAATCATCTGCGGAAAGTCCGGCGAGGCGCTCTTCACCAAATTGTTGCTCAAGGTCTTCGGGGGTGTAACCGGCTTTTGCCCACTTCTCTTTCTCCCCATCGTAAAAATTTTTCAGTAGCTTGTTTACTTCTTGGAATTCCGGTTTTCCTTGCGTCCATTGGTCTATGGCGCCTTGGGCAGTAACGGATTCATCTAATTTTTCTGCGAGCTGCGCT
>CAYIFA010000038.1:4024-8313 GCA_964362625.1 uncultured Candidatus Saccharibacteria bacterium
AGCTCACCCGATTTCTCCGCAAATTGCGCTTTTATATTTCGGTATGCGAAATAGTCTCTAATTTTTCCTAAAAAACTCTCACTGCTATATGAGTCAACTTGGCTGCGAAGAATTTCCAATCCTGTTTCGGCGCTCTCTTTTCTTTCCATTCGTACATTCTGTTCGGCCCGCCAGGCGTCTCGCTCGCGCCGCCTCTCTCGGATTGCGGCGGCAATCGAATTACGCTCCTCCTGAGAATTTTCTCGGGAGAATTGTTTTAAAAATTGGGGGGAGTTTTTCTTACCTTCAACGTTTTCAGTGTTGGTGGTCGGCCCCGAGAATGATTCTGCGCTCATACGAAAAATATATCATTTCCCTTGGTTCTTTGACAGGTCGCTTGGGTTTGCGCTGGGCACCTGAGCTAATTGGTTAGTATTAATCCCTGCGCCGAATTAGTTGACAAATAGCATAGAAATATGCTATTTTGTTTTAAGATTTACCTAAAGGAGGGCGGGATGCTTAAGTATGCCAACCATCCTTCGACAGTAGAATTTGGAGAGCTGGAGTGCTGTGCATTAATGGTAGCTAACGCCCGCGCAGAGCATCAGAGTTTCATAAGCACATTTATAGCTAATGCCCAAAAAAGTGAGCATAGATACCGGGTAGCCATTTTGTCGGAGATTTTTACATCTACGGCCAGATTGGTATTTATCCCCAGAGATGTTCATCGCAGATTTTATATCGCTCTCGCCCTTGCGGAGTTGCAGTTGCTTAAAACGGTCCTTAGTTTGCGGCCAGTACCCGAGAACTTAGCAACGCCGGCCTTCAAAGATAATCCTGATTCATTGTTGGGTTGCGAGCACTCTGCAGCAGAGCATATCGAAGCTCTACGGCTCATCTGTTCAAAGATGGCTATAGCACCCGGGAATAATTGATGATTGCCACGAAAGAAATCGCCTTCAATAAAAAGCCGTATGGTCAAAACCATGCGGCTCTTTTCTAATCATCTTTTTCAAACTATTCAAGCAAAACCAAGGCGACCATAGAAAGGACTCCTAGACACGCAACAAAAAGATGGATGAAAGACCTCGTTAAACTCCCGGTTTTTTGGAGTTCCGGGATCAGGTCGGCAAGCGCAATGTAGATAAATCCTCCGGCGGCAAACGGAATAATCCAGAAAATCAATGACTCGGATGTTTGGCTTAAAAAGAGCGCAAGGATTACTCCCAACACCGCGGTAAGCGCGGAAAGAAAATTGAACCACAGCGCCTGCGTTGCCGAATAGCCGGAATACAAGAGAACTCCAAAGTCGCCGATTTCTTGCGGGATTTCGTGAAGCACTACGGCAATTGTTGTCGCAATGCCGACCTCGATACTGACGAGGTAGCTCGCGCCAATAATAAGACCATCAATAAAATTATGTAACCCGTCCGAAATCAATATCATCCGCCCAACCGGATGGTGTTCGGCCGCGCGAGCTTCTTCCGGTTTATGATAGTGATGCCAGTGCAGGGTGTTTTCCAATCCGAAAAAAAGAAATATGCCGGCTATGACTGTTATTGACACCAAAGTCGCATTGCCGATTTCTTCAAGCGCTTCCGGGATAAGATGAATAAACGCGTCTCCCAAGAGCGCGCCCAAGGCCAGGCTTACCAGCACGAATAGATATTTTTTCAGCCGTTCTTCCTGCAAGGACAGCGTAAATACGCCGACGAGAGAAACCAAGCTTATCACAATAACGCTTAAGAATGAGTATAAATAGCCTGTCGCCATAGTTATATAATAAATGAATATGATAGAATAGTTAATTATTGACCTGATTTATGATTTTGTGTAAAATATTACTATATGAATAAAATTACTTGGGTTTTGGCTGCGGTTGTTGCGGCAATTATTGGTTGGCTTATATATACGTATAATAAGCTGGTAACTTATCGTTTGCGCGCAAGCGAGGCGATTTCGGATATTGACGTGCAATTAAAACGGCGTTTTGACCTTATCCCCAACCTAGTTGAAGCGGTAAAGGGCTATATGCAGCACGAGCGGCAAGTTCTGGAAAATGTAACCACGGCCCGGGCCAAAGTCGCCTCCGGTGGCGGCGACCCCATTGAGCGGGCTGACCGGGAAAATATGCTGTCCAACACTTTGAAAACCCTGTTTGCGGTTTCCGAAAATTACCCAGATCTTAAGGCGAACGCGAATTTTTTGGACTTGCAGCGCGAACTGGCTGATACTGAAAATAAAATCCAGGCCTCGCGCCGATTCTACAATACCACGGTGCGCGATTACAATACCGCGCTCGGGGTGTTCCCGACAAACATAATTGCCGGGTTCTTCAAGTTTTCTCCGGAAAAGTTTTTTGAAGTGGAGGGCGCCGAAGAGCGTGAACCGGTGAAAGTGAAGTTTTAATGTCGCTCTATCAGCACAGGGATTCCAATATAAGAAAAACGTGGCTTTTGATCACGATTTTTTTGCTTCTGGTGATAAGCATGGGCTGGATATTCGGGCAGGTTTATCAGAATCAGGCGATCGTAATTTTTGCGTTTGTTTTAAGCATCCTGATGAGCATTTTTTCTTATTGGTGGTCGGATAAAATTGTTGTTAAAACAACCGGCGCGCGCCTTGCGCCGGAAAATGAATATCGCGAGCTCCATAATATAGTAGAGAACCTGGCGATTACTGCCGGATTGCCCAAGCCGAGAGTATATATAGTAGATTCGCCACAGCCCAACGCTTTTGCTACCGGCAGGAACCCTAAGCACGCGGTGGTCGCGGTAACCACCGGACTTTTAAATATTATGGATAGAAGCGAACTGGAAGGGGTTTTGTCCCACGAGCTTAGCCACGTTGGGAATTACGATATGCTTGTTTCCACTGTGGCGGTGGTGTTAGTGGGTATAATCCAGTTATTGAGCGATTTTATGCTGCGGTCAATGAGATTCAGCGGCGGTGGGGACCGCGATCGGAATGGCGCGCCCGCGATTTTTATGTTTATCGCGATTGTGCTCGCAATACTTGCGCCAATTGCCGGAGTGTTAATGCAGTTGGCGGTGTCTCGCAAGCGCGAATTTTTGGCCGATGCTTCTGGCGCGTTGCTTACTCGTTATCCTGACGGCCTCGCGAAAGCGCTTGAAAAACTAGCCCGCGATCATACTCCGATGCGCCAAGCCAATCACGCCACCGCTCATTTGTGGCTGGATGATCCGTATCAAGGCAAAGAGAAAAAAGTTTCATTTATCACAAAAATTTTCATGACTCACCCCCCGATAGAAGAAAGAATCGCGAGGTTAAAGGATTTGAAAGTTTAATTTTGTCATATTTGTTCTGATTGTTGTATATGTTTTAGCCGCGTTTGGTCGATACAATAATTTGAACAATTACAACATTTAAAATAATTACAACAATGTTTGGAATATTCTTAATAATAATCGGCGGAGTTTTTCTGGCCAAAAATGTCGGAATCATTGATGAAGCCGCCTGGGATGTAATCTGGCCGCTTGCCTTAGTTGCGTTCGGGCTGTATCTTGTAGCCAAGCATCACAAGCACGGCTCGTGGTGCGACTGGTGCGGATGTGGGTGGAAGAAAGGGGAGTAGATATTCATAAAATTTCGTAAAAATAGTGTTGGGCCCAGAACAGTCTCAAGGCGGTTTTCTCGTCGGTCGTTGACGGTGCTAGTTAGTGGATATATCATAAAATCATGGTTAAACAGAAAAAGATGAAAGCGTCAAACAAATCTGTAGATATTCGTTCTGGCATACGTCATTTGGGCGTTTACGTGGAGCGCGTAAATGACGGCGTAAAACTCATAGCGGAACAGTACGGCAGTATTAATAAGAAGCTTGACACTCATACCGCAATACTCGATAAGCATTCCAAAATACTAGATAGCCATACTGAAATGATCGGCAATCTTACGCTGGACGTGTCTATAATTAAGCAGGACGTTGAATTTATAAAATCTTCATTCAAGAGGAAGATTGACGTAGAGGAATTCTCAATGCTCGAGCATCGCGTCGCGCTATTGGAAAAACGGCGTTAACACTGAGCATACTCCGAGTTTAAAATTTTTAGGAGGCGTCGCATAGCGGCCTAGTGCGTTTGCTTGGAAAGCAAATATGCTCGCAAGGGCATCAGAGGTTCGAATCCTCTCGCCTCCGTCCTTCGCTCCTCGCTTTGCTCGGAGCTTCGGCCGGCACAGCCGCCTAACTTTATATACCCCACAAACCATATGTTATTGGTAGAGCGAAGGATCCGCCGAAGCCCGAAGGGCGAAGGTGGACAACAATTATGTATTACATATACATAATT
>CAYIFA010000039.1:0-8143 GCA_964362625.1 uncultured Candidatus Saccharibacteria bacterium
CATATTGAAAGTTTGACCCGCTAAATTGCTTAGTAAAAGTTTAGCATAGCGCAAACCCAATTGCCAGAATTAAAAATGGAAAAAATGCTAGTAAATTGCTAGTATAGTTTAGGAAAAATGCCCTTTTAAAATTGCCTAAACCGGAGGAAAATCGATTGAATTCACGCGATCAGTTCGACAATATCTCGCCGATTGACTACCGGTATTGGGATAAAGATGTGGCAAAATATCTCTCCGAGAACGGCTTTACCCGTTACAAGCTCCTGGTGGAACTTGCGCTCGTAAGAGTGCTCAATCGCCGCGGAATTTGTACCAAAGCCGCAGTTAAAGAAGTTGAGGCGGCATGCAATCAAATCACGACCGCCGAAGTGTACAAGGAAGAAGACCGAATTCGCCATGATATCCGCGCGCTCGTGAATTGTATCCGTGCCAAAATCAGCGATACCGCGAAGCCATTTGTTCACATGACGGCGACTTCGTACGACATCATTGATCCGGCGAATGCCGCGCGCTTCCGAGATGTCGTGCAAGAAGTGCTCATCCCTTCGCTCGTTGGACTGGGAAAAACGCTTATCACTACCGCGCTCCGTGAAGCAGAAACGGTGCAAATCGGTAGAACTCACGGCCAGCACGCAGTTCCTATTACGTTCGGCTTCGCGCTCGCCGGATACGTCAGCCGCCTTGGCGGTTCCATTGAAAAGTTAAAGTTACTTGCCGCTGAACTTCCCGGAAAGTTCTCTGGAGCGGTTGGAGCGTACAATGCCTCCTCACTATTCTTTGATGACCCCGAGGAATTCGAAATTGAAGTGTTGGCCGAGCTTGGACTCTCGCCAGCGGAGCATTCGACGCAAATTGTGCCGCCGGAGATGCTGACTCGACTCTTGTGCGAAGTCACAATCGCCGCAGGCATTCTCGCCAATTTGTCCGATGACATGCGAAATCTCCAGCGGACGGAAATCGGAGAAGTGGGCGAAGAGTTTGAAGCGGCGCAAGTCGGTTCCTCGACCATGCCGCAAAAGCAGAACCCTATCAACTTTGAGAACGCCAAAAGTTTATGGAAGGTTGTCATGCCGCGAATCATAACGGTGTTCATGGATCAGTTGAGTGATCACCAGCGCGACCATACTAATTCCGCTTCCGCCCGAACTTATGGCGAGATTATCGCTTACGTGGTTTCAACTGCGAAACGACTGACGCGCACGATGAAAAAGCTCGCCGTTAATCGCGCTAACCTTCAGAAAAATATTGAGTTGACCAAGGGGGGTATTGCGGCTGAACCGCTACAGCTCATTTTATCTGCGCTGGGGCATCCCGATGCGCATGAGAAACTGCGCAAGCTCACATTGCAAGCCCAGCGCGAATCGCGACCGCTCGAAGAAATGGTTGACAGCGATGCAGAGATGAAAGACTATCTCAAAAAGATAACACCGTACCAACGTCAGATTATCTCAAATCCATCTATATATACCGGCATTGCTGCCAAGAAAGCGAAGGCAATCGCAAGGAGATGGCAAAAGAAACTCAAACTCGACAGAAAGAAAGTTGTCAGGATATAAAACGAACTGACAAGGGGTATCACCAGAAATGGCGATACCCTCTTTTATTTAGATATATTTATGTCTCAGATTTAAAAAATGTCGCCAATAAGGAGGCGACATCTAACTACTTGCAATAACAACGAACCCCAGCATCTTCCCCTCTATACTGCCGATGGCACATGCTTCTTCGCTCATACTTTTCAGAAATAGCACTGATGGCGTTGTGGTGTTCGGGTAGTTTAACAAGGCTCATCCATTCGTTAAAGGAGCTAGTAAATTTTTTCCTATACCGCATATTTTCTCTTTGCTGATTTTTAATACTCTCAACGTTCCTGCATCCAATAACTTTAGCGACAATTTCACTTTTTTGTTCATCTATTTCAAGCCACTCATCCAAGTCAGTATACATTCTAGGAAGCCGAAGAAATTGCATAAAAAGAACAGGATGTAACAGTCCTTCTAAAAATATTTGACCAAAAGTCCATCTACGCATCTATCCCCCCTTCTTCCGATGACCAATGAATTTAAATAATGGTATCAACCCTTGCGTGATGAGTCAAGCTGACTGACCCGGAGGACTGGCATTTCAGCGAAAAATCCGGCGGCTATTTTTAGGAATACTTATCTAAAAATTTAGCGATAATCTGATTTGCTTCGTCAATAATCTCCGGACGATAACGATAGTCGTGGTCTGAATTCAAGGCGTGTATTTCTTTGGGTTCCGCGGATTCCTCATACGCTTTCTTCACATCTTCGGGATCGTTCATATCATCATTCAGGCCATAGAAAAATAGTTTAGGTTTGCTGTAGTTCTTCAGTCCGGGCAAAGCATTATATTTCTTCCCGTCTTCGAAATAATTGAGCGGTAAACCAAACTCTTTTTGCTCTTTAGTTTTCATATTTCCGGGCGGTAAATCCCGATAGCTCATTACTTTTCCATCAACTATTCTTTCTTCTCCAGGATCGCTTGGTGCTCCATAGTAAGAAAAGATTGGGATGATATGGGTAACATAAGAATTTTTTGGCCCAGCCAGCATTGCAATAGTTCCTCCGCGACTATGGCCTGCGAGTATGGCGGGTTTATTGCCCAAAAATTCTATCAGTTCATCCACCGATTTAATCATATTGGTTGTCGTGTATAAACTGATATCCCCCGAACTCTCCCAAGTGCCGGGCGGATCGAATGACAACGCAAAATAACCTCGGCCAGCTAGATAATCCACCAAACTCGTATTGTGAATATAATCTTTGGTGTCTAATCTGCCCGGTATTACAATCGCTATTTTTGATGAATTTGGGTCGCCTTTTTCGTAAACCGCCAATCCAAAAGTTTTAGTTTTTATGGTTTTCATGATTATTTTAGTTCGTATTCCCAACTGCGGGGACCAGACGACGCTCGAACCTTGAGGCAGAAGTGAAGATCGAACGCAGATCTCTACGGCTAGGCCGGAAAGAATCTGGTATTAAAACTCTTTGAATGGCTCTTTACTACGCCGTCTAGCGAATTTCGTACTCTCAAAGAGGGCTTAAAACGTCTCTTTGATCACGTCAACGATCCGGACGATTACGTGTATATTATGAACGATGTCTCCAATAATCCGAAACAAGGTGATAACTGAACGGGTTCGATTATCAATTTATGACATCTTCAAGAACTTCTGTCCCGCAGTCTCTGGCCATTTGAAAACGTCCAATGGCATTTTCATCCCTGAGAATTCCGGTAATTCAGGTACTCTTTTCGTCCTTTTTGGGATTCTCCCTCTGACACAGTGAGATTTGATAATTCAATTTGAAATTCGTCCTGCAAGAAATTCACGGCGACACCCACGCACTGTGCAAGAGCGGGATCTCTCATATCTGAAAATTTCTCTTTTGTGCGCGTTGGATCAACTTCAAAGTACATTCCGCCGATAAGTATCCTCTGGACACCCACGCCCTTCAAAACTTTGCGGAATGCATCCCAGTTTCGCTTTGAAATGTCGGGATTTTTCTCCAAGCCCGGATTATCCTCGACTTTCGGTTCTGGCCGACCATCCTGCGTTGGTACAACATATATCTCATTCTGCAATTCTTCCCGGAATCTCTCTCGTAAACGGTCTATTCCAGCGGCTTCTTCAAAAAGAAAAATAGGTGGTGTTTTGTCGGAATCTAACTTTGCCATCCGCGATAGAACATAATGAAGCTCTTTTTTCTTCGCAACTTCTGCCGTTGGATATGGTGGACGCGATAAAAGATTACCCCGAATACGCTCGTAATACGGATGGATAAAAATGCGAATAAGGCCGTTGAACGCATTTATACGATCTCTTAAACGACCTGCATCTTCCGAGGACAGAGAAAAAATCTCATGCAGTCTTCCGGAATGCATAGGTTCCTGAGATGAGATTGATTCCATAGTCTAAGAATAACTGATTCAGTTTAGACAGTAAAACTAAGCAGCACGACGCAAAAGAACTGAGAACTAAGCCATTGAAGAGTAGCCCTTACCATATCGAACAGACAAGAAGCCTTTACAATGTGGCTGGGGAGTCAGGGGTCGAACCTGAAATCTTCTGCTCCAAAGGCAGACGTGTTACCAATTACACTACTCCCCAATGTGTTTACTTTTTAAAAACAGGTTAATCCATGCCGATATTTTCCGGTTTAGGTTCGTACTTTTTCGGACACGCACCGTTACCAAACCGTAGTATTTATTTCCAATATTTTTACGTCGGGTACGAATTTTATTATTCTTGAAATAAATAACATTTATTTTTAGCGGCTTAAGATGGTTGTTCCAAAATTTTTCCGCAAGCATCGCGTTACCGCTTTTGTGTATATACAATTCGCATTTTATTTCGCTGTCAGCGACCCCACAAATCTTCTTAAGCCATTTCACGAATAAACGTATCATACCACTATCTGAATTGCTAAACCTTACTCCCTGGGATATATTATTTTCTTTCTGCTTTGACCCTTCGGCCCAATAGAGCATTGCTCCGGCAAGCCAAAGCTCTTTATCCTCGAATCTCAAAACGTCTTTCTCAGCTAAAATCTTTATATTATTATCAGAAATAATACGTAACTCTCTTCTTCTGGCGCCACCCCTTAGTGATGAAATTCTCTTCTTTTCGGTTAAGGCTTGCTGTTGCCTCTTGGCAAGCTTCACATTTCTGAGCCAAAGTGAAAGCGTTGATTTTGCAACATTAACTTCTTCTAGTATCTCGCGATACGAGGCGCCGTTTTTCCGCAACGCGATTGCCTGTTTTTTCTCTATTTCTTTCTGAACCATGATAGCATATTATTTAATAATACTATCTGGGTTCTAATAAATCAAGGGGCGATTTTAACACGTACAATTATCTTCGGCTTCATTGCAAGCCTGGCATTTTGCCCGCATTTTTGCGCTATCTTTGCAGGTTTTGAAATGATCGGGTTCATAGTAGTGCGATCCATGCCCGCACTTTGGGCATTTAAATCCGGATGTATCTTTTTCGCAGTGATTGCACGTGTGGCTGGATATATGATCGGCGATATCTTTATTGGTTAACATATCGATCTAAAATTATTTTTGTAATATTCTCGCGATTGCCAACTCAAGCTGCAATGTCGGGTACGGGCTTTGAAAACGCTGGCTCGCGGATTCAAGTAAGATCGTGAGCGTTCGTTCCAGTTCCGCCGCAGGCATCAAGCCGAGTTTTCCGAGCAAAAAATTATATTCCCGCTCGGCCAGCTGTTCTTTTAACCCATCCCGCATTGGTGGATTTAATGACAGCAGTAAAAGATGGCGGAAATTCCGTAAAAGAACTTTTAGCATCAGTTGGCCGCCTCCGCCGGATTTTTCTAGTTCGCAAATACTCTGATAAGCCAACTCGGAGTTTTTGGAAAAAATAGCTTCGGTTATGGCCTCGACTAATTTTACCGGAGGCACTCCCAAAACCGCATGAATTTCGTTCTCTCCGATTTTTCCGTTGCCCGCGGCCGCGACTTGTGCCAAATAATTCAAGGCATCACGAAGTGAGCCATCAGCAAAAAATGAAATCATTCCAGCGGCCTCTTTGGCGAGTTCCATTCCCTCTTTTTTTGCCACACTTAGAAGAGATTTTTGAATTGTCATCTCCGTAAGCGGCTTGAAGCGAAAATGCTGGGTGCGCGAAACAACTGTTTCAAGCAGTTTTTCCGGTTCGGTGGTGGCCATAATAAACAAGATATGCGCCGGCGGTTCCTCCAGAATTTTAAGGAGCGCGTTAAACGCGTCCTTAGTCATCATGTGAATCTCATCTATTATATAAGTCTTTCGCGCGGCGTGGGCAGGCGCAAGATAGGCGTATTCTTTCAACGCCCGCACTTCGTCAATCCCGCGATTGGAAGCGGCATCAATCTCAACTAAGTCGAGGGTGTTGCCAGAGATAAAATCCCGGCAAATTTCACACTTGCCACACGGAATGCTCGCGGGCGATTGGCAGTTTACTGCTCTCGCCAAAATTCTCGCGACACTGGTTTTCCCGCTCCCGCGCGGCCCGGAAAAAAGATAGGCATGACTAACGCGTCGATCGGCCACCGATTTTTCCAGCACCGAAATAACATGATCCTGGCCTAAAACTTCACTAAAATTAGCCGGCCGGTATTTGCGATAAAGCGCAAAATTCTCCGCCATTAGACAATTATACTTAAATTCTAATAAATTTCAACAAAAAATTTCATGCTCTAAAAACAATTAGTTTAAAGCCAATGAAATTCCAGATGAGGCCGATGGCCGAACCGGCAACTGCTCCGAGATTAGCCCAAAGTTTTAAATCGAGGCCAAATTGCGGCCCAATGGCGCTTACCACGAACGAGGCAATTCCGACATTTATCGTTATGCCGATCACGCTCACCACTAAAAACTGCGCGTATTCCTTTAACGAAGTCCGCTGACCCGATGCCGCGGTGAAACCTAAATCTGGAATCTTGCGGAAAGTCCAATATTTATTTACGAAGTAACTATTCGTAGCCGCCGCAATAAAAGATAACGTCTTAAATAATGTAAATGGTAAGCCGCTTACCAGTCCGGTCATAAACATCAGCAGATTTAAAATTCCGAAATCAATGGCCGCGGCCAAAAATCCCGCGACCGCGAACCTGGCGAATTGCCGCATGAATCCAATCCATCGTGAAAGAAATGCTCCCAGCCAAATGCCGACCACCCACAAAACAGGGATTATTGCCAATATCCAAAAATTGCCGAATGGCAGTTCCAGGCCAAGATTTTTTAGAATCGGCACTGCTAGTAGGGCGGTAAAAAATCCAATGGCGCTCGCAACTATATAATCCTTGGTCATAGAAAATTAATAATTAAGTTTGGTATCTTTTGGCAATCTCCCCTTCCACTTGCTCGCGCGGCACTCCGTATTTAGTTGAAGAGAGCTCACGGATAGCTTCGGCAATCGAAATGTTGCCAGCGGTAGGCGGTATGGTCGCGATATCAAAAGGCTTTGTTGTCTTGCCGCGCGAAAGCATTTTTACAAACGCATGATAATTTTCAATATTCATTAAATCATAGGCCGAAAACACCGGCTCAAATTGCTTTTCGATTGTCTCGGTATCTTCACGCCCGATGCGAAAACTCACGAGCGTTCCGACATTGCCGAAAACCGCCTTGCGAATTTCATCGGTAAGCTGACCAATAAACTGATGAGCCATAATTAAACTCAAACGGTACTTCCTGGCTTCCGATAAAATTGTTGCGATTGACGGAGTTGTAAAATTATGAAACTCATCCATGTATAAGTAAAAATCCTTGCGCTCTTCTCCTGGTTGATCAGCTCGTGAAAACGAAGCCATCAAAATTTTTCCGACAATGACCAAACCGAGCAACGCCGAATTCAATTCTCCAAGCCGGCCCTTTGACAGATTTACTAAAAGAATTTTCTGGTTATCCATAACCTCTCGCATATTGAATGCGGAGTGTTCTTGAGCTATAATCGGCCGCATAATCTCGTTGGATAAAAATGTGTCGAACTTGGAAGTTATATACGGCACAAGGTTGGCCAGCGAATGTTCGCCGCCGGTTTTTTCGGCAACCTCCTTCCAAAAAGAATTTACCACCGGATTTTTGGAACGGGAAATTTTATATTCGCGATAGGCCTTATCCGACATAACGCGAATAATATCTAAAAGCGTGCTGCCGCTTGCCGGATCTTCAATTACTAAGTGAGTGGCATTTCGGAAATACTGCTGAAAAATAGGGCCCATTGACTCCGGAACATCGCCATATAACTTTATAAAAATCTGCATCAACTCTTCCACGACAAAAGTTTTTTGTTCCGGATAATTTTGGTCATACTCCAAAAAATTCATGCCCATCGGTCTTTTGATATCTCCGGGGTCAAAATAAATAACGTCGTCTATCCGATTGGTCGGCACAAAACTAAGAATATCGTTAACCATATCGCCATGCGGATCAATTACCGCAAGGCCCCGGCCTTCGGCAATATCCTGTTTCATCAAATTCTTCAAAAATTCGGTTTTCCCGGTGCCGGTCTGCCCGATCACATATAAATGGCGCCGGCGGTCTTCATCGGTCATATGAATTTCGGTCTCGTCGCCGCGAAAGATGTTTTTTCCGATTAATAATCCCGAAGCCG
>CAYIFA010000040.1:0-7317 GCA_964362625.1 uncultured Candidatus Saccharibacteria bacterium
CGGCAACCCGGCAGATTATGGCACAGTAATGGGTCCGCTTGCCAATAGCGAACAGCTAGAGAGAGTAATGAATGGAGTTTTAGATAGCGTCGGCCGGATGACCAATTCGCATAGGATTATGTTGGGCGGCGCACCGGTGAAAGCTATATTCGAATCAGCAACGGAAGGCACCACGCCGCCTTTCAATGCTGACCCGGAAGTATTTAAAAACGGCTATTATTTTGCACCTACAGTACTTGCCGATCTTTCGCCCGATGCTTTTGCGCGTAAACATGAAGTCTTTGGGCCAGTAGTTTGCGTAACTCCAGTAAAGGGAGATTCGAGCAACGCAATATTCGAACTGGGAATCGAAATGATGAATGCGTCGTGCTACGGTCTTAGCAATTCAGTGCTGACTGATAGCTTGGCGAGAACGATGTATTCAATCGAGCACCTAAAAACCGGGATCCAGTATAATCGCCGGGGTCCGACTGGCGCCGAGGTTGGCAAGTATTTCGGCGGTGTAAAACATTCCGGTTGGGGTCGCGAAGGCCGAGGGGTAGAGGAATTTACCTATATAAAGCAGGTGTATCTAGACTCCGACACCAGGGTGCGCATGGCGCAGACTGGCGCAGATGACAAAACAAAGAAACTTCTTGCCGAATCAAAGAGTATGGTTGAAGATTATATCGGATAAAAAATAGCCGCAGAGACAAAATCTCTGCGGTTTTTTTACATTAACTAAATTTTCGGGAAAAACACCGGTTTAGAATTGGCGTTAACTTCAAGCGGCCCGGCGAGCATCTTGAATGTCATTCTAGATGGCCTGCCCCAGATAAATACTATTCCGGAATCGGGTCCGGAGCCGGACCGATTTCGATAATTCAAAACATCGGTGATTATGGGAGCACTTAGTTCAAACCCGCCAGGAAATTTTTTGACTACATTAAGATCCAGCAATCTTGCCGATCTAACGTCCATATTTTCAAAATGCTTGAGAGCAAAACATCGAAAACGCAGAAGCGCGGCTTCGTGGAGTTCGTTGATGCCTGGCCTGAACGAAGCGCTCGGCTGTAGCAGTGTGGTCCACATATGAAATATCCTGCCAGCGCCACACTCAACCGTCACCAAGTGGATTTGCGGCTTCGGATTGCGCTTGCCCAGATCGGCCCCCTTTCTTGGGTTTAGACTTCTCTGGTTTTCGGTGTTACCTCATTAAAAAATGGAATGTCTATCTAAGCGGATATTAATACCTACGGCCAGAGATGTCAATATCTTGTGGTAATGTGCAAGCACATATGGCGGTTTTCCCTACAAAAGGAATACAATCTCTTTGTTGATCATTCTGCTCGGTAAATTTTACGCCCCAACCTGAAAAAATGTCTGGCCAAAACACTTGAGTTCGTCGAAAATGTCTGCTTCAGAGCTGATCTCTAAAAAGTGAGGAAATTCGTCATATATCTTTACTGGCACTTCCGGGATATGGTTCAAAGATATTTCTACTCTGTTTTTGAACATCTGGACTGCTTCGCTGACGGAATAGTATCTACTCATGGAAATATCCGCTGCCATTAAATATTTTTTCATGACGCCCTCCTTTGATGCGGTTTGCGTTATCCAAGAAAACAATAACATAATAACTCTGAAGTTGGGCAATGTTGCAATCTCTGGGATTGTTGTGCTATGTTTTTGTATAGAATCAGCTTGGAAAGGAGGCAACATGAGGATCGGAATTTTGTTCGGAGTTTTGGTGGTGTTAGTTGCGGCTTTCGGCGCTGAGGCCGATGAAAGATTCACGAGCTCTTTCGGAGAGGAAATATGGATCAAATCCTCCGAGCCCTTGCCGGATTTTAACGCCAAAGACTGGCTTATTATCAGGGAGCGTTTGCACATTGCTTCGGATGCCCCGATGATTAAGGCCTCTTACGCCATAGGACATATTCGCGGGCAACAGCTTGCCTTTGAGGTTTTTATCGTATTTCATGGCGTTAACTATCTTCACAAAATAGTCTATTATCTTGACGGACGAACTCCGAGAATGTTCATCAAGAGGAGCGCCAATCCTCCAGATAGCCAGGGACTATTTTTTGGAGAAGTATTGCCGAACGGCAAGTGGCGTCCGCAAGAATGGCCGCCCGATGCACTATTCCCCAATCTAAAAGAACTGCGCTTTACATTGCTTAAGATTTATCTGCTCAAATCTTTGCTTTCCGAGTCGCGATAACGCTTCATTAAATCATAAGGTGGTGAGCCGCAAATATTCGCCGCATCCAGTGATGCGGCGAAATTTCATATTTTGCAGGATTTTATAAATTAGTGTAGTATTTCCTAGGAAGCGTCCACTGCAAGGAGAGAAAATGGCCGGAACAGAAGAGGCTGTCCGATTAGGCATTGGAAAATTGAGGGAGTTGACTTTTGGTTCTGGCCGTCTGTTACCAACATTAGCTGGAACAGAAAATTTCACTATCAGAAGATTCCGAAAAGGTGTTCATGACTTTAAAAAAGGTGAGGTAATTTGGGGCGTCTTTAAGGACGGCCTAGATGTTCAACTATCAATTCCTCGGGATGCTATTATTGCTCCTTTTAGAAATTTGCTAGCGGCTGGAAAAGACCAAGATAAAAATGGATATTATTTCGATCAAGAATATTTTGCGTCATTAAGCAAATTTTATTCTAATTTATCTTGGGATTACATCGGAGCTACGATCTTTTATGAGGTTCTGAAAATCGGCGGCACAGCAGTAACCAGGACTAATAAAGACGAGGATTTTCTAAGCGTATAGATTGAGCAAATCTTATTAAACAATCTCAAAGCCCGGCCAATTGTCCGGGTTTAGGTTTTGAATGCAAATTATCGGGCTACTCAGATTTGAACTGAGACTAAATCCTCCCAAAGGACTCGTGCTACCGTTACACTATAGCCCGCTTTTATTTATAATTTTACACTAAAATTCTTAAAAATCAATATAATGTTATACAAAAACCACCGCATCCGAATGTGGTGGTTCTGGCTTTTTGCGTGAACACGACGGCTAGCACTTTATTCATCTAAAGATCCGGATCTTACTAGCGTGCCGGGGACAGTTCTGATTCCATGTTTTTTCATCCATTCACCCATCCAGAATGTTTCCGGGTCATGATTCTGGCAGAAAAACTCTTTTCTTCCGGCTTCTGTTCTTATATTGCCTACTGATTTTTGTCCGCAAGATATGTCACGACGATAATGATTGACCGGATGCCCGTCTAAATCTATCTTGATCTCTTTGCCTGGTCCGTAAAAAATTGAGCAAGGAGGGTGATTATGCCACGGCTTATCACATAAAATGTAACAAATCAGTAAGCCGATAAACATCGCAGAGAATATTTTACCTCCAGTAGGAGTATAAATATTCGGACGAAAAATCAACAAAAGTGTTAGTTCAGTAGCAAAAATCGCACATACCGCGATAAAATCAAGCGGTGGCGCTTTGGATCTTCTGTCCTTAGTCACAGTTGTTCTCAGCAGCTTTTTTATGCGTGAAACGACTGTCCGCAACCACAAGAACTTTTGGCATTGGGGTTTGTAAAAGTAAATCCGCCGGTTAGCCCATGCGCTATATAGTCCAAAGTAGTGTCAATTAAATAGAGGTAACTTTTTGGGTCAATAACCACCTTGACTTTAGGAAATTCAAAAACCCTATCTCTTTCGCTAATAGGATTTTCTTCTTCGTTGACCAGTTCAAGATTGTAAGAAAAACCGGAGCAACCGCCACCCACCACTTTAACGCTCAAGTAAAGTTTTTTGTCCCTATTTTCGCCATCATCTAAGATCTCTTTAATCTTTTTTAGCGCTTCCCCCGTAATTTTAAAGGACATTGTTGGGCCTCCACTTTTGTATTATCCCCCATTTTTCTAATTTTAGAGTAGCATATTTAAACGCACCCGGCTACAGATTTCTAATTTTAAACCAAATCTATGTCCTCCGTAATTCTTATCTTTGCCGCCTTTTTATTAAAGTCTAAGAAAATTGCCATTACATCCACCTGCCAAATTGTTTCATGTGAAACACGATTTTCCATGAGCCAAGTTTGAATTACCCTGGCCAATCGCTGGCGTTTGTAATAATGAACATTTTCTTCTGGATTCGGTGTTTGTTTCATGTGTAACACACCTAGCGACGGAACTTTTTCCGCCTTGACCTCCAAAAAGTGGATTACGCCATCTTTTTGGGCAACAACATCAAGCTCCCCCCATTTCTTTCGGTAATTTCTATCCAATATCCTATAGTTTTGTTTCACGAGATGTTTCACGGCGATTGCCTCTCCTTGTTCGCCAACAATTTGCTTTTGGGTTTTCTGCTTTTTCTCATTTTGCTTCATTTGTTTCATGTGTAACATTTGGAATATAACATACCTCGTGTTTCATGTGAAACTTTTAATGGCAAATTTCTTTTTACGACTTATTCCCTCGCAACCCTGTTTTTCAAAAACGCTCCGGTCAATAGAAATCATACTCACCTCCTGACGAAAAAGTGTCACCCTGCTCAGTTCTCCGCCAAAGGCGGAGTTCGCGGGTCGCCCGCCACTTTTTCTACTCGGCTCGTTGATTTCCAATTAACCTCCGCGACTTTTTAAAACAGGGTTGTTCGGTCTCAACACGCCAAATGCTTACTTAAATTGGTGCGGTACGAACGAGCATGTTGCTTGTGAGAGGCTTTCGGAGGCCTTGCGAGCATGGTTTCCGCTGAAAGCGGAATCGCAAGGCCGAGAACGAGACGGCCGCCGGCGCTGGAGGGCGTAGTCGTACTCGAACAAGCAATGTGCGAGTGAGTCTGAAGAAAAATGTTTAGACACCGTGTGCATAATCCCATGTTTCACATGAAACAGGAAAAGCTATATTATAAGAGTCTTTATCGGACATGTCCGATATATTGGACATATGTCTGATATAAATATGCACAAGTTGTTAACTATTATTTATGTTACACATGAAGCAATTGAAACAATTGGAAAATATTATAAAATTAAGATATAATTTCGACAATGGCTACTAACGCAAAGATAAAATTCGTTATCCCCAAACAGGTTAATTGGGCCCTAGACAAACTAACGGAGTCCAAATTCGAAGCCTACCTAGTAGGTGGATGCGTTCGTGACTTACTGCTGGGCAAGGCTCCAAAGGATTGGGATATAACGACCAATGCCAATCCGGAAGAAATACAGAAAGTTTTTTTTGATAGTTTTTATGAAAATGACTTTGGGACTGTTGGCGTAAAGACCGGCTCGGATGATCCGACGCTCGCTGTTATTGAGGTTACGCCTTATCGAATAGAATCAAAATATTCTGATAAACGCCACCCCGATCAGGTGAAATTTGCTAAGAAACTTGAGGATGATTTGTCGCGTCGTGATTTTACTGTAAACGCAATCGCAATGTCCAGAGACGGAGCTGTGGTGGATTTGTTCCGTGGTCAAAGCGATCTGGAAAATAAAACCATTAGGGCAGTTGGGGAACCGGAAGAGCGGTTTGACGAAGATGCTTTGCGGATTATGCGGGCAGTGCGGTTGGCCAGCGAACTTGATTTCTCGATTGAAGACAAGACCCGTGACGCTATAGAGAAGAAAGTCGGATTGCTTGAGTTTATTTCCAAGGAAAGAATCCGTGATGAATTTATTAAATTGATTGAGTCCGATTCACCAGACCGAGGGATTGAAGAAATGCATGAATTGGGCGCTCTAAAGCATGTTTTACCGGAGTTGGAGGAGGGAATTGGCGTAACTCAAAACAAAGATCATGTTTATACGGTCTGGGAGCATAATGTTCGCGCAATGATGCATGCTGTTGAGAAAAAATGGCCGTTGAAAATAAGGGTTGCCGCGCTATTGCACGATGTTGGCAAGCCACGGACCAAAAAAGGCGAAGGGCCGGATTCAACTTTTTACGGACACGACGTGGTTGGCGGGAAAATGACTGCGCAAATACTTTCTCGCCTGAAATTCCCGACAAAGTTTATTGAAGATGTTGCCAAATTAGTTCGCTGGCATTTGTTTTTTTCGGATACCGAAGTCATAACAATTTCGGCGGTGCGGCGCATGGTACGCAATGTCGGGCAGGACAATATTTGGGATTTGATGAATGTCCGTTATTGCGACCGCATTGGCATGGGCCGGCCAAAAGAGCGGCCGTTTCGACTGCGTAAATATGAGTCAATGGTTGAAGAAGCGCTTAGGTCGCCATTGTCAGTTGGCCAACTCACTGTTCGTGGAGAAGACGTTATGAAAATATGCGATATTAAGCCCGGACCAAAAATCGGATATGTTTTGCACGCGCTTTTGGAAGAGGTTCTGGACGATCCGGCATTAAATACACGAGAGCATCAGGAAGAACGCATTAAGGAACTTTGCGGGTTATCCGATGAGCAGTTAAAAGAGCTGGGTGAACAAGCTAAAAAAATAAAAGAATCAATTGAAGAAAAAGAAGTTGAAAAAATTAGGAAAAAATACTTCGTAAAGTAATAGAATGACATCGCGCCCACGATCCCTATGGTTGCGCGAAGGGACATAATAGATGTCACGAAAACGAGATGTTAGAATATCGGCATGGTGACCAAAATTGTAAAAGACCAAATAACTAGAGGAGAACTGCGGGAAATGGCCAAAAACCAGTTTGGCGATTTAGTTAAAGTAGTCGTGGATGTCCGCCAGGAGATCATGGCTATCGGTGGCGAATTGCATGCCGATGAAGAGGTTTTCCTTAATGAACAAGTTGGATCTAAACGCGAGGACACGTGGGGTATTAATATATATCCGCAAAGACATGGTGATGAAATGATCGAATTTGATTCAATGATCAATTTAAAACCACAATATAGCAATCGTTCCCGTGGTGTGGAAAGTGAGAAGATTAAAGACAAAATCATCGCAATAGTTAAAAAATTGATTATCAAATAATTATGAAATCCGTTCACAAAGATTTAGCGGCAGGTAGGTGGCAAAGGATGTCATTGTGTGAACAATTAGCTAATATTGGTAGCGAAGTTAGCCGAGCGAAAAACTGGCACGGGAAAAATAAAAAAATTTATGGAAATGCCGTGGATCGCGCGCTTGAACTTTTTGAATTTACACTTACCGACCCGCGTTGGCGCGGCCGGTTGCGTGAAATCGCGCGATCGCGCGAAGTATTTGTGGACGCGATTTACGGGGGAAAAGAATATAAAAGTTCGCTGGAAGATTTAGATCGCTACTTTTTAAATTTCGCGTATTGCGCTAGATTAAATATATAAAAACGGGCTGTAGTATACCGGCAGTACGTGCGCTTCGGGTGCGTAAAGACTGGGTTCGATTCCCAGCAGCCCGAAAT
>CAYIFA010000041.1:0-7131 GCA_964362625.1 uncultured Candidatus Saccharibacteria bacterium
CCGTCATGCTAGGCGGCTCCCCAATCAGGGTATTTTTTTATAATCTGCATACCGATGAAATTAACCGGTCAAAATTCGCGTGGCTATCATATAATTTTGCCGGCATAACGAATAAAACTTTAGCCCCCAATATTTTGCCGCGGGTCATATCAATAAAAAAATTGAATACATTTGGCGGCATTTGGGCGCTAAAATTAACAAAAAACTTCTCCCCGGCTCTTAGCTTATTCTCTACTTCCGGCAACTTATGCACCAGTTCATTGTCTTTTATTTCGCCGAAGCCCCCTTTTTTCAATTCGGCCAATATATCTTTTTGGTTTTTTGCGCTGGTCAATACCGCGCCAACCGGCGTTATGCCGTCATAACCAAGCGCGCCAAGCCCCTCCAGATAATCCTCGAGTTTTTCTTGGCTCTTTTTGGTCATGATTCGACTTCGCTCATCATGACCCTGAATAAAATTGAATGGGTCATACCTTTATTATCCTCGAAATGATTATCTCGTCAAATTACTCTCTGGTTTCAGTATATTTATACTTTTCCGGATTTACAATCATGTCTTCTAAAAGGCCGCCCAAAATTCCTGTTAATTCCTTGACCGTTATATTAGGCACTGATGTTGGGTAGAATTCTTTAACATGCTCGGTCCCCTCTCCTAGACCCAAAGCCACAAGTTTTTGATTAGTTGTCTCAAGGATTAACTTGACGGCCTCAGTAAGATCTTCTGATGTACTATGGAGCCCATCCGGCATTCCATCCGAAATAACTATCAAAAATTTCTCCTTGGCATATTCCGCCGCTAACCCTTTAGAGGCGTCCAACAAGCAAGGCCCGTCGTCATTAAAGTTACTACGATTATTCCCGCCGGGATTCTTATCGCACGCTTCAAGGGTTATACCGCTTATTTTTTTTCTTATATCGTCATTCAATTCCTCTGAAAATTTTTTGAAAATTATCACCCGATCCTGAAATCCCAAAATTTCATTCCTAACCCCCAAACGATTTAAAACTTCGGCAAGCAAAATTTTTGCTCTAAAATCCTGTTCAATCTTTTCCCCGTCCATTGATCCGGATAAATCATTTAAAAGAGTGAACGCGTAATCTTTTTTCTCCGGCAAATGCACGGATTCAAATATCCGGTCATCCGGCTTGGCTGCCCCGCCTTTGCGGCCGGATTCCCAGCGAAAAACCGCGGGCAAATTTATTTTCGAACCAACCGAACGAAGCCGCATTTTTCGCTTAATATTCGGCGTAAAAATTTCTTCAAGTTCGCGGTAGAGCGTATCGTCCAACTCACGGACTTCTTCGTAAACCTGATCATATAATTCGCGGGTTCGGTGAAGACCGGCTTCCCGGCGTTCAAGATCTTTCATTTCCTCGGCAGTAGCTTTAACCGCTTTTACGCGAACAGATTCCTTTTCTCGTTCAACTTCTCCTTGCTCTTTTCGCAGACGAAACTCTTCATGCGTTTCGCCGCCATCCACCAATTCGCTTGAATATTCTTTAACAAACTCATCTTCTATTTCTTCAAAAGCTTTCCTCGCCATTTCAATCAATTTTTCCTGAATATGTTTGGGGAGCTTATTAAATGCCTTTCTAAGCGCTTCAATCAGACGTTTACTTAATTTGTCCATTGGGATCGGCATGTGTTCTTCTCCGGCCTCCTCGCCCTCCGGGCGCATTGGAACGTCTTCTTCAGCGGATTCTTCTCTTTTTACTTCGATCCCTTTTTCCTTTTCTTCCAACGCCTCTTCAATGGCCCGATCCATTTCCGCGGCCAGATCTTCGGACATTTGCTTTAGGGCGTCGGCGATTTCTTTGTCTCCTTCTTTCGCTTCGTCTCCCTCTCCCTCTCCACCTTTTTCGGACTCCTCCTTTTCTCTCTTCTCTTTTTCAGATTGCTTGGCCGCCTGCTCCAGCATCTGCCGCAATTTTTCCGTTTCAATATCTTCTTCCACCAGTTTTTTCACCTCCGGCCATATTTTTTTGTAAATAATTTTATAGCGTTCTTTGGACTTATCTAAAACTCCGCGCTCGTCGACATCTTCATCAGGAAGAATATGCTCAACCTCGAATAAGGCTTCCTTTATATTTTCATAAACATGCCGGATATCAGCATATATTGCTCCGGCTTCCGGCGAACCCTCAATATGTCTGCCGTAAACAATCATTGAACCTAACTTAACAGATTTGGGAATATAGCCGATATTCTTTTTTATTTTACGTATTGCCTCTCCTTGCTGAAATTGATCTTCGCGCACCTCATCTACCCAACGTCCGGCCCCCGGATAACGATCGCGCACAACCTGATCAGTGGGAAGCTCCTCTGCCGCGCTAATTAACTGATGAAACCCCGGCTCCTGCATCACACGATCCGGGATATATTGGTGGTGCCGGGTTATGGCGACGTGACCGGCTTCGTGTGCCGCCGAACCCTTAGCCACATTCTCGCTTGATTCCATGATGCGTTCGGGAACATGAACCATCCATCCTTTAGATTTTTTTGTTCTTGTGTCTATAATTTCTTGCGACCACCAACCTTCGCCTCTGCCTCCGGCTGATTCGACGCTAAGTCGATCAGCAAAAGATGATTTACTGGTTATGCTAATGTTTTGTAAGCCGCCTATTCTTTCAATAAGCGATTTTAAATGCTCCCGTAAATCAGAAAAATCGCGCTTTTCTGGCTCTGTCGGCTCAACTTCCGGATGCCCTTCTTTGGTGTCCTCCATAAACTAAATATAGCTTATTACCTCAAATATTTCTCTTTGTTAATCTTATGTTCTTCAAAAGTCTTGGAGTAATGCGGGTTGCCAGCTTTGTCGTGAAGATAAAACCAAAAAGGCGACGCCTTTGGATAAATCGCGGCAAGAATTGCGTCAAGACCAGGGTTGGAGATCGGACCGACGGGCAATCCGGGATACTTATAGGTGTTATATGGCGAATCAACGGCTAAATCATCGGCACTAAGAGCAAAAGTGCCATTGCCGGTTATATATGTGAGCGTCGCATCGGCTTGTAAAGCCATTCCGGCCTCCACCCTCTTCCACAAAATTCCGGAGATTATTTTGCGATCCTCCGTATCGCTCGCCTCTCGCTCAATGATCGAGGCCATAGTAATGACATCAAAAATTGTTTTGCCTTGTCGGGCGATTTCTCCGCGCAATTCCGGCGTTAATTTATGGTCAAAATTTTCAAGCATCACGCCAACGACATTTTCCGGACCGATGTTTGGCGGAAAAAAATAAGTATCCGGGAAAAGATAACCCTCTAAACTGGACGGCTTCGGTTTGTCGGCTAAAAAAGAAAACTCATCGCCAAAATCATCGTTAGCCGCCTTCAAAATTTCTGATGCCTGATACATTTTTTTATTTTCAAAAATCGCGGCAATACTGCGAAGCGTTTCTCCCTCTCTTATGGTCACGCCTGCTAGCCCAATGCCGTTTTTGCCTTCAGTGAGGCGGTTGGCTATTTCAATAAGCCCCAACGGACGCTCAAAATAATAAAACCCGGCCTTGATATTACGCTCGCCTTCGAAAATTTTAATGTACAATTTAAAAATGTTTGCGGATCGGATGATGTTTTCGTCAACGAGTTTTCCGGCAATCTGACTTAAGGTCATTCCATCTTTTACCTCAAAAGCCTTTTCTTTTGGAAACGAGAACGGCGCCGAGAAAATAAAATACGCGGCGAAAAGCAATGCTGCAAAAATTATAGCCGCTTTGTTAAACATAAGGCACGAACACGAATCCAGGGTGTTCTTCGGAAATAAATTCGCCCTCGGATTTTTTTATAAATTTCCAAATTGACCGCCCAATAGGCGTAACGATAACACCACCGATTTTCAGCTCACACTTCCAGTTCTCCGGCAAACATTTGCTCTTATCGGACTCCCTACATGCGATAGATGCGGCGGCAATAATTCGATCCGCCTCGCCATCGCCAACCACCGGCTTATCGCCATCCCCGCAATGAAATTCTGCGATACCGCTTCCAACAAAATTGTATTTCCCCACATTTCTCTTCCCTAGTTCACAAAGCTCCAGGACTATTTCAATTGCATGAATTTTTCCGTTACCCCCGACAATGTTTGCAAGCATTGCGGTCTGCCACCCGGAACCAGAACCGATATCCAAGACAATTTCGCCGGATTGCGGTCCAAGCAATTCCAGCATGAATGCTACAGTATACGGCTGTGAAATAGTCTGTCCGTGTCCGATTGACAGCGCCTCATCAATATAAGCCTCATCGCCAAATTCAGCCGGCACAAAATCCCTTCGGTCAACCGCCAAGAAAGCCGAAATTATCTGTGGAGATTTTAAAACTCCGATACCACGTAAATGCTTAACTAATTCTTCCATAATATTTTGATATTATACTACAAAAAAGAGCCCAGCTCAGGGCTCTTGGGGCAAAAACGCTTTTATAGCTGATTTTTGAGCTTTAGTTAGACGATCCCAAGTAACGCCTTCCAGGTTTAAGATAGGATCATCGCCTTTTTTAAACCCCCAACGCTTAGGCACATAGTATTCATCTTTCCAATCGGAAAATAAAATCTCCATGCATTCGTGGAACAAACAAAGCGGCTTATCTTCGGCGTCAGGCGAAATAAATATTTTGTCTTCATCAGGCTTTATCCCAGCATGACAACGCGCATATCTCTTAGAAAGAACCCGGGCCATGCGCCTCTTGCGACCAATAATCGCATTTTCTTTTTTGTCCCAATAGACATAACGATATTCTATGCTCCATTGCAAGCTCAGAAGAACGTCCATCGCCATCCAATAAACCCATTCGATTAACTTAGGTGAATCTCTATGGGCCCTATCCACGATAATCGCCTCCGTATCATTACTAGTGGGACTAACCCTGTTTCCAGCATAAAAAAACGCGCCCATCTTTTCAATACATCATTCGGGTTAAAAAATAACGGCCCGTTAAAAACGGGCCGTTGGTTCTTTCCTACAGTTTCTTTGTGAAAAATATATCGCTCTTAAGGTATTTCTTGAAAAAGTCCTTAATCGGCATTTCCGGAAAATCGGGGACATTGGCGATTTTTGCCATATCTACGAATTCGGTCGCAAATTCAGTAATGTAATCTTCTTTGTCATACACAAACTCGCAAATAAGGCCGCCTATCCACGGATCAAGCCCTTTAGGTAGCATGTAATCTTTAGTCTGCTGCTGGAAACACGGCACGGTAATAACTATTACCTCGGAATGCACCTGTTCGTTATAGATATGCCAGTTACCCAACGCAAGTATGTGAAGCTTTACGCCTAAGGCGCGGTTGCGTCTAATTTCGGATTCGGTGATATTCTGCGATTTATACGACAAGGCATATCCTGCTCCGCCAGCCGGATGAAGCAACTCGACATTTAACTTATCAAGCTTGTCTATCCCGACTGTCGAACCAAGATATTTAACATCCGAGCGATTCTTTGCAAAAATTGTTTCGAGCAAATCTATGCCCTTCCGGCCGCCATGCTGATCGTCATGATTGCCGGCAATACCGACAACTTTGATGCCACGCTTAGATTTGGGCCACCAATCGGCAAGGAATTCAACTTGTCCCTGGCTCCCCGGAATATAAACTTTCTGACGGTTTGCCGGATGGTCAAAATCTCCGGCAGTCCAGTCGCCGCAATGATAAATTACATCAACCTTTTCCTCATCGCATACTTCATAAAACAAATTCACGCAAGAGCAAAGTTGGTCAAGGCTGCCGTAGTGCGTGTCTGAAACAAAACCGGCCCTCTTCTTAGTAGCAAAAATATCTTTGAGTGGCAACGCCTTGAATTGCGTTGCCAGACGATATTGCAGCACAAATTGTTTGGAGTCGGCCTGTTCGGCATCGCGAGGTGTTAAGATCTGGTATCCGGTGGCCTGGAGCTTATCAATTATCTGCCAAACTTTATCTTTGTGGATTTTCAAACTGCGCGAAATATCACCTTCGGTGCGTGGACGCTCATCCAACAATTTCAGGGCTTTCTGCTCAACTTCCGATAAGTCGGGTTTTACTTTAATACTTGCACGATAGTCATCGCGCCTTTGGAATTTCTTGAGCTTAAGCAAACGAATCTTAATGCCGTCCCGCGATTTATCGCTCTTTAGCTTCCAATCATCGTCGAATTGCAGCTCAATAATACATGCTCCGATTACTGGAGCAAATCCGCGCTTACGTTTACCTTTCTGATAAGGCGTAAGAGATTGCAAAGACGGCACCAATACTCCATGAATGCCGCCGTATTTGATACGATCATAAACATGCGAACCGCCGACAATCGCGATCACCGCTTCGTCCTGGGTTCGCGGCGCCAAAGATTCTTCCTCGGAAATGATGTTTGTAAGAATGTTCTGAAGGGCATAGCTTTTTGCGTAAGGAGCGTAATCCTCGCCGGGATTGATTGCTTCAATCCTGACTCCGAGAACCTGGAAAACGGCGTACAGGTCGCCACGATAGACCAAATCCGGACGATCATCGCTTGAACAAACGCTGCGCACCGCGTTCAAAACCGCTCCCTTTCGGGATTTAAACGTGAGGTCTCTGGTACCGCTGATCATGTATGTTTTGAAAGTCTTAGAACGGGGATAGTGGGCAAGAGCATAGCTAATCTGCGAATTCAGATCTGCGTGCAAGAACGACTCACCTTCGCGTTTTCCGGTCAGACGTCCGGTAATTACATCGCCCAAATGAATTGCCATGTCCACACCGGCCTCTTCGAATTTAGCGTAAATCGTATGAAGGAGCGTTGGATTTGAATATTTGCTTCCTAGCACGGTGCCGTGTATAACGCCGATCTTACGGGTATGACGCAAAATTTCTCTTTTTGCGCCGCTACGCGGATCAAAATGAAACGCGTCAAACTTTGTCAAATCCGAAGAAAGCTGAACTTGTTTTGTCTCCCGGTCATGGATTATGTCGTGGCCTTTTTTGTATAAGCCATCAATCAATCGCACCGCCTCTTCTTCGCTCGTCTCAAATTCTCTGGCTATGCCGGGGATATCCCAGTGGCCTTTTTGTAGACGCTTAAGAATTTTGTCTTCCGGCGATTGCTCAACGGGGTTATTAATCTTGCGAATATCGCTCCCCCATTTAAGCGGGGCTTTAATACCGCGCAATTTAGGGTTTACCGT
>CAYIFA010000042.1:0-6995 GCA_964362625.1 uncultured Candidatus Saccharibacteria bacterium
CGCAATTAGCGCCTCGGCCGCTAATTTTTTGGCCTTTATACCCCTGATTATTTCCATTATTTTTTAACATCGTGTCCGCCGAACTGATTGCGCAAAGCAGAGAGAATTTTCCCGGTAAAACTGGGGCTTGCTCCAGACTCAACCCGAAACCGTAATGCCCCTTCAATTATTGGAACCGGTACGCCAAATTCTTTTGCCGCTTCAACTGTCCACGCTCCCTCGCCAGTATGGCCGACGCTTCCCGATATCTCATCAAGACTTTCTCCATATTTTTCAAAAGCATCTTTCGCCCAACCAATCAAACGCGACTCTATCACGATCGCATGATTATACAAATCACCAGTTTTCCCCAGATCTATATCGAAGTCGGATTTCCGAAGTACAGCAAATCCTTCGGCAATTGCCTGCATCATGCCATATTCAATTCCGTTATGAACCATTTTCACAAAATGCCCGGCGCCAGACCTGCCCATATAACCATATCCATCCGGTACCGCTAGATCTTTGAATAAATCCTCCAATTTATCATAACCAGATTTCTCACCTCCAATCATCAAGCACGCTCCATCTTTGGCGCCGCCCGGCCCGCCAGAAACCCCGACATCCAAAAAGGATATACCACTCTTCTTAAATTCGGCGGCCCTGCGCATTGAATTTTTGTAATGAGAATTCCCCCCGTCAATTATGATATCGCCTTTTGATAGATACGGCTTGATCTCGCTTAAAATTTTGTCAACAACTGCGTGTGGTAACATCAGCCAAATTATTCGCGGACAAGTCAAAGATTCAACTAAATCGATTGGTGAATTAACAACCTGAGCGGCAACTTCTATGGCCTTATCCCTGGCCTCTTTGTTGGTATCATAGGCAACCACTCCATGCCCCTTTTTTAAGAGCCGTTCCGCCATTGCCTCGCCCATTTTGCCGAGTCCAACAAACCCAAGTTTCATGATTTCAATATATATCGAACGACGAGTTTTGCCAATTTTCTAGAAGAGCATTACATCTACAGACTGTGAATTGACACTCAAAGACCAGGGCTATATCATTAAATTAGGTCTCTACCAACAATAATGATTAATTAAAGATTGATTTTATGTATAAATTAAATAAAATAGTTGCCGGCAGTTTAATTTTGTTGTTTTTTATATTTTCCGTTGCGAGAATCACGGATGCGAAAGAATTTAAGCTCCTCCCCAATGCAGAATTTGTTCCCGGAGAATTTATAGTAAAAATAAAATCGGGCGCATCCATTTCCGATTTAGGGAGTATCCACTATGTGCGGTCCTCTGAAAAAATACTTGCGCAACATAAAGTCAAGGGAGCGGTAGCCAAAAACTCAAACGCCTTTGGGTTAGATCGGCTTTATGTAGGGACGTTGGAAAATGGAGTCGACTTGAAGGATGCGCTACAAACGTTAAATAACCATCCGTCTGTCGAATATGCCGAGCCAAATTATTTGGTCCACATAGCAGTAACATCAAACGATCCGGGCCTATCGCAACAATGGGGTATGTCAAAAATACAAGCACCTGCTGCATGGGATTTGACTTCTACCTCGAATGTCGTTGTTGGCATCATCGATACCGGCATTGATTATACTCATGAAGATCTAGCGGCAAACATGTGGAAAAATGCTGGTGAAGTTCCAAACAATAACATTGATGACGACGGTAACGGATTTATTGATGATGTCTTTGGTTGGAACTTTGTGGCAAACTCAAATGATCCTATGGATGATCACGGGCATGGAACTCATGTCGCTGGAATAGTTGCCGCAGCTGGTAATAACGGTATTGGCGTAGTGGGGGTTAACTGGACCGCGAAGGTTTCTGCTATAAAATTCCTTAGCGCAGGCGGGAGAGGAAGTTTGGTTGATGCGGTTCGCGCAATTGAATATGCAAACATGCAGGGGTTTAAGATTACGAATAATAGTTGGGGTAGCTTCAACAATTATCAACCGTTATACGATGTTATCGCCGCCGCGGGTGCTAACGGCAATCTTTTTATCGCCGCCGCCGGTAATAGTGGTAACGATGCCGATATATTTCCACTATATCCCGCAGCCTACAACCTTCCAAATATTATTTCTGTTGCAGCAACCCGTAAAAACGATGGTTTAGCCACATTTTCAAACTACGGAAAGATTTCTGTTGACTTGGGGGCACCGGGCGTCGATATCTATTCAACGCTTCCTCGCGGAGTTTGTAGCCTATGCAGCTCAATAGGCTATGGATTTTTAAGCGGAACATCGATGGCTTCTCCGCACGTCGCCGGCGCAGCAGCGCTCCTCTGGTCCTACGTTCCGGCCCTTTCACATTTAGGGGTAAAAGATCGTTTACTGGGGTCAACGGATGTTAACAACAACTTAAAACGAAAAACCGTAAGCGGCGGAAGACTCAATGTCTATAACGCCCTAATCAATCTAGTGCATTCTTTTACGGCACAATGATTTAAGAATGTTTCAATATATATCGAGTGGAAAGTGTTGCCAATTTTCTAAAATTGGCGTTATAAAACGCCAAGCCGCCTCAACTTCTTCGGTGCTGGCAAAAAGCGTTTGATCGCCATTTATGCAATCGTACAAAATCCGCTCATAGGCATCGGGCAGCGCTGCGTCGTCCTTTGACTTTCCGTATTCAAAGGAAAGTTCACGCGGTTCCAGCTCCATTTTAAACCCGGGTTTTTTTGCCCAGAAAACAACAGATATACCCTCTTTGGGCTGAATGTGAAATTTTAAAACATTTTGACATTCTTTTTCATCTTCTGGCAAATTAGAAAATGGTTCGCTCTCCTTAAAATAAACGGAGATTTCCGTAAGATTTCCTTTCATCTTTTTCCCTGATTCCAGAACAAAAGGAACTCCTTGCCAGCGGTCATTATCTATATAAACTCCTATCTTAAAATGGGTTTCGGTTTGTGAATTCGGATTGACGTTTTCTTCGGCCTTATACTCCTTGTATTGGCCGCGCGAAACCAAACGCTTCATATTTCCGATATCGATGGGCCTCAGCATTTCTAGGATGCGCGCGCGGTTTTTACGCACAGTGGCCGCATAAAGCGACTTTGGGTCCTCCATTGCGACAAAAGCCAGCATTTGCAGAAGATGATTTTGACCGACGTCGCGAAGCGCCCCTACGCCGTCATAAAAAGCCCCGCGCCCGCCGATACCGTCTGCCTCGAGCAATTTAATATCGATTCTTTTAATGAAACCGCGGTTCCAGATCGGCTCAAAAAGGGAATTTGAAAAGCGGAAGGCCAAAATATTTTGAAGCGTTTCTTTGGCAAGATAATGGTCAATCCTGAAAATTTGATCTTCGTCAAAAAGCAAGCCGAGTTTCCGATCAAGCAGCTTTGCCGTTTCCAAATCATTGCCGAATGGCTTTTCAACCAAAACGCGCGTCCAGCCAGCTTCGCCGGAACATGATATTGATAAACCTGAGTCGTGAAGATTTTGGAAAATAGAATCATAAAACGCCGGCGATACTGCCAGATAAAAAAGTTTGTTAGAGCATTGTCCTAATTGTTTGTCGGCCACAGCGAGTTCTTCGGAAATTTTTTTATAGGTTTCTTTATCCTGAAGTTCCCCTGGGAAATAAGATAATGTTCCGAGAAATGTCTCGATTATTGATTTTGAGTGGCTATGCTTCTTTTTTTGGATTACTTCTCTGGCAAATTTACGGAAATCTTCGCTATCTTTTAGTCTTCTGGAAATCCCGAGAATGCGAAAACGCTCTGACAATAAATCCTTTGTGAATAAATCCAAAAGCGCCGGGATTAATTTTTTCTCGGCCAAATCTCCAGTCGCTCCGAATATTACGAGCGTTGTCGGAACCATGTTACTTGACACCGAGCAATCCCGAGAGACGTTCTTGATCAAAACCAACCACTAATTGCCCGTCAATATCAATGACCGGCACGCCCATTTGGCCGGATTTTTGGATCATTTGCTCGCGGGCCTCGGCGTCTTGGGCAACATTTTTTTCGGTGTATTGAATATTATGATCCATAAAAAAATTCTTGGTCATTTTGCAATAAACGCAAGTCGGGGTGGTATAAATGGTAACATTCGCCATAAAATTTTGGCCGTTGGTATTAAGAATAATAGTCTAATAATGATAGCATACTGGCAACCAAAATGCCCAGTCTAATTAACCCCAACGATTTGAATCGCAGGAGCTTAACTTTGATCGCGAAGTTTTTACTGCGTTCTTTCGTAAACCGAAGTACTCACGCTGCCGTTATATTCGTTGAAGATTAGCTCGGCCTTGCCGTCGCCGTCATGATCGCCAACGCCAATCGTTTGAAGCCATAACGGAACTGTTCCGGGTTGAGTCCACAGACGGCTCCAAGTCTCTGAAAACTGATTGTTGCCGCTTGCGTTCCATACTGCAACCGTGCTGGTGCCAGCCGAGGTCTCGGAAGCCACAACCAATTCATTATCACCGTCGCCATCCAAATCCGCGGCGGCAATGGCGCTATCGCCGAACGCATCCGTTGAGTAGTTGATCGTCATGATCTTCTGAAAAGTATTGTCGCTGGTGCTTTCGAAAATAAAGAATACATTCATCAAAGGAGAATTAAACAGCGATGATTTTTTGCCGCCGACGGCGAATTCTTTGCGGCCATCCTTATCCATATCTCCGGCGTAAACAATATTTTCGCAATTAACCGGCAATCCGTCGGCTTCACGAATATCCGCGGACCAGACTTGGCTGTAAGCGTCATTTCCGGTATTTTCAAACAAATAAAGCTTGGTGCCGCCGGAGATTAACCCACAGAAAGCCATTTCTGGTTTGTTATCACCATCAATATCGTCAAACGTCGCGAGACTCTGGGAAGTATGAATATCGGCCAAGGTGGATTCAAAAACCTTGGCATAACTGTTATCTCCGTTATTTTCAAAGACCTGAACTTTGTTCGCGTAATTGAAATCCTGTCCGCCAAAAACAATTTCTTTTTTACCGTCTTTATCCAAATCGGCAAAACTGGCGTCCACCGTCCACCAACCGGTTGGAGTTTGCCAGACTTTTGTATCCGGGTAAGCATTAGCCGCTGATCCTTCATACACTCTTGTATAGAAATCGTTGGCGGTCCGACCGTAAACCAGTAATTCTTGTTTGCCATCGCCATCACTATCGCCGACATCTGCCGGATAATAACTGGAGAAGCCCCCGGAATCTATCGGCAAAGTAAAGACGCTTGAATACGCGTTATCCGAAGTGTTTTCGTAGACCCGCAAAGTTGTCACGTCAGAGTAAGTCGAAAAATCCCTGACGACAAATTCTTTTTTGCCGCTCGCGTCAAAATCTATGCCGGGAAATTTAGTGAGTATCGAGTGGTATTTTATCAAAGAACCAACTTTGCCGAAATCCAAGGCCCCACCGATCAAACATGATTGGGACTCCGATGGTTTACCGGTTGACACTCCGCAACTATTTGAGTCACTGCAAGTTCTGGTTTGTGCCCCATCCAAACACTGCGACCAGTCCGTACATTGCCAATTTGGCGAACAAAAAATATCAGCTTCGGTAGTATCATCTTTGGAAGAACATTGCGGGTCACCTACCGCGCTTCCATCGTTACAAAAAGCTCTTTTATAGGCGTAATCGCAAAAACCATCCCCGTCATTATCAATATGGTCGTTGCATTGAGCCGCTGTCGCGCCGCCGGACACTTTGCCGCTTTTGCCCACCTGCGCGTCAACCGCGAAGTAAATTACCGCCCCAACAACAAAAAGGGCCGCTATTATTAAAAAGTGCTTCCACGGAGAATGCGTGTCCATAAAAGTTTATAAAAAAATTAAATAATTAAATTTTGAACAAATAGCTATGAAATTATTATATCTTAAATTAGAAACTACTAAAATTGGTTATCCACATCCAAAAACCGCCTATGCGGGGCGGTTTTGGATATCGAGGCCCGAGACTCCAGATTCACGGAACAGTAATGCTCGCGGTATTTGAATAACCTGAATTGCCCCCGGCATTGTAAGCCCGGACCCGGTAATAATAAGTTCCATTGGCCATGCCGGTATCAGTATAGGAAGTCAACACAGTAGCGGCAATCTGATTGAAGTTGACGCCATCCGTTCCTCTTTCAACCTTAAAACCTTCCTCGTTGTTAGAATTGTCGATCCATCGCAGCAAGACCCTGTTAGTCGAGGTTGACTGATTAGTAGCAGTTAGACTTGATGGGGCTACTGGAGGCGCGGGCAGCGTGTAGGTGATTTTAGCGGCAATACGACTCAAACGAACGCCCTTCGTTCCAGATGAATATACGGCTCCAACTTGCAAAGCGCTATTTGAATCTTTAGCAAGCGACAAGCCAGTAAAACTAGTATCGGCGAGATCAACTGGTGTGGTACCAGTTAAACTATAATTCCCGGCATCTGCGCTGTTGGCTCCGTTAAACCGGTAAAAAATATCCATTTCTGATGCGCCGCCATTCTGGTGTTTAGAAGCGCATGGCTTTATGTCAACCTGGGTAATTGTCGAATAGTTCGGGATTGAGCTCAAGGATATCGCGTAAGAATCGCGGTTCCCACGCGTGGTTGTATAGTTGTAGTCAATTGTTCCGTTGCAACTGCTTTCGTCAACCATAGTGTAATGCGTTGAGCCAGTTTTCGGTGTCCATTGAGTATAAGCGCCGTCCAACCAAGGAAGTAAATAGCTAGTTACGTCAGCGAACGCGAATTGGGCAAGCGTCAACGCAAAAACTACCAAAATTGCCGCAAAAATTAATAAATTAATTCGCGAAATATTTATAGATGTTGTCATATTTTAGAATTAAATATTTTATAGTTTAATTCGACCTTTTTTATGGATATATCAAAAATATCCTCCAGTAATTATACAAGTGGGGGGGGTTGATTACAAAATTCTTTATCCACAGTTTTAAAAAGAGTTAACGCTTTCTTTTGTCCCGTTCGCCTCGTCCGCCAGCTGGCGGACGGGGTCTTTTAATCGCGATTTAGGGCTCTGCGATCAATGCCT
>CAYIFA010000043.1:0-6543 GCA_964362625.1 uncultured Candidatus Saccharibacteria bacterium
AAATCCGGCTTGGCCAGGTGCGGAATCCAGACTTTGCGGTAATTATTTTTTTTGTTCAACCGGTCTACAAAATTCTCAAGAACTTCGCGGATTATCGCGCCCCGCGGGGTGAACAGAGGCAACCCCGGGCCAACCAAAGGCGAAAAAACGAACAAGCCGAGATCGCGCCCTAGTTTTTTGTGGTCGCGCTTTTCAATTTCCTCCTGCAATTTCAAGTAAGCGTCAAGCTCTTCTTTACCGGCAAAGGCCACGCCGTAGATTCTGGTCAGTTGCGGATTTTTCTCATCCCCGCGCCAGTAGGCGCCGGCAATTTTGGTGAGCGCGAAGCCATCCGGATTTATTTCCGAAGTATTTTTTACATGGCCGCCTTTGCATAGGTCGGTGAAGTTGCCGGTGTGATAAAAGGTTAATTGCTTTTTCCCCGAGGAAAATTCTTTAATCAAATCGCGTTTAAATGGTTGGTCTTTGAAAGTTTTTCGAGCTTTATCCGCGGAAACTTTCTCGCCTTTGAAATCCAGTTTTTCCAAGATCAGGCGTTTTATCTCTGCCTCGAATTCCTTCAAGTCCTCCGGCCCAATGGGTTTTGGCAATTTAAAATCATAATAAAAGCCATTTTCAATGGTCGGTCCAATACCCAGTTTTGCCTTCGGGAATTTCTTTAACACCGCCATAGCCAAAAGATGGGCGAGCGAATGGCGGATGTTATCTATATTTGAGTCTTTCGCAGGTTTTGCCATAGCTGAATAATAGCAATTTTATTTATCCGGCTCAAGTTTTTTGATGGCGTCAGCGATGATCGACACCTGGCCGTTTCGGTGCGAAATTGAACCCTTAAGCGCGATCCCGGCATCCTCGCTGAGCAGGTGGCTGTAGGTTTTTAAAGTTCTTGGGAACATGACCACCTCGATAGAATCCGATAAATCCAAGAGTTTTACAAAAACCATCGGGTCGCCTTTTTTGGTAAGGATTTTTCGCATACTCTCGATTACGCCGCCGAGAATCACCGGAGCGTTTTCCGGGTGTTTTTTGATTGACGCGATATTTGTATTTTTTGATTCTAAAAGTTTGCGGAATTTGTCGAGCGGATGGCCGGAAACATATAATCCGAGCAGTTCTTTTTCCCAGCGAATTCGTTCATCAAAAGACGCGGGGGAAGCTTCTTTAAGTTGCAGCGATGGGGTCATCATTTTGTCTGCTGGGGAGCCAAAAAGCGAATTTTGACCTTGGTTCAATCCGCGGGCTGATTCTTTATGAAACCCGAGGATGCCATCCATGTTTTTAAGCATTTGATTTCTTTCACCAAATGAGTCAAGCGCGCCGCACTTTACGAGAGATTCAATTGATTTTTTGTTTAAGTCTTTGGTCGGCAGACGCCGGAGCAACTCTGCCAGCGTCCGGTATGGTCCGTTTCGCTTTCTTTCCGAGATTAGCGCGTCAACCACATTGGCGCCGACGTTCTTGACGGTGCGGAGGCCAAACCTAATTACGCCGTTTCCGGATTCATCAACATACGGAGAAAAGCCGGCCTCGCTTTGATTGATATCCGGCGGCAGGACTTTTATCGCCCATTTCGAGCACTCCGAAACCAAAAAAGAGATGCGGTCGGTGTCTTTTTCGTCTGAATTCATGAGCGCAGTCATGAATTCAAGCGGGAAGTGGGTTTTTAAGTAAGCAGTCTGGTAAGATATAAGCGCGTATCCCGCGGAATGCGCTTTGTTAAATCCATAACGCGCGAATGGTTCCACGAATTTCCAAAGTTTTTCGCCAAGTTCGCGCGATCCCAAAGTTTTTTCTACGCCCGCCACAAATTTTTCGATTTGCTCATCAAGCAGCTGTTTGATTTTTTTGCCAACCGCTCGGCGAACCAAATCCGCTCCGCCAAACGAAAAACCGGCCAACTCCTGCATGATTTGCATCAACTGTTCCTGGTAGGTTATTACGCCATAGGTTGGTTCTAGTATCGGCTTCAATTTCGGATGAAGATAAGTAATCGGCTCTCGACCGTGCTTGCGTGCGATGTATCTCGGGATAAGTTCCATCGGACCGGGGCGGAAGAGCGCGACCATTGCGATAATATCTTCGAGCCGCGCTGGCTTTAGCTCAACCAAATAGCGGGTCATCCCCCCGCCTTCCAGCTGGAAAATGCCCACAGTCTTTCCCTCGGCCAAAGTATTAAATACCGATTCATCATCCAGCGGGATTTCGTCGATGTTAATATTTTGTCCGGTGCGGCTGCGGATTATATTCAGCGTTCCCTCAATAATGCTTAAGTTCTTTAGCCCTAAGAAATCCATTTTTAAAAACCCCAAATCTTCAATCGCGTGCATTTCGAATTGCGTTACTACAATTTGTTCGGCTTCACCTTTGCCGCGCGTGGCATATTGAAGCGGCAGGTTATCGGAAAGCGGGTCGCTGGCAATAACAACGCCGCAAGCATGCACCGAGGCATGGCGGGCCACGCCTTCCAGTTTACGCGCGGCATCAATCAAGCGCTTCACGTCCGGAGTATTTTTATAGGCATCGCTGAATTCCGGGTTTGCCTCCAGGGCCATTTTTAAGTTGTGGCCGAACGGGATCATTTTCGCGATCTGGTCGCAAAGAGAATATGAGAGTCCGAGCGCGCGTCCAGCATCTCTGATTGCGGCCCTGGCGGCCATTGTCCCGAAAGTGATAATTTGCGCAACGTGATCGCGTCCGTATTTTTGGCGGGCATATTCAATTACTTCGTCCCTCCTCATGTCGGTAAAGTCAATATCAATGTCCGGGGGCGTGACTCTTTCCGGATTTATAAATCGCTCAAAAAATAATCCATACTTAATCGGATCGAGGTTGGTAATGCCAAGCACATAGCATACCAAGGAGCTGGGGGCCGAGCCGCGTCCGGGGCCGACAACTATTCCGCTATCCTTGGCCCAATTGACAAAGTCCTGAACAACCAAGAAATAAGAAGAAAAATTTGTTTTTTTGATGAAATCAAGCTCATATTCAAGGCGGGCAATGTAATCTTTGGAGACATTTTTGCCGAATTTTTTTTCCAGACGCTCATGGGCAATTTTATTCAGATAAGAATGATCATTAAAATTTTCCGGCACTTCGAAATGCGGCATGTGCAGCCCGCCGAGCTCCATCCCAAAATCCACTTGTCCGGCGATACGCAGAGTATTTTCAATCGCTTCCGGAACATCCGCGAAATTATTACGCATTTCATCCGGGCTTAACATCGAAAAATCATCGGATTTCATAGTCAGGCGGTCTTCATCGTCCAGTTTGGTGTTGGTCTGAATGGCCAAGAGCACGTCTTGGGCTTCGGCGTCGTCTTTATTTAGATAGTGTATGTCTTGGGTAGCAACAACCGGCGCGCCTGTTTCGGCCGCAAGTTCGCGAAGAGATTTCTGCAGATCTCTATGCTGGGGTAAATTTGGGTGATGCGAAAGTTCAATGTAAAAATTTTCCTTGCCGAAAATATCCTGATATTCACGAACCAGTTCCTCGGCGCGTTTCTTGTTTTTTGATAGCAGCGCTCGCGAAATTTCTCCGGTCATGCAGGCTGACAGCGCGATTAATCCTTCCGAGCGCTTTCGTAAAAGCTCTTTGTCCATTCGCGGTTTGTAGTAAAAACCTTCCAGATGCGAAATTGTAACGAGTTTGATAAGATTTTTGTAGCCAATAGCATTTTTTGCAAGCAAAATCAGGTGAAATCGCTTATCATCTATCCCCGGGTTTTTGTCGGCGAGTGACCCCGCGGCAATATAGGCCTCAATGCCGATAATCGGTTTGATTCCGGCTTTTTTGGCGGCTTTATAAAATTCCACCGCGCCATA
Source organism: uncultured Candidatus Saccharibacteria bacterium (assembly GCA_964362625.1). Taxonomy (GTDB): domain Bacteria; phylum Patescibacteriota; class Minisyncoccia; order 1-14-0-10-42-19; family 1-14-0-10-42-19; genus CAYIFA01. The sequence continues at coordinate 3,822 of CAYIFA010000043.1, forward strand.
AAGATTGCCATGATCGGTGATGGCCAAGGCCGGCATGCCGTATTCCTTGGCTTTTGCGACCAATTCCGGAATCTTTGCCAGGCCGTCTAGCAAGCTGTAGTGACTATGAGTGTGAAGATGGACAAAACTCATATTTTAGGTAGAAAATTATATTCACATTGAAACGCCCTTGACATATATTTGCCATTTACTATTATGGAGATATCAATACGAAAAGGTCCCTTTCTGGGTTTCGTCCTTCAAGGGGCCCTTTTCATTTTTATGTTCTAATTTTGACCGCATTTCTTCAATAAATACATGGTTTCCCCGCGCCTCTCTTTTTAACAAAATCGAACACCACTTTCTGTTTGGGCTAATGACGTACCCTAACTTATTAATTTTTCTTAAATATTTCACAAGGCACTGAAAGTCTCCATCGCCGGTTATTACGACAGCTTTATCGTATTCATTTATATCAATCATTGCTTGCAGCACCAATTCTGCATCACAATTGCCTTTTGCCGCCCCATCTTTATTAGGCAGCGTTGGTTTGAAAATCAACATGTATCCCATTTTTTGAAAATCTCTGTACATATCTTGATTGCCTGGCATATAGCCGATAAACATATAGGCGCGGGAAACACCATACCTCTCTTTTAATAATTTTCTAAATCTTGTTAGATCCAATTTCCAACCCAACATCTCGATGCCCTTATGAACATTAGTATTATCAATAAAAGCAAAATTGTTTTCTTTTTTCATCATAAATCTATTGGGGAAAACTTTTATAACCATCTAACGTGACCGGATTTGTCCCCGTATTTTTGTTTAACCCATTTCTTGTTATCTTCTAAAAGCTCTCTGCCATGAGAATTGTCAGGGGCAATATTCTATGTAGTTTGTGCCAAAAAATTCGCAAATTTACAAAGCAGACTATAATGCGAGTGGATAAGCAAGTGGACGAAGGGCATGAGTTCTTGTTAATATTCTAAAAGAATTTAAGCAAAATACCAACCGTTAAACCTCGGAGGTTTAACATTAGACTTAGGAGGTCTAATATGGCGAGCGTGAATCTGGAGCAAATCGAGCGAGTGGCCGAAATTATAAAGAAAATGCCCGATGGCGAGCATGGAATGAATTTTTATAGTTTTCCCGGCAAAGACGATAAGGAAGTTGTTGCTAGCGATATGTATCCCGCACTCAACCATCCACAAGCAGTTAATTTTTTCTTTTTTACCAGCTTGCATAATTTTGGATTTTGGTACGGCGATGACTGCGGATATGTCGAGCCGATTTACGGCACAGTAAACTGTAAACACGTTAAAGGCGCGGAATTGCTGTTTAAGGTTTGCAAAAAGCAACTTGACTTTGATGATCAATTTGATAACAATCAAAGCGTTTTTGAACCGGCGCGGCTGGCCGAAATCAAGCCAAAAGAGCTAGCCGAAATTTTTTCCGATGACAACGGCCCGATTCCATTTCCGAATTTTGAGGAGCGATTCAGGATGACCAGGTCTTATGGAAAGTGGTTTCGACATTTCGGTAAATACACCGCCAGTCCGCAGGCAATACTGAATGTCGCAAACAAATCAAGCCGGTCCCTGGATACGTTTCTCACAATCATGCGTCAGGTTGCCGGCTACAACGAAGACCAATTCGAAAAACGCCAACTGCTCTTGGCCATGGAACTGGCCAACCGACCGGAAAAATTTTTGAAAGTAAATGATCCGGAAAGCTGGAAGCCAATAGTAGATTACCATTTGATGCGGGTATCGCTTCGTTTGGGGCTGGTAGATGTTTCAGAATTTGAAAGAAACATTCTTGCAAAAAGGGAATGGTCATCCGGATCTAAAGAAGCGGAAATTCGGGGTTGGACCTGGACCGCTGTTAAAGATCTGATTGATAAGTCCGGCAAACCAATGTCTTTCGTTGACCATATCCTCTGGAAGGCCCGCAAGTATTGTCCGGAAATGGAAAAACCAGACTGTCCCAAATGCGTTTTTTACGAGGTTTGCGAAAAGAATATCGAACTTTTCCAGCCGGTTTTTAGAACAACGGCATATTAAAAAGATAAGTAACCCCGACGGTCCCGTCGGGGTCTTTATTTTTGAAAAATCTGTGTCATACTTAAAAATTTGTTGATAAAAAATTTTAATGTTTCGTTGAGCTTGGTAAAATAATATCAAAGTGCGCTCTCTGACAATTTAATAGGAGTCCTTCGACTTCGCCAAGCTCAGCTTGACTCCGCCGAGGACAAGGAGATTCGAAATGGCAAAAAAGATTGCCGAAAAACCGAAAGTCAAAAAAATTCTATGGAAAGAGCTCGGAAAGGATTTTTTTGTGTCAGTTAAAGATAAGTCGGTATCCGAGATTTCAGATATCATAGAAAAAAAATTCGGCATACGGCCGAATTCTTCAGATATTGTCCACGCTTTTGAGCGGCGTGGCGTGAAGCGCGTTTGGGAAATTCGAACGCCAAACCCGGTGTGGTCGGATGATATGACTGACGAAGTCATTTATGCTTTTGGAGTTAGGAGCCAGGCGATACCAAAAAGTGATCGGCAAAATCTGACTGCAGCTAAAGACGAATTAATGACTGCTTTAACTGTAAAGGGCCCGAACATTAACTGGAATAAAATTTGGATAAAAGCGCGGAGCTTGTCTCAAAATGATATCGCCAAGCGCGCAACGGTAAACCCTAAATTGCGCGGTATTAAAGCCCCGCTTAAATGGGGGAGCGATA
>CAYIFA010000044.1:0-6451 GCA_964362625.1 uncultured Candidatus Saccharibacteria bacterium
AACTGGTACGGCATACGATATTTCCGGCAACGGAGATAACGGAACGATAAAGTGGGCTACAACTACTCCGTTTGTCATCGGTAAAATCGGACAAGCAATGGAGTTTGATGGGAGTGATGATTATGTTAGTGTAGGCGATACCTCAGTTCTTGACTTAGGTCAGGGAAGTGGCAAGGAGATCGCTATATCACTTTGGTACTATGAGCGTAGAACGAGTACAGACTTCCAGGCACTCATACAGAAATCAAATAGCCAAAATTCTACCAACATCGATTACTCCCTAAGCACAGTTGATAATTCGCTGATATGGGGGACAGGCATATCTTCAGATGCCTGTTCTTGGTTCTCCACTTCAAAGCCTTCAATAAATACGTGGCATCATGTGGTAGGCACTCTTGTGTCTAACGGGGATCAGACAGGAAATAAGCGTCTTTACATCGATGGTCTACAGGTGGGCAATTGTTCTTATGCAGCTAAGGCCGCTACCAACAATGACCCTCTTGCTATCGGTAGTATTTCAAGCGCTTGGTTTTCCAACAGCCTCATCGACGACGTCCGCATCTACAACCGCGCGCTTAGTGCCGATGAAATTAAAAGATTATATAATATGGGGAGGTGAACACTTTAATTTATCGAAGTTCGACTTCGATAGCTGGGGCAAAGGAGGATTCAAGGCTACGTTGTGCAATATCGGATATTGCACAACATTGATACATGGGAAGATGACGTTTAATTTTAAATTTTAAGTTCTAAATTTTAAATCAATTTTAAATGAAAAAATGACAAATTCTCCGGAAATCCTAATATCTAAATCCTAAACAAATTACAATGGCCCAAATACAAAATTCAAAACCATACGATTTAGAGGAACGAACGTTCCGTTTTGCGAAACGAGTTGGCGAAAAATAAAGAAAGTTTTAATATTTATAATAATGGAAAAAGATTTTCAAAAGTGGCATACTAAAAAGTCGGACATTGACGGAATAAAAAAACGGCCGTTCTTTCACGAACGAGAAATTTGGTTTTGTCATCTTGGAGCCAATGTCGGAGCGGAAGAAGATGGCGCGGGGGAAGATTTTCTTCGGCCAATAGTCATATTTAGGAAATTTAATAATGAAATTTTCTGGGCGATTCCGCTTACTAAAAAAACAAAAAACAACAAGTTTTATTTTCTTTTCTCTTTTTCGGAGAGAGGGCAAAATACCGCTATTTTATCCCAAATAAAACTTGTTGATGCCAAGAGACTGCTTTATAAAGTTGGAGAAATATCAGAAAACGATTTTACTCTTCTAAAAAATAAATTCAAGGCTCTTTTGCCTTGAATTTATTCTATTTAACCTCTGCCTTGCGGCAGAGTCGGGCCGAAGCCATTTGTATTTTCATTATAGCAAACCGATAAAATATGTCAAGCGCGTTATCCACAGTAATTAAAAATTCAAAAATCCCCAAGCGATAAAATCCTAAATCCTAATATCTAAATCCTAAATAAATTCCAATGACCCAAATACAAAATTCAAATCATATCGCGCGTGGCTGGCATGCTTTACTGCCATATTCTCATGGTAACGCAAGCTCTTTCGAACCGTTGCTTATAAGCTTGTGCAATATCGGATATTGCACAACATTGATACCAAACCGCTTAAGTTGGGGCCAACTATTGTGAAGCTAATGGCGCAAGTTCAAAAAATGATTTTCGCAATAAAATTTATATATGTAAAAAGGAGGTTCAGGAGACCAAATTTTGGCTCCGTATCCTCTCTACGGCTGAGCCAACCGCGAGAGAAGAAGCGCGAAAGCTTTGGCAAGAAGCCCAAGAGCTTACTTTGATTTTTACTAAAATTGTTTCCACGATCGCTAAGCGTAAATGAAAATTAGAAATTAACTAATTGGAAATTCAATGAAAATTGAAAATTGTCCCTCAATTTTATTCGGGACCCTGAGCTTGTCGAAGGGTAAATTGAAAATTATGGCAGATGGCCTCATCGACGACCCCCCAGTACCACAAATCCTGCGGTATTTGGCTACGGGGCAAGCGTCCGAGTGTACAATAGAGTCTTATCGCCCGACGAGATTAAAAGATTATATAATATGGGCAGATAACTACGAATTTCCAATTTCCAAAGATAAATTATGATCAAACCGGCAAAAAATTTCGCATATATTGATGGGGCGAACTTGCATAGGGGAGTAGCGAGTTCCGGATGGAAGCTTGATTACTGTAAATTCAGGGTTTGGCTGACAGAAAAATACGGCGTGCAAAAGGCGTATATCTTTATCGGGCTAATCCCGAAGATAAGAATGGCCCAAAAAGAAAAAGCCCCCGATAAGGACGGAACCTTACAAGGGTCTTTTTCGTAGTGTATAAAACAAGTATAGCAAACCCCAAAAATATGTCAAGCGCGATATCCACAACCGGAAATTAACCTAATTATTCTAATTGACCTAATCAAATCCCAAATCAAAATATCTAATTTCTAAAATATTTAATATTAGTCATTATGGCATTAGGCATTGATTAGAATAATTAGGAAGCATTGATTTAAAACTTAAAATTTAGACTTTAAAATTTAAGAAAATATGATTAATCTTTCAGGAAAAAACCAAAAACCCTTGATTTCTCAAGAGTTTTGGCGGATCTAAATACAGTACTAGTTTCCCGGTTTGCCACCTTATTATCATAATACCTCCTTGATATAATATGTCAATGGTTTATGTGAATATCCTTAGAGCGATGGAGGTGCGGGGATTTGCACCCCGTAGATCCTCGGTGGCAAACCAGGATCTAGCGCTGTACCACCCCCATCGCAAAATAATATTATTATAAAAAATGGACTGGGGGAAGGCGTAAATGAAATTAACTAATTGAAAATTCAATGAAAATTGAAAACTGGAAATTGAAAATTTACAAACAAATATCAATTTCCAAATTTTAAATTTTAAGTTCCAAATTTTAAATTAAATTTAAATGATAAAATGACAAATTCTCCGGGCAGAAAATTTAACCTAGGAGAAAAATCGAAAAGTAAATAATTTTGCATTTGTTATTAATTTAAAACTTAAAATTTATAATTTAAAATTAAGCAGAAGTCATATGATTAATCTTTTAGTAAAAAACCAAAAACCCTTGATTTCTCAAGAGTTTTGGCGAATCTCGATATGATACGATTTTCTAGGTTGGTACCTTATTTACAGTATAGCAAACTATCAAAAATTTGTCAAATATATTTTGTTGATAATTTTAGCGCGTTGGACCCGCGGGGAATCGAACCCCGGAAACCCTAGTACCAACCTAGGTCGCGTACCATACCGGGCCCAGCGCAAGATTATGATAACATGAATTAACATGAGCTGGAAATCAAAAAGTAATTCAAAATTTAAAAATCATATGAAAAAACTATTTTTATACCTAATGCTTAATACTGTATACCTGATACTTTTCTTGCCGTTGCCTGCGCATGCCGGCACCATCATCAACCGCCCACTAGCCATCGGCCTCAATCAGGGTCTTGTCGGCCATTGGACTTTTGATCAGAAAGATATGAAGAGCAATAACTTGGCCTACGATGTTTCCGGGCAAGGGAACACCGGTACTCTTACGAACGGCCCTGTCCGCGCCATCGGCCGCATCGGCCAGGCGTTGAATTTTGATGGGGTGGATGATCGAGTGGGTGTTGGTTCTGGAGCGTCCTTGGATAATCTTAGTGCATCGACAATTTGCGCTTGGATATACCCACGGGGATTTGGAGGCAATAATGCAGGCCGAATTTACAGCAAGGGTCCAGGCGACCAGGAGTACATGTTTTTAATAGAAAATGATGGAACAACGCCTGACCAAACATTAAGATTCTCGGATGGTTATGCCACTACCAACTTAGCTCGAAGTGGTGTGGCTAGTCTTGTTTCTTTAAATACCTGGCAGCATGCCTGTGCTACTTGGGACGGAGGAACATCGTCCAGTGGAATAAAATTATATCGCAACAGTGTTGAATCATCGTCCTATGGCCAGTCGGCTAGTGCAAGTGGCTCCGCTATAAGCGATGCATCTTCTAATGGAGATATAGGTGGTCGTACTAGCGGAAGTACCCGAAATTTCAATGGCCTCATCGACGACGTCCGCGTCTACAACCGCGCGCTGTCGGCGGATGAAATAAAACGCCTCTACAACCTCGGCGGGACTTTTACGGTGAACAAATCCCAAAGCACCGGAACGTTAAAAGATGGATTAGTCGGCCATTGGACGTTTGATGGGAAGGATGCAAACGGCAGAGTAGATGATGTATCCGGACAAGGGAACCACGGAACCATAAACTGGGCTACCACTACTCCTTTTGTCATCGGTAAAATCGGACAAGCAATGGAGTTTGATGGGGTGGATGATTTTGTGGATGTTGGAAATCTTGGTATCACCGAGCCAGCGACGGTCACGATGTGGCTTCGGCCGAATAACACGACGTCGGATGTAAGACTGTTTTCACAACTTACTGGGGCTACGACTCAATCGGGTGCACTGGCAATCCGCGCCACAACCGGCTGTGATTTATACGATATTTGTGTGTGGCCAGGGTCTGGGGATTGGGCGAAGCTAGTTGATTTGTCGTCTGATTGGTCCAGGCAGTGGCATTACGTCGCCGTCACGTATAGCGGCAATAATGCCACCGGGTATTACGATGGCGTGCAGTACTCGACGGTTACCGCAAATGGCTTTGATTTTAGTGGTGTGAGCGCGGGGATAGGTTCTGAATTTCTTGGTGTTCATGGGGAAGATTTCCCCGGCCTCATCGACGACGTCCGCGTCTACAACCGCGCGCTGTCGGCGGATGAAATCAAACGGCTCTACAACCTCGGCGGGACTTTTACGGTGAACAAATCGCAAAGTACCGGAACTCTTAAAGACGGCCTAGTCGGCCATTGGACGTTTGATGAAAAAGATATGCCCAATGATCAAACTGCCGGAGATGCTTCCGGGCAAGGGAACAATGGGACTTTGACTAATGACCCGGTTCGCGCCATCGGCCGCATCGGCCAGGCGCTCAATTTTGATGGGAATAATGACTATGTGAATTTAGGAACTAGAATCGGTCCCGACAATCTACCAGTAACAATCTCGGGTTGGATTAACACTACGAATGTGAGTGCAAGCGAGGGTATTTTTTCAACTGACAAGACGCAGGCATCGGCGCATAATCACACTGGTATTTGGTTCAATATTAGTCAATTCACCGCTGGCGTTATCGATGTAAGTTTTGGAGCTGACACTAATTGTGGTCCTTCAGGACGGCGTACAAAAACCGGTACAACGGTTCTTTCCGCAAATCAGTGGTATCACGTTGCCGCTGTTGTCGGAGGAGCAACGGACATGAGTTTGTATATTAACGGTGTTGACGATGGGGGAACATATGCGGGTACTGGGGGAAGCATTGTTTATTCAGGAAATGTCGGTTCGGTTGGTAAGATTACTAATTGCGCTGATGGGACGGATATTGCTTTTTCCGGTCTCATCGACGACGTCCGCGTCTACAACCGCGCGCTCTCAAAAGACGAAATCAAACGGCTTTACAATATGGGTCGTTAAGCCTAATTCCTCCGAGGTCGGTCCTCGGGAAAATCAAACCAGTCAAAAAGTTCCTTTGATAAGTATTAATCGAATTCAAAGTTCAAAATGCATAGTTAAAAATCAAGAAAAATATCGAAGTCCGACTTCCAAATATAAAAAAGGTAAAAAAGATAAAAGGCGTCACCTTTTATTAAACTTCCAAATATTCAATTATGAATTATGAAATTATAAAAATGATGGATTTTTTAAAAAACCAAAAACCCTTGATTTCTCAAGAGCTTTGGCGAATCCTAATACAGTCGGTATTCTGACTCATCACCTTAATTACATTATAATCGATACGTTTAATTTGTCAATGGCAGCTGTGTATACTTTTAAGGCGATGGAGGTGCGGGGAGTTGCACCCCGAGGATTCTGGGTGACGAGTCAGATCCCGTACTGCACCACCCCCATCGCAGAATAATGATATCATGAGAATAAAAATGAAAAAACTGTTTATACTTAATACCTCATATTTACTTAAGCGTACTGGCGTCAAGATTGCCTATATTAAAGATCAGTTGTCTCGTTTAAGTTTTGCGCAAAAAAAAGCCCCCGATAAGGACGGAACCTTATAAGGGTCTTCTTCGTAGTGTATAAATCAAGTATAGCAAACCCCCAAAAACATGTCAAGGCCGATATCCACAGTAATTCAAAAGTCAAAATGCAAAATTTAAATCCAAAATTCAAAAGTGACTTAAGACAACTATGAAAACTTTTTATTTTTCACTTTCATTTTTGACTTTTGCCTTTTGGATTTTGACTTATAATCCGCATACCGCTGAGGCGGGGACTATCATCAACCGCCCTCTCGCTATCGGCCTTAACCGGGGTCTGGTCGGCCACTGGACCTTTGAC
>CAYIFA010000045.1:0-6356 GCA_964362625.1 uncultured Candidatus Saccharibacteria bacterium
AATGGCCACGTTTTTCAGTACGAAATTGAGTTCAACTGTCCGCGCTGCGGAGAGAAAAGACAAGAACTATATTATGCTCCAGAGCTAAGAGTAATTCGCCGATGATCCCTTCATCGGCTTTTTGTTAAGAAAAACTTCGCTTCGGAGGGTAGAGGAGTCGAACCTCTAAGGGATTGCTCCCGCCGGTTTTCGAAACCGGTGCCATACCATTAGGCGAACCCTCCAGTTTTATTAAAATAGTATTTTATCCCAGCTTCTTTTTCAATTCTTCCAAATTCTTTTTCCACTCCTCTCTTTTTGCCTTTGCTTTCTCTCCCCGTTCTTTTTCGGAAATTGCAGCACCCCTAGCTTCCTCGCCGTACGTTGCAACTAGGCGAGCGCGCTCATCCGCGTCCGCTTTTTTATCTTCCTCCTTCAGCCAATCCAATTGTTCTGGTGTTTTGCCCATAAATTAATTTTAATTTGATCGGGGGGCGTCTGGTAATTTTAGGAAGATAGCCATCAAAAGGAACACCGCCATAAATGCCGCTCCAAATAAGAATGGGGCTTGGATCGAAAATTTGTCGGCAATCGGGCCGACGATAAAAGAACCGCAAGCCCCGGCTAAAAGCCCAACGGAGCGATAAACTCCGTTAAGTTCGCCGATTTTATGCCGTGGCATTAATTCAGTAGCGAGCCCTTCGATAGTCGGAGTGATCAAGGCGAGTGCGAGTGCGATGAAAAGCGATAAAATAAAAAGCGAAACCAAACCATCTGACATAAAAGCTGCTGCAAAAAATACGATAGCGGCCAGCCCCCCGATTATTAAAATTTTTTTTCGGTCAAATCTGTCGGCAAAAACAGAAAACGGCGCTTCAAAAACCGTAGGTAAGGCGAATACGGCAAATATTAATCCGGTCACCACGAAACTCGCCTCCAGCTCATCTGAAAAAAGCGGAAGTACCAGCAATGTTCCGGCCGCGACCGAACGCGAAATAAACGACAAGGCGGAAACTGTAATCATGCCCGGCAGGCCAAAAAAGTCGGTAAGTTCAAAGCTAAAAATTTTTTTATTTCTTATCTGTTTAATGCCGCGCCAAATATTTGAAATGCCGTGGTGGTTCGGCATTGACGGCAGGATAAGCAGCGCCGTAACTACAAATACCGAAAAAACATAAAAAAGCGATTTAATGCCGAAAATCGCCATTAAAATTCCTCCGATAACCGGGCCGATTACTAGTGATAAAGATATGGCCGAGTCAAAAAAACCTATGGATTCGGATGCTTTATGCGGCGGCGAATTGACGCGTACATATGATTCGGCAGATGACCAAAGCCCGGTGGCTAAAAGCGCGTGGTAAATCCGGAAAAGCGCGAATTGAAAAAATGTTGAAAGTAATGCCAGAATGAACCCCAACGGAATATATAAAATTAGAAAAATACGCATCAGCTTTTTTTTGGAAACAACATCGGCCAAGTCGCCAAACGGCAAAGAAGCCAACAGCGAAAAAAAATATAAAAGAGCGGTAAGAATCGCCACCTTAGTGTAAGAGCCGAACAGGTCGTGGAAATAAATCGTCAAAAATGGGTCCAAGATTCCCCAAGCGGTCATGTATAAAAACATGACGAAGGACACGCGCTTGATTGAGCCCGGCAAAGTTTTGATCTCACTCGGAAAATCAGACAGATAACGAAACAATCGCATGATTATTTAAATATAGCATTTTGTCGCAGGTTTATACGACCAAATCTCCTTGCGCGATAATAATTACATAGGTTGAACCTCTGTAGTTGGCCCCGCGTGATAACACGCCGGGGTTTTCTTAAATTTCAATTTTATTGCGCGTAAAATCGCTTTCTGCTAATATAAAATTATGCCGACGCTTACTATACCCGAAAGCATAATGAAAGAAAACGATCTGATGATTATATCCCGCAAAGAATATAAGGAGTTTTCGGATTGGAAAAAGGCATTCCAGCCGTCGAGGAAATTCAAAACCTTTAAACCGACCGCGGCTCAAAAAAGGGATTTACTGCAAGCGCGAGAAGATCACAAAAAAGGTAAATATATGAGCATCGATGAACTCAAACGAAAATTGGGAGTTGCAAGTTCGAGATAAAGTCTTCAAAGCCCTCAACAAACTGCAGTCGAAAGATCGGCAACGTCTCGCGGGAATAATCGAAGGCTTACCGTCTGATCCATACCGCGGTGATATCGAAAAGCTGGAAGGCGAAGAAAGGGAATGGCGCCGCAGATCGGGCGCTTTTCGTATTTTTTATGAAATAAAGGAGCTAGAGCGTATAATATACGTTTTCCGCGTTGAACGCCGCAGATCGAAGACGTATATGAAGCGGCAATAAATTTTAGGCAGGCTAAACCGATTCTCTAAACAACTTGGGCAATAGCGACAAGCCGTTCATTTCTTCCGGTTTTTTTAGGTTCATTAACTCCAGAATCGTTGGGGCGATGTCGCTTAGAACGCCTTCGGTTTTTGAATATTGGCTTTTTATATCCGAAGAACCGAGAACGTTTTGATGTTTGGCTTCTTTGGCCACAAACCAAAAAGGAACTGGATTTACGGTATGCTTGGTGCGCATCCGTCCGGTTTCGCTGTAGCGCTTTTCTTCGGCATTGCCGTGGTCTGACGTGACAATTACCGCGCCGCCAGCCGCAAGCGCCCCGGGGATAATCAAGCCCAGCGCTTCGTCTACATATTCGATTGCGCGCACAGTTGCTTCAAAATTACCGGTATGCCCGACCATATCGGTATTGGCGAGATTCGCCAATATAAAATCATATTCACCGATCCCCGTTACCACGGCTTCGGCTACCGAGCGCGCGGCCATTTCCGGGTGCTCGTCGTAGCGGGCGTGTTTTGGCGACGGAATCAGCTTGCGGTCTTCATTAGGAAACGGCCGCTCCTCGCCGCCATTAAAAAAATAGGTGATGTGCGCATATTTTTCAGTTTCAGCTACGTGTAGTTGTTTAAGCCCGGCATCGGCAATTATTCTTCCGAGCGGCCGCGAAACATCCAATGTCGGGAAAGCCACTTCAGCCGTAAATTTATCGCTGTATTTGGTCATAGTTACGAATAGCAAATTTGGAATTTTGGTTATTCCGAAACGGTCAAAACTATTCGAGGTAAACGCTTCGGTCAGTTCTCGGGCGCTATCTTCACGGAAGTTGAAAAAAATCACCGCGTCATTTTCTTGGATACGGCCAACCGGATTTCCGGCAGAATCTTTCAAAAAGCCCGGATTTATAAATTCGTCGGTAACCCCCGCGGCATATTGTTTTTCAATGTGATTCGCCGCGTCGTCAAATGGTTCTCCGTTGCCATTGATTACGAGGTTATAGGCGACTTCAATTTGTTCCCAATTGGCGTCGCGATCCATGGCAAAATGGCGGCCAACCACAGAAGTGATTTGGGCGAATGGATATTTAAGGAGAACGACCTCGGAAAATTTTCGAAAAAACCCCGCTGCCTCTTCCGGCGGCGCGTCTCGGCCATCTGTAAATAAATGAAGATATACCCTTGGCACCTCCTGTTTTTTTGCGAAGTCGAGCAAGGCGTAGACATGTTCGGCGTAAGCATGCACTGAGCCGGTGGAGAAGAGCCCCATAAAATGAAGCGTCGAATTGTTTTTTTTGACATGCTGGGCGGCTTTAATCAGCGCTTCGTTTTCAAAAAACGAACCGTCTTGGATGGCAACGATGATTCGGGGCAGATGAGTGTAGATCACCCGGCCGGAACCGATAGTCAGGTGCCCCACCTCGGAATTTCCGGATTCTTGCCAGGCGAGCCCCACTGCCGGGCCGGATGCCTGCAGAGTTGTAAACGGGTAAAACTTTTCCAGATCTTCCATGGTTGGGCGGCGGGCTTGCTTCCAGGTGCTGTCCGGCAAATTAGGGTTTACCCCAAAGCCATCTAAAATCACCAATACCACCGGCTTATACGGAATCGTGAGACGGGATTTGTACTTAAAGCTTTCCTGCATTTTAATATTGTAACATTAGTGCGCGCGGCTTTTCTAATATATGGCGCGGAGAAGCCCAAAAGTTTGACAATTTTTGGCGACCCTGCTAACATAGAAGTATTGTTATTATTTGACTTAGAAAACGAATCCGTAATTATTTTGTAAAATGTCCGACTTGGAACAATTGAATATAACGACGGAAGCGTTAAAATCATATGGAATTTTCAAACCCACTTATAGTGGTCGCGATTTCGTTAATGGTTGGCATCGGCGCCGGCTACTTGGCCAGGCACCTGGTTTTTCAGCAGAGGCGGGACTCAATCGAGTTCAAAGTTAAAAAACTTTTACTGGACGCCAAGGATGATTCGCAAAAAATACTTGGCGAAGCTAAACAAAAATCCGAATCAATAATAGAAGACGCCAAGAAAGAAACTCGCGAGCGCGAGCGGGAACTTCGGGTTTTGGAAGAGCGGGTGGCCAAAAAAGACGAATTGATAGAAAAACGCCGTTTGTCTCTGGAAAACGAAGAAACCCGCATTAAAGAAGCGGATAAAAAATTGGAAACACGGGCAGTAGAGCTCGAAAAAACCGAAGAGCGAAAAAGGCAAGAACTGGAAAAAATAACCGGACTTTCGGAAAGCGAAGCCAAAGAATTACTGCTCTCAAGCGTGGAAAAAAAGCATGAAACCGATATTTCTGGGCGAATCCAGAAGTTGGAGGCATATGGCGCAGAAAAAATTGAGCGCAGGGCCAAGGACTTGCTCGCAACTGCCGTGCATCGTCTGACCCAGGCAGTGGTATCGGAACTTACCACTACGTCAGTGCAGATTCCATCAGAAGAGATTAAGGGGAAAATAATCGGAAAAGAAGGCCGCAACATCCGCGCTTTTGAGCGGGCTGCCGGTGTGGAGGTAATTGTTGACGATACCCCCGGGGCGGTGATCATTTCCGGTTTTGACCCGGTGCGCCGGCATATCGCGAAAGTCGCGCTTGAAAATCTGATTTTGGACGGACGTATTCAGCCAGCGCGCATCGAGGAGACCGTTGAAAAAGCCAAGGCCGAAGTAGAAAAAATAATGAAAGACGCCGGTGAGCACGCCGCTTACGAAGTAGGCATTTTGGATATTGATCCTCGTTTGATTATGCTTTTAGGCCGGCTGCATTTTCGCACGAGCTACGGCCAAAATGTTTTGCGCCATTCCGTGGAAATGGCCCACTTGGCTGGTATGCTTGCTTCCGAACTCGGCGGGGACGTGATGATCGCCAAAAAAGGCGCGCTACTCCACGACATCGGTAAAGCGGTTGACCACGAAATTCAAGGCACGCACGTTGAAATCGGCCGGAGGATTCTGCAAAAATTCGGAGTGGATAAAACCATAATTCAAGCTATGCAGTCGCATCATGAAGAATATCCTTATGAAACCCTGGAGTCAATAATAGTTCAGGTGGTTGACGCGATTTCTGCCGGAAGACCGGGGGCCAGACGCGATTCCGCGGAAAATTACCTCAAGCGCCTGGAAGACCTGGAAAATATCGCCACTTCGTTTGAACATGTTGAAAAGGCCTACGCCATTCAGGCCGGACGGGAAATAAGAATATTCGTAGCACCGGATAAAATATCAGATCTGGAGGCGCAGAAATTGGCGCGACTTGTAGCTGATCGCATAGAGCAGGAATTAAAATATCCGGGCGAAATTAAAGTTCACGTTATTCGAGAGACCCGGGTTGTGGAGTACGCGAGGTAATTGAGTAAAAACCGCCGAGGAGCCTCTTCTTTCAAATGTTCTAGGAACAATAATAAATATAAAGAAGAGGCATCCCAGAGGTTCAATTTGTTAATAACTACCTATATTATACACCCAAAATAACCTTTTGTCAAGCACGCAAAACCGTTGGGTATTTTATAATACATATATGAAAAAATTCTCTATTTTAGTTCTTTTTATAATTTTTGCGCAGATTTCTTCGGCCGAAGAAACTGGCCCGTATCTTACTAATAAAGACGGGACCAAAACAGCCAAATTTGAAAAAACCGATTCGATTTATATCGCCGGATCTTGCCCGGCTGCTTCCGGAGAAACAGCGAGAGTTTATATTACCAACGATAAAGTCTGGGCTAATAATGATAGTTTAAATGATATCTCGGCCGGCATAGAATCGGTTTTGGTTGGGAATAACGCCGAGATACCGCGTATGGTTATTTGGAAGTATCTTCACGACGACGGCGACTACGATGTGCTGGTTGACGCAAATAACAATTTAAAATTGGACGACGTTGAAAAAGCTTGCGCAATCGGTGTAAGCGGCGCTGGATTTGTAATTGGAGCCGGTGCTCCACCACCTCCACCACCTCCACCACCTCCACCACCTCCACCTCCTCCGCCACCTCCTCCGCCACC
>CAYIFA010000046.1:0-1857 GCA_964362625.1 uncultured Candidatus Saccharibacteria bacterium
CTTCCTTGCTTTTGTTGATTGTTTTATTGCCATTTGTTTTTATCTCGTTAAAAAATACTGGATTGATTAAAGGCAGTAAGGTGTTCGGCCGGTTTGCCAATATCTCGCTTTCAGATAACACTGTGCAGTCGCGCTTTACCATCTGGAAGATGGCCTTGAGATCTTTTACTGAGCGGCCGATTTTGGGCTGGGGGCCCGGCAACTTCATCGTTCCTTATGCCAAATACTATGATCCGAAAATGTTCGGCAACGAACCATGGTTTGATCGCACGCACAATATGCCGCTCGAATGGCTTACTTCCGGCGGGTTGATAGTTTTCCTTTTATATCTGGCGCTTATGGGCTCGATGGTCTGGGCGTTTTTGGGCGCGATTAAACTAAAAAGATTTGAGCGTTTAGATTCTTTTCTGTTCATCGCTATGATTGGCGCTTATCTTTTCCAGCTGTTGTTTGTTTTTGATACTCTGCCTACTTATATAATGCTGGTTTTATTTTCGAGTTTTGCCGCGGTTCTAAGGTTTTCTGACGAGTCATTGTGGGCTTCCGGCACATCTAGCGGCAAAAAGCCGGTTTTAGCAGCTAACCCCGGTTTTTGTTACGCGGTAATCTTAGCGGCTTTCACGGTCGCGCTATTGCTTACATTTTTCATAAATGTGAAACCATACAGGTCCGCTCAAGCTTTAATACGGGCCTTTGGGCAAGCAGGTCTCGGCAACATCGCTGGAGTCAGGGATAACTTTGAACAGGCCCTAAAACTTTCGGCTGGAACTGTTGGTACCGGCGAAGTTCGCGAACATCTGGCCAGGATCGCGCTTTCGGCCACCACTGAGCAGATTAAGGGCAATGAAGAAGTGCGGATGTTTTTTGAATTCGCCATATCGGAAATGGAGAAAGAGACCGCGTTTTGGACCAATGAGGACCGCGACATCAAAGATTATCTGGTTTTGGGCCAGCTCTATGCGCATTTCGGACAGGTAACCGGGAATGCCGCGATGCTGCGCAAGGCATTTGAACGATATAAGTTAGCGGCAGACTTTGCTCCAAGTTATATCCATATTTATCCGTTGCTGGCTAATGCCGCATTGCAGGTAGGCGAAGCAGGAGCGGCAATAAAGAGCGCAGAGAAGATCGAAGAGCTTATGTATGGTGTCGAAAAATACGATGACATTTTGCATAATTCGGCGATTATTTATGCCGCGACCGGTCAATTTGATCAAAGCTACCAGTCGCTCGTAAAATTAAAATCAGCTCGCGGAGGGCATATTGAGTCGTTAAATCATGACATGGTAGCGCAAGTTGGCCGAGTCGCTAGGGATGCTGCCGGCCAAGGGGCTTTGAGTTTTATCGAGGCGCTATTTGAATTAGATCCGGCAAACAAGGTTTTAAAGCTGATTCTCGCCGAAATGTACGCCGAAGTTGGCCGAATTAGCGAGGCGAGGGTTCTGTCGCTTTCGGCGTTGGAACAAGATCCGTCATTGAAACCGGAAGTTGATAATTTCTTGAACGCATTAGGCGGTTTAAGGCCAAGTCAATGAATCATAAAGTTTTGGTTACTGGCGGCGCGGGGCCTGCCCCGCACCCCAGTAATTCAGCGTATGAGTAACAACCCAAGAAAAATTTTGGTTACTGGTGGTGCGGGGTTTATCGGATCGCATATTGTTGACGCATTGGTGGCTAGAGGCGATGATGTCAGCGTTGTTGACATAAATTTGAGAAGCGACACGCTAAATCCCGGCGCTAAATATTATAAGACCGATATTCGCGATATAGGTTCGCTCGAAAAAGTTTTTGCCGCAGCGAGCCCGGAATATGTTTTGCATCTGGCGGCGCTCGCCCGTATTCAGCCATCCTTCGAGG
>CAYIFA010000046.1:1957-6309 GCA_964362625.1 uncultured Candidatus Saccharibacteria bacterium
CCGGAATATGTTTTGCATCTGGCGGCGCTCGCCCGTATTCAGCCATCCTTCGAGGATCCATTCGGTTTTTTTACGACCAACGCTCTTGGATCTGCCAATGTTTTGATGTCAGCCAAGAAATACGGAGTTAAGCGCGTAATTTATTCCGCATCATCTTCGGCATACGGCGATCAAAAAACGCCGCTGCATGAAAACATGCATATTCATCCGCAAGCGCTCAACCCCTATAGCTCAACTAAACGGATGGGCGAGATGCTTATGCGCGATATGGGCAAACTAACCAGCGGCGTCGAAACGGTTTGTTTACGCTATTTTAATGTTTATGGTCCGCGCCAAACTACCGCGGCTGACGGAGCGTATGCCACCGTCATCGGGATATTTTTCGAGCGCCTCGCGAATAAACAGCCGTTGCCGGTTGTTCCGGACGGCTACCAGAAAAGAGATTATACTTATGTTTCAGACGTCGCGGCTGCGAATATCGCAGC
This sequence comes from uncultured Candidatus Saccharibacteria bacterium, assembly GCA_964362625.1. Classification (GTDB taxonomy): domain Bacteria; phylum Patescibacteriota; class Minisyncoccia; order 1-14-0-10-42-19; family 1-14-0-10-42-19; genus CAYIFA01. The sequence goes on from CAYIFA010000046.1 coordinate 2,443, forward strand.
AATGTTATCTGATAAAGTTGGCGGTGGGGAAATTATAAACATCGGTTTCGGGAAGAATTATTCCATTTGGGACGCTGTCCGGCTTGTTCATAAACTGCCGGTTGCAGTATCTCCGGATGATTTAATCTCGAAAAACCACGCGGTATTTGCGCCCAAGCGCATCGGAGAAGCCAAGGAAACCCTTGCCGACATAGCACTCGCCAAAAAGCTTATCAATTGGGAACCGCTGGTTTCGTTCGGAGAGGGCATCGAAAAATGCCGTGAATTCTATAAAAACCAGGGCTGGAATGTATAAAGTCACGATTTATCCACAGTTTCACTTGACTAAATTTGCCGTATTTGCTATCATTGTCATTGTGAGGAGCTAAAAGGCTCTGATTTGCATACATCAATAGAGGAATCCGGCCCCTGGCCGGGTTTTTCTATTATTGTGGTATACTTTAATTAAGCCCCCTTCCGGAGGCCGGAGCGAGCGCACTCACAAACTGATGTATGTTGGAGTCAAACCTCGCGCCGGCCTCCGGGTGGGGGATTTATTTTATCCCCGTAAGACAAAATCGAAAGTTAAGCTCGGTGCTTTGCGATGACGAAAAAATATTATCAACTTAAATCATTTTAGAATTTAAAGTCGAATTATAGTTAGAGCTTAACAAAGCACATTCGATTTTGTCTTAACGGGGTTATCCACATCTTTTTGTTTTTTTTATTTATTTAGTTATCCGCGCGTGCGATAATAAATACAGTAGTTCCTTTGTAAAATTTTTATAAAAATTTTTACACTCTTTGATTGCTTTCGGCAAATCGGGAATTTATTCCTGAGCTTGTCGAAGGACAATAAGCACTTCGCGGTCGATGTTTATTGTTGAGTGATAGCTTTGATACAATGGCAAAAAAGAAAAAAGGCGGAAAAAAGCACCGATAGTCGAGCTTAACTCGAACGATAGCGAGTTCGTTTTGCCGAAGCAGGACGGATAAATAAAAGATAACTTCCCGGGCAACCGGGATTTTATCTTTTAAGAGTTGAATATCGGCAGTGGATGGCATATAATATAAACATGAAAATAAGAATTCTAGCCAAAAATTTTGAATTGACTGAGGCATTAAATACGCTCGTTCGCGAAAAATTGGCGAGGCCAATCGGAAAACTTTTGGGGGAACTGGACCAAAAGATGGATTTATCGCTCGATGTGGAGCTGGCCAAACTGACTAAACATCATCAGCATGGCCGGATTTGGTATTGCGAAGTCAATTTGTCGTTGCCATCGAGCGCCAGCCCGATTCGGGCCAAATCCTCCGAGTTAAGCCTACCAGCCGCGATAGATGAGGTTAAATACGAAATCGAGAATGAAATAAAGAAGTACAAAAGCAAGCGCAAAAGCACGGCTATAAGAGAAGCTCGTCGGGCCAAAGTCAGTCGTCGCTCATGAAGTTTTTAAGTAAAATTTTCGGCGATCCCAATTCCCGCGTAATCTCTATGATCCAGCCGGTAATTGACGAAATAAATGCTTTAGAACCGGAGATTGAAAAGCTTGAGGACCTTGCGCTAAAAGATAAAACTCGTGAGTTAAGAGAGCGTCTGGCTAGCGACGCTCAATTTTCTGATATATTGCCCGTGGCCTTTGCCTTAACGCGCGAGGCGGCCCGCCGAACCCTCGGTCAGCGGCATTTTGACGTGCAGTTAATCGGCGGCATAGTTTTACACGAGGGCAAGATCGCTGAAATGAAAACTGGCGAGGGCAAAACATTGGTAGCGACTTTACCGCTTTATTTAAATTCTTTATCCGGCAAAGGCGCCCACTTGGTTACTCCGAATGATTACTTGTCGCGTTTAGGCGGCGGCTGGATGGGGCCGGTTTACCATATGCTCGGAGTGTCGGTTGGGGTTATAACCCATGATTTTTCCGGAATTTATGATCCGGATTGGGCTGACTCCAATGATCACGGCGATCGGCGACTAAATCATTGGCGTCCAGTAAGCAGGCGCGAAGCATATGCCGCCGATATAACTTACGGCACTAATAATGAATTTGGGTTTGATTATCTTAGGGATAACCTTACGCAAATTAAGGAGCAGCTCGTTGGGCGGGAATACAATTTCGCGATTGTTGATGAAGTGGATTCAATTCTTATTGATGAAGCGCGCACCCCACTTATAATTTCTTCCCCCGACGCCGAGTCAGCGGAACTCTACAAAGTATTCAGCCGTATTGTTCCGCGCCTCGAGGCGGATAAAGATTATAACGTGGATGAAAAAATGAAAGCAGTCACCATTGCCGAATCCGGGATAGACAAGGTTGAGTCGGCGCTTGGCATAAAAGATATTTATTCCGAGGGAGGCATTCGATATGTTCATCATTTGGAACAAGCTCTGCGCGCCCAGGCCCTATTTCGGCGCGATAAGGAATATGTGGTAAAAGACGGCTCGGTGATTATTGTTGATGAATTTACCGGTCGTTTGATGCCCGGACGCCGGTGGTCGGACGGTTTGCATCAAGCCGTTGAGGCCAAGGAGGGTGTTGCAGTCCAGAGGGAATCGCGGACTGTTGCGTCTATAACCTTTCAGAATTATTTTCGGTTGTTTGATAAACTTGCCGGAATGACTGGAACAGCCCAGACTTCGGCCGAGGAGTTCCATAAAGTTTATAATCTCGAAGTAGTGTCTATCCCGACCAACCGGCCGCTTACGCGTAAAGATTATACTGATCGCATATATCAGACTTCCGAAGGGCGCTATAAAGCGGTAATCGCGGAAGTAAAAAATCGCCACAAAAATGGCCAGCCAGTTTTAATCGGGACGGTCTCCATTGAGAAAAACGAGTTAGTTTCAGCCATGTTAGACAAAGAAGGCATTAAGCACGAGGTTTTGAACGCAAAAAATCACGAGCGCGAAGCTCAGATTATCGCGCAGGCCGGCAAGGCGGGTGCGGTGACTGTCGCCACCAATATGGCCGGCCGTGGTGTGGACATACTTTTGGGCGGGAATCCTGTTGACGCGGCGGATGCTGAAAAAGTCCGTGAGTCCAGAGGACTTTTTGTTATCGGCACTTCCCGTCATGAAGCGCGCCGGATTGATAACCAGTTGCGCGGTCGCTCCGGCCGTCAGGGCGATCCGGGCGAAACAGCGTTTTTTGTCTCTCTGGATGATGACTTGATGCGGATTTTTGGTTCGGATCGCATCAAGAAAATGATGGGCACTTTTGGCATTCCGGAAGATGAGCCAATTGAGCATAAGCTTATTTCCAAGTCATTGGAGTCGGCACAAGCAAAGATTGAAGGGTATAACTTTGACGCGCGTAAACACCTGCTTGATTATGATGATGTACTGAACCGCCAGAGAAAATCGGTGTATGAACGTCGTAGAAAATTCTTGTTTGCCGACTCGGTTTTTATAAAAGACGAGGTTTATAAGTTAGTGGAAGAAGAAGCGGATGCTATTCTGGATTTTCATACTGCCGGGGAGTCTGATGCGTGGGATAGCGTTGAAATATTTGAAAATATGCGCGCGAGGTTCGGAGTTAACCAGGAGGTGAAGGATAAAATTGAAAATTTTAAAAACTCTTCAGGCGCCGCAGATCAAATCCGCGAACAATTGCGAGAATATCTACATTCTTTGTGGAAAGGCGAGCTGGAAAAGAAGATTAGTCAAATTAGCACGGATGGATTCGCGAATTTAATGCGCGCCTATATTCTGCAGATTATTGATACTTTATGGACTAATCATTTGGAGGCGATGGAGTATATGCGTTCTTCGGTTGGACTCCGCGCCTATGGCCAGCGCGATCCGCTCGTTGAATATAAAAATGAAGGCGCCAGAATGTTTAAAGAAATGCAAGCCGCCTTCAAAACCCATTTGTCGCATATTGTTTT
>CAYIFA010000047.1:0-6187 GCA_964362625.1 uncultured Candidatus Saccharibacteria bacterium
CTCCTCCGCCACCACCTCCACCTCCTCCGCCACCAGCAGTTACGCCTCCACCACCACCGCCTCCGCCAGCCGAACCATCACAAAATTTCTCTCTTAATTCATATGTAGCAGTAAAGGGTTTATCAAATGTGCGGGCAACGCCGGGCGGAACATTCCTCGGCGAACAGAACGAAGGAGCGATCGGTGAGGTAGTCGGCGGTCCGGTACTGGCTAAAGTAAAAGGGGCGGGTTATTGGTTCTGGAACATAAATTTTGAAAACGATCCTGACGGTTGGGTTGCGGAATCAACTTTAAAGAGCGTTCCAAAACCAGAACTAGCGGAAGATAAAGCAAAGCCAGCGGAGAACGCGGAGGCCCAAGTCGCTGGGGCCGCAACAGAATCTGAGCCGGCAATCGAAGCTGTAAAGACAGCTCCCCCGGAACAAGCGCCAATAGAAACAACCGCCCAGACGCAGGTTGCTCAAGCTACGGGTACTCCGGGCGCCAACTCTTTGGCGAGTGCGGTCGTTATCGGGCTAGCGATTCTTATCGGATTAATTGCCGGGTCCTGGGTAATATCCCGCGCAATTTACAGAAATCGAATCTAGTCTTAATTAAATAAAAAAACAAAACGGCTCCTACAAAATAGGGGCCGTTTTCAGAATAGCTCTATGCGCCTAGTCGTCGCTCGCGAGAACGAAATTCATCAGTAATTTTTTTAAGATGTCTAGGAGAGAAATCCGGCCAACATACCTTTGGGAAAGCCAGATAGGCATTGGCCATCTTGTGCATCAGAAATCCGGCAGACAAATGCGGCTCTCCGCCGGTACGGATACAAAGATCCACATCCGGCAAAAATCCGCTCCAGAGGTATTCATTTTCAATTTCGGGGGTAAGCGGCATAGCTGGTGGGACATTTTTTCGGATGGCATCTTTTTGCGCCCTATCTTCTTCTGTTCCGTCATAAGCCAACGCCAGCGTAAACGTCCTTTCGGTTCTCGTCCAAGAAGATTCTTCCAATTCTTTTATATCCGGTTCAAATTCCGGGAAAAAATCTTTCCAGCGGCCGATTGTTTTGAATCTAATATTTCTACTCTTAAATTCCGGCGATACCTTTAATTCCGAAATCCCTAATTTACAGAGTTGGGTAAGAAAACGCAGCTCACCTTCTTTTCTTTTTTGCAGGTTGTCTATTGAGAGCGCCCAGAAAGTAAAATGAGTAACCTCAAAATCCCAAATGTGCGCGAAGATCTCCTTAAAACTGGCATACCCGGCCTCGTGTCCTTTCCGGGACGGTAATCGTTTGGCTTTCGCCCATCGTCGGTTGCGGTCAGGGATAATCGCCACGTGCAATATCTTCTTGCCTGTTGCCATGACCACCTCTCTTCTGCCCGATATCTAACATGATTATAGAGAATTTATTTGATTTTACAACATCCAATAATGCCGACTCCCCGATGATGTTTCTTGTAATTTTCTTTACTTTGTTTATATTTGGATTAAACACAAAAGAACCTTTACATATACATATCGGAGGAACGGTCGCGTGAGTACAACAAAATCGTACTCTCTTTTTCTGGCGCTTTTTTTAACCGGTCTGGTTTTTTCTGTAGCCGGAGCGCAAGTAATATCCCACGAGGCGCCACCAGTAGAAATGCATAAAAACTCCAATGTTCAGGGAGGAAACCAGCAAGGCGGGGTATCGGAAAGGTTTCGGTTTATTTCTTACTCGCTTTACGCGTTTGCATTGCTGGTAATTGTCGCGATATTTCGTGGCTCCGCCGACCTCAAGCTGAAAGTTAAATCCGCGAAAGAAAAAAGTCGGGAAGAGAATCAGATCTTTAATGACCGCCAGATTAGGATCTTAAGGATGGCCTATCTATATATTGTATTTTCGTCAATAGTTCTAATGTTCGTTAATTGGTATGTTACGCTACTTTTCATCGGAGTCGGGATAGCGATTTCTGCGAAGTATTGGTGGGGCGCACTCGAAGTATGGCGCTCTTTCCAACACGGGTCATTAGACGCAAAGCATGTTATAACCGGAGAAAAAACAACCTTTAGCGACGTGGGCGGCCTAGAAGAGATTAAAGGAGAAATTCAAGATACTATTGAACTTTATAAAGATCCTAAAGATGCCGAAGAGTGGGATATTCGTCCAGCCAAAGGAATTTTATTGGTGGGACCGCCGGGTAACGGGAAAACCCTTCTTGCGCGCGCAATTGCCGGGGAAGCGGGGTTAACGTTTATTGAATATTCTGCCGCCGAAGTCGGGAACTCTTATGTGCGTTCCGGGGCACAAGCTACAAAAGGCATTTTTGATGACGCCCAGGCGAAAAAACCGGCACTGCTTTTTTTGGATGAAATTGACGCGTTGGGCCGAAGACGAGGATACGACGTAAGCGGAGAATATGACCACGCGCTTACTGAACTACTGCACCAGATGGACGGGATCAGGCGAAAACATGGCGTGTTGGTTGTGGCGGCAACAAACCGCGAAGATGTTCTGGATGAAGCCCTGGTGCGTCCCGGCCGGTTTGATAAGAAACTGTTAATCCCTCCGCCTAACGCCGATGCGCGCGAACAAATCCTCAAGGTCCACACCAAAAAAAAGCGCTTGGCCGATGACGTAAATTTGCATGAACTCGCGAAGAAAATAGCTGGCTTTAACGGTGCCACCATAGAACAGCTGACCAATGAAGCGACTCAGGCGGCTAGACGCCGCTATAACCAGATAAAAAAACAGCAAAGCCCCCTGGGGAGCGTTGTCGATACGGTAAAAGAGATTTTTACCGGAGAAAAGACTGTCACTAAAGCAGATTTTGAAAATGCGATATTGACCGTGCAGCTTGGACCAGCGCGAAAAGCCATAATGAGCGAGAAAGAGCGTAAAATCGTAGCGGTGCACGAAATTGGTCATGCCGTTGTCACGGCCGAAAAAGATCTGGAGATTCTCGAGAAGGTTATGTTAATGCCGCGGAACTGGGCGTTGGGCATAACCGTGACTGCGAGCGAAGATAATAACCTGCCTTCACGCGCTTTGATCTGTGCTAAAATAACTTCGTTATTCGGCGGACGGGCGGCTGAAGAAGTTTTTCTTAATCCCAACGAGATAACGACCGGGGCTGGGAATGACTTGGAAAAAGCCGAGGAGTTGGCGCGAAAAATGGTCAGCGAGTGGGGTATGGGCGAATTGGGGCCGACGGTATTTCTTAAGCCAGGAGTTGGGGTTTTCAGCCGGGAATATTACAGCGAATATCTGAAGTCGCAAATAGACCAGGCGGTGCAAAAAATTAAGACTGAATGCTATGAGGACGCCAAAAAAATAATTGAAAATCATCGCGAAGCAGTGCTACGCCTTGCCGAACTTTTGGTAGAAAAAACCGCATTGGACGCACGGGAAATTTATGACTCACTTGGTCGCTCGCGAAAAACCGAACGGATAAATCCATAACTGTATGATAAAAACTTAAATCAAAATACGCGGAGACAGATTCCGTGTATTTTATTTTATAGATTCAATACGGAAAACCTCCAGCATTATTTATACAGCCTATCTCCTTTTTGCATTTCGATAACGTAAATAAATTCCGAGCCCCCGGTATTACCCTCTCCTTGCCGCCAATTATCAGTTCGGGTAATCGATGTTTGGACGAGTGGCTTATCGGGGATTTGAATATTAATAAGATATCCTTTTATTCGTACCACATCATTTCTCTGCAGTTGGCGAAGAGCGTGATCGACATTCTTATTTGCCGCGATGAGGTGATTGCTAGAAACATGATTTGAAATATATTCGTATCCCGGCTCATGGTTTAATTTTTCGTCTGCGTATTTGAATGTCATATAGGACCATTGGTGGGAAAATTTTATTTTTTTTAAATAACGATTCTCAAAGAGTTTCCCCCATACAAGTACAAGGTCATTGGTGAGAAGATTATCCAATTCAGCAACATTCCAAAAATTTGGGTATCGCTCATTTATAACGACTTTAGCGCTAATATCATATACCGCAACAGGTATAATAGCCACTTTCTCTCCATTGCGATTTTTAAATTCAAAGGCTTCTTTATTAGTTTTTTCTTGTAGCGGCTCTCCCAATACATTTATTTTATTTTCTGTAAACTGCGCAGTAGCCCGATAGCGCAACGGATAATATATATTTCCCCAAAATAAAAAGATCCCTGTACCAATAAGGATGTAGACCAGGAACCAAAAATAAAACTTATTGTATCTCAAGAAAACGACTAGGCCGGTAAGGCGCTTGTTATTTGACCAACTATGCCTCCGATAATAAAAAGTGTAACCCCGGTCCAATAAAATAGCATGGGGGTTCTTCGCTTCTCTGGAGGAGGCAGAGGGGCGGTGAAGTAGTAATAAAGCCAATAAAAGTTAATTAGCCCGGCGATGATGGGCTTTTTAACATCTCCTCCCAAAGATCCCCCTTGTTCTATATAAAGAAGCCAATTCCATACTCCGCCAGCACCCACACAAATGCCGCCAGTAATCCATACAAGAATAACAAAGAAAGATGGAGAATAAGATCCAAACAACATAAAGAGATATGCGGTTGTCACCACAAGCCCCGTTCCCAAAATCCATTGGATCAAGATGTTATCCCTTAATAGATAATAAAAAATGAGTAGTGCTATTATTCCGTAAAAAATTATAAAACCCGGGGTCATATTAAAGCGCATTAATTATTTTTTGACTTTATGGTAAAAACCCTCTTTTTTCTATTATAGCACGGCTCCCGCCTACGCTCCTTCTCTTGGACTATACACCATCGTGGCACTTTGAAAGCCGAAAGGGTTCCGGTTCCGCAAATGACAGCTACTTTTTCTTGTAGCTAATTGCGTCACTCCTTTATAATGTATAGTATTGTATACTTCTTTGCTATCGCTTATAAATATACAATGAATTGACTTTGAAATGGTTCGAACCCCCCTTCGCTCCTCCTTCGCCTAAGGCTTCGGAAGGACGCGGTAAAGCTACGGAAGGGGCACAGTGCATTTTGCTCGCCTCGCTGAAGCTCCGGCGAAGCTTCAGCGAAGGATGTGGCGGGAAATTCCCCCGAATTAAAAGGTCGAATAATAATTATTTTTTCTTAGTTCTCTTTCCTGAAGATTTTTTAGTTGGTTCTTCAGAAAAAGGAACCCACTGATGCCCCCACTCGAAAACAGTTTTACCAGTACGACTAGACTCGAGAGGAAAATACCTGATTTGAAATTTTTTGCCCTGGTATTCAATAACAGTTTTTGATTTGGCGTTGGGATATAACTGGTCAAGCTCCTCTGTTAATTTTTCTTCAGGAGTTTTCTCAACCTTACCAGATTGTTTAAGTGTCTGTTCAACTGTTTTCAATCTTGCCCTGGCCGCCTGCTGTCTGGCTCTACCTGCGTTCGGATTGTTCCCGCTCATACCGATCTCGTTTGCTCTTTCCAAATCCTGTTTAGCTTTTTCTAGGTCTTCCGTGGTGTAATCGCCGCTGGCGTCTTTCATTTTTTCTATTTGTTCTTCAAGTAGTCCAGCAAAGCCATTAATTTCTGACCCTTTTTCGTAAACAGCATTTGAGATGGGGTTGAGAAGATATTTTCTCCCAGAATTGTTTACTTCTTTTTGAAGGCGTTCCCACGGTTGAGTTTCTTTTTCAGTTCTTCCGCTTTTTGTTGTAAAGTTTCAATAGTCGGTTTTTGCTTCATAATACGCCGAACTTCCTTCATGTGTTGGTCGTGCTGCTTAAAACCGCGATCTTGTTCAAAATCGTCAAAGCCCAGTTCCAGTCCGCGATATTGATTATCAAATTGTTGCCGAAAACTCACATCTTCTTGCCCAACTCTAGCGTCAAATTGATTCTCTAAATCATCGCCTTCCTTTTCAAGATTTTTTAATTCATTACTGTTATCCACCCCATGCTCAAGAAGATAAGTAATAATACGATTATTCAAATCAGTTAATCTTGGATTAAATTCTTGAAATATATTACCTTTTCGTTTCTCGTAAGCGTCATTCCATGATTCACCAGAAGAAGGTTGTCGTTCAAATTTTTCTCCCATAAATTTATGCAAAAATTTTCTTTTCCCTCTCCCACGCTCCACCTTCGCTTATAGCTTCGGATGGACACCGTAAAGCTTCGGAGGAGCAAGTAAAATTAAAATATGGTTCCCTCCTTCGTCCTTCGAATTCGCTCAGGACTACGGACGGGCAA
>CAYIFA010000048.1:0-5641 GCA_964362625.1 uncultured Candidatus Saccharibacteria bacterium
GAAGAATGTTTCCATCTGTGAAGACGAAAATTTCTTTAGATCAGAAACAGTTTTGATGCCAAATCCTAAAAGTTCTTGCTCGGTTTTCGGGCCAACTCCGGGAATTTTGCGCACCGGCATCGGCTCCAAAAACCTCTCGACAAGCTCGAGACAAGTTTTTTCGTCATCATGGCCCACCACCGTCAGGCCGTCCGGCTTTTTGAAATCTGAGGCGATTTTAGCTATAAGTTTATTCGGCCCGATGCCGACTGACGCGGTCAATTTTTCTTTACTGAAGATTTCGACTTTAAGATTCCGGCAGATTCTTTCGGCTTCCGAAAAAGAAACAGCATCACTAAAATCAAAATAGGCTTCGTCGACGCTCGCAACCTCAATAATCGTAGAATAATTTCGCACAATATCCATGATTCGTTCTGAAGTCGAGCTATAATTTATAAAATCCGGCGCGGCAAATACGCAGGGCTCCCCGCCTCGCGATTCGGCGTCTTTACAAAGCCGCCATGCCTGCGAGATAGGCAAAGCCGAATGTACGCCGTATTTTCTCGCCTTGTAGTTGGCAGTGGAAACCACGCCGCGCCCACGACCATCCTGCGGATCGGCTCCAACTATCAATGGTTTATTCCTAAACCACTCATGATCACGCTCCTCCACCGATGCAAAAAATGCGTCGAGATCAATGTGAGCTATTATCCTCATGGTTCGACTTTACTCATCCCTCGGCTTCGCTCGGGATCCTGAGCCCGTCGAAGGACCATGACCCTGAATAAAATTGAAGGGTCATGTTTGCTTAAATTCTATCATGGTGATACCATATTAAAATGCAATTCATGAATTTAAAAATGTTTCTGGCATTGCTCGTGATAGTTTTGGCAGTCGCGGCTGCGTTTTATTTTAAACCGTGGGACAAAAATTCTACAGATGATATAAAGGCGTCGGAACTATTAATGGAAAATAAAACCGAAGATAAAAATATGAGTGGGCGAGAAACAAAAAATCCCCAAGTTACTGCGAAAACGAACATGGGCGAAATTGTGCTTGAACTTTACATGGATAAAACTCCCATAACTAGCGGGAATTTTATCAAACTAGCCAAGGCAGGATTTTACGACGGCACAAAATTCCACCGCGTGATTGATGGGTTCATGATCCAAGGCGGAGATCCGGAATCAAAAGGTAATGATACATCACTATACGGCCGAGGCGGGCCCGGATATACAATTCAAGATGAATTTGTAAATGGACTTTCTAATGTCCGCGGGACAATATCTATGGCCAATACCGGCGAGCCCAATTCCGGCGGCAGTCAATTTTTCATAAATCTCATTGACAACACCGGCTTGGATTTTGACAAGCCGCCATTTACTAGCAGCCACCCGGTTTTTGGACGTGTTTTAGCCGGCATGGATGTAGTTGACGCAATTGCTAAAACCGCCACCGGATCAGGAGATATTCCGATAAACCCGGTTATCATAGAGAAAATCCTGATTCAATGATATCCTTAAGCTAGAGCAAGGAATTCCTTTAAATCAAAAACCGCTCATGGAGTGTTTAAGCGCAGAAAGAACCAAAAGGAGTAAAAATTGAAAAACCAGACAGAAAAAGATTGGCTCGAAAAAAGCGGCCAAGAAGATTTAGGTACCGGCGTTTTTCTGCACAAAAGCGATGATAGCCAAACAGCAACTAAGAAAAGCTTCATTCAAAACATTACTTACCAAGAATGCGAAAAGATTGGAGAAAATTCAATCGCGTTCAAGTGGGTCCCAAACTGGTTTATGTCATATGAAAATATAACTAAAACTTCGTGTTCCATAGAATCTAAAAATGCATAAGAATAATAGTCCCGCAGTTATGCGGGGTTATTTTTTGCAAAAAACGAAGTCACTAAGAAGCGGACTTTTGTTGATTGCTTGTCAGTATTGTATATTTATAAGCGATAGCGTATATTTATACAATTAGTGGTTAACGCCAGATTAGAACCGTGAATTATAAATTTTTATCATTTTAGCGATTAATATTTAATATGCCCGCCAAAGCAAAAACTGTTCGAATGAAGCGTATCGCCCTACTTAAGAAAAAAGGCGAATTTCTGCGCCAGCTAGTAGACAAATTTATGGAGAGCGAGAAAACGAGCGCGTATCTCGCCCGGGCAATACTCGCCATTGTCGGCGGAGGAGCAATAATCTTTGCGGGAGCGATCGCTCCAAATTTATTTGCGGCTTTCTACAAATCTAGAAAGGCCAAAAAATATGACAAAAAGCAGGTCATAGACAGTTTTTACTATCTCAGAAAGAAAAAGATGATCAAAATTATAAAAGACACCGGTGGTCGAACCATAGTGAGAACCACGAAATACGGCATGGAGACATTAAGAGAATTCGCGATTAAAAATATTTCAATACCGGAGCCGGCTTCATGGGATAAGAAATGGAGAGTAGTAATCTTTGATATTCCGGAACGCCACAAAACAGCCAGAGAAGCGCTTAGGTCTAAACTCAAAACCATGGGCTTTTCCCAGCTGCAAAAAAGTGTGTTTGCCCACCCATTTCCTCCCGAGGACGAGGTGCTTTTTATCGCGGAGTACTTCGAGGTTGAGCGCTTTGTAGAAATCCTTACTGTCGATAAAATGTTATATGACAAAGATCTGGTGAACTTTTTCCAAAGTAAGCTTAGATAAAGATATCGGAAACCTCTGAAAAATTGATATTGTATAAACTGAAGCGATAGCGTGAATATATACAATAATTAATACCTTGATACGTTGATAATATTCTATTTATTTTTTCGTTCTCACTCCATCTTTGTTATACAATTTCACCCACCAGAATTTTCCCTGCCAAAAACCGAAAATTGTTCCACCAGCCAATAGGATCACCGTGCCAACATGATGAATCACGAACCAAGCCCTCCACGAAAGGCCGAAACTGTAAACGCCAAAATCTTTAAGCAAAAGCCCAATATACCAAATTTCAACTGTGGCATGAGCCAAAAACTGCAGGATTGCACCCAGCAAAACAAAAGACCCGATATAAAAATATTTTTTCATCGGCTTAGAGCGCGCGCCGAATTACTTCTGATAGTGCCGGGTGAACGTGGATGGCGTTGCGAATTACGTCGGCAGTCCCGCCGGCGGCCATAATTGGGATCACTTCATGAATCAAAGTTGAAGCTTGCGGACCCAGGATATGACAACCGAGAATTTTGTCGCTTACCGGATCCAGAATGAATTTCACAAAACCGTTCTCCTCGCCCATGGCAAAACCCATACCTGTATTTTTGTAAAAATATCTCCCGATTTTATATTGGATCCCTTTTTCCTTAGCTTGCTCTTCAGTTAAACCTACCCCGGCTATCTGTGGAGATGTAAACACCGCGTGCGGCATTACTGAATAGTCAACCTTAACCTTGCCTTCGCCCTTGATGCTTTGAGCGACAAACCCCGCCTGCCAATTTGCGGCGTGCCGGAATGGCGCAACCCCGGTAATATCGCCCAACGCCCAGATGTGTGGAATATTCGTTTGCATATATTCATCAACTTTTATGTAGCCGCGCTCGTTAACCTCGACTCCGGCTTTTTGGGCTTGTAGCAAATCGGTATTCGGTTTTATGCCAACCGCCACCAGTAGTGCCTCGGCCTCTATCGAAATTTCCTGGCCCGGGCTAAGCTCTACAGTAACAATTTTTGCGCCGCCCGGCTTTCCTGAAACGCTTTTCGCCTTAACTCCCAGCAGCACATTATGTTTCTCTGAAAAAATCCTGGTGAATTCTTTACTGATATCTCCGTCTTCGCGGCTCAAGAGCGTGGGTGCTGCTTCCACTATGGTGACCTTGGTTCCGAGCGAACCGTAAAAATGACCGAGTTCTGCGGCAATATATCCGCCGCCGATCACTATCAAGCTGGCCGGCTGTTTTATTTGCCGTAGAGCTTCGGTAGACGTCCAGTAACCTACTTTGTCAATCCCTTCGATCGGCGGAATAAAGGGACGGGCGCCGGAAGCAATCACGAACCTGTCGCCGGAAATTTGTTCGTCGCCCACCCGGAGAGTGTGCTGGTCAACAAATGAACCTTCGGCTTTATACAAGTCTACTCCCGCGGTTTCGCGGATGCCTTGCTCGATATTTGCCGAGTCCTCATCAACCATTTGTGAAGCGCGATTGGTAACTTGCGCAAAGTCAATTGATTCTATTTTGGCATTAATCCCGAATTTCCCGGCGTTTTTTATTTCTTCAGCAACATCAGCGGCATGAATCACTATTTTTGACGGAATACAGCCACGATTAAGACAGGTGCCGCCCAATGGGCCGTTTTCTACAATCGCCACTTTCCAACCGTAGTTTTCATGGGCATAATTTGCAACATTCAACCCGGCCCCGGACCCGATAACTATTAGATCGTAATTTTTTGAATCCATATGAATTATATTGTAACAAAGAAGACGCGCTCACGCGAGCGCGCCTGTTAATTAAATCCCGTATTTCCTCCGGAATTGACGGGCTTCAAAAATGTTGCGGACGAAAGTAATAAGCATACCAATCTTTATACCTTCACGCAGGCGCCGGAAAAAGAACCCCCGCGCGTCTTTAAAGCTGCCCCACGGAACATATATTAATACGTCCCGTCCACGCGCCAGATATTCTTCCTGCAGCTTTGAACGTACACCAAAAAGGAATTGATGTTGAATATCACGATCATTAAGTTGGTCTAAAATAAGACTATCGCACGTGCCAATCGCGATTCTGCCGGGTTGTTCGTGATTCTTTTTTGCCTGCCGATAAAGCTCCAGGAAATTACTGCTGATATCCTGCGAGTTTTTTAAATCGCCGTCTCGATAAGCCCCTTTTACAATCCGCACCGCAATGCCATGACTGACAAGTTGGTCCAAGACCCCGGACGCATCGCTATGCGCGCTCTGCAATGCCAAACCAAAATTCCTACGCTTTTTCTTCACGAGCAGTAGGAGCGCTGACACCACCAATGACCGATCTTCTAATTTTTCGGCGTCAAACCAAACGAATACGTTTTTCACAATCGCGACACTGCATAAATACCGCGCGTAATAGGCAAAATGGGCTTGGTTTATTTTAGCGCCGAATTGTGATGGCTTAATCGCTATTGAAACTTCCCTGTCGGGATAACGTCTCTTTAGCGCGCCGAGTTCTTGAATATGCCGGCAGTAATTCCTAAGAATTTCGGCAATGCTTGCTTTGTCCCGGACGGCCTCTCCTAGAGGGTTGCTAGTTACGGAATAGCCGGCGACAAGCATTTTTTCCAGTGCCGCCAGAGCTCCGGCTTCAGTAAAGGAACCAATGTAAGTATTTATCAACGAACGGACAACAAACCAACTGACCAAAATCTTTACAGCCAATCCGGTCAAGAATAAAACCGTTATCCAAGCTGCCGGCATCGGCACAGTCCTTTCTGAAATTGCCCAAGAACTTTTTTGCTACCGATAGTATATAATATTCACCTTATTCCGCAAGCAAAAGGCAAATGACAAGATGGGGGAATAAGGAAAATTTGGACGTCCATAGGTACATTGACGGGGTAGCGTCATCGGCTATAATCAAAGAGGGACCTTAACAGCACAAAAAGTCGTTGAAAAATAACGATGATAGGTCCAGTTTAGCGGGGTGGAGGAGCAGT
>CAYIFA010000049.1:0-4378 GCA_964362625.1 uncultured Candidatus Saccharibacteria bacterium
CCTTTTCTGGGTCGGTGTCTTTCTCCAGTCCTTCGAAGGCCCGTAAAATATCCAGGTTTTCTTCGCGGAATACGTTGCGGCCTTCCACAATATATTTATCCGGACCGTCCATGCCCGCGGCCCCCAAATCAGCCAGCGCGACCGCCCGTTCGATGATTGAGCTTTGCTCTTTGAGGTTGGGCTGTATTACCGTTCCTTTTTCTGGGTCAAATCCGGGGACGGTGGTATCAATAGCGTGCCTGACTACGTCCATGTCCATTTTGGTGAAAATTTCCGCGCCGGCCTCATCGTTGATCTTTCGCATAAAATCTGTCGCTTCATCGGCGCTGGCCGCTTCATTTTTTACGGTGAAGCGTTTGCGTCGCACCTTTTCTTGTTCACTGTCCTGCAATCTGTCTTCTTCGTAATTCTGCACTGTATCATGATAAGCTCCGGCAAATCGTCCCAAGCTCCGTTGTTTGCTGTCAACTAGGTCGGGCCGTGCCTCCTGGATCGCGGCCAATATCGCATCGGTGCGTCTGACCACATCTTTGGTGTGTCGGCTATTGTGAAATGGCAGGCGATCAATCGCATTTTCGTTAAAATCAAACCTCTCCATGACTTTTAGGAGAGCGGCATTTTCACCTCTTTCCAAGGCGGCCGAAAACGGATTTTGTTCCATGGCCGCCTCTTCTAGCTGTTTTTCGCTTTCAGATTTTCCCATAGCCATTTTTTTAGTATACATCCAATTCGGATTATAAAGTATAATAAAAGAAGAGTCGTATTCACTATAAAAGGGGGCTCGTGATGGGCAGCGAAATGAAGGCAATTCTAGGATTGATTGGCGTGTTGGTTGTTACTGGCGTACTCACCGGTCTTACCATCTGGTCTTTTGGGAGGCCAAAAAACGGCGATGGTGATAACGGTGATAATGGAAAATACGGCGTATAAGTAGCGAAAAGCCCCCGATTTTGTCGGGGGCCTTGTTTTTATTTGGTGCCGAAAGAAAGTAAAGTTAGTGCCGTATCTTGGACGTTTCGGCCGGTATAAATCAGATTCTGTTTTTGCACTTCGATAAAATTGCCGTGGACCGCTATAGGAAAGGTTGGTATTGCTACACGGCACCATATTTCATCGTGTTCGCGATACTCTTGTACAACGTAGCCAAGTATTCTTATTTTTTGATTATCGATCAGAACTTCGACTTTAACTTCGGGGAAACTGTTTTCTTTTATATCGCCCGGCGAGAGCAAATGTACAATGCGTGCGGTCCGCGGGTATTTTTCTGAAAATCTATCTAAAAAAGAATGAAAACGAAATGTATTACTGGCCAGCAGCAATCCTAACAGCGGCGGGATTATTAGTATGAGTAAGATTGCAGTAACGATAGAGCCGGTCAACTGGTATATAGGTAAAACAAGCAATTGGTAAAGCTGGGCAAAGAGATACAAGATAATGCTAATGATGAGTAGAGTGAATCCGCCGACTTTGTAATAAGAAATATATCTCTTATAGTACTGGCTCGACCAGCGGTTAATTCTTTTCATCTCCCGCACCTCAGCGTTTTGGTTTCGTAATCTAAGCTGAGATTAACATGAGAAGCGGACAATATCAAACGGTTCTTTAACTATGTTACCTACAAGGAAAAACCCAAGCCGATCAAACCCGTAGGTATCTGCGGATAGCAACAAAGCTGGAGAGAGAGCCAAGCAACACTCCAACCAAAAGCAAGAGCATAAAAATCTGGAAAAAGTTTGCCATGAAGTAATTAAAGAGGTTTGGTCCGCCGAAAAACTGTTCGGCCTTGGGGCCAAGCCATAGGGTCAGCGGATAAAAAATAATCATGGCCACGGTAGCCGAAATGATACCGTATAAAATTCCTTCAATCATAAATGGCCCACGGATGTAATTATTAGTGGCGCCCACTAAACGCATGATTTGTATTTCGTCCCGCGCGGTATAGATCGCGAGGCGGATAGTATTAAACGCCACAAGAACCGCGATTAACGCGAGCACCAGCGTTGTCCCGAAGCCGGCTCGCTGGGAAGCCGCCAAAATTCCGCTTAATCGGTCAATGACTATTTTGTTTTGGAAGTAATTGATTTTCTCAATCGTGTCGGCAAAAGATGGCGAAGCCAAAAATTGAGCTATGCTCTGGTATTGTTCGGGGTTTTCGGCGCGGATGTTTAGACTCGCGCCCAGCGGGTTTTCTCCGAGTTCTTCCAGCGATTGGGTAATGAGCGCGTTATTGGCGTGGCGCGCTTTGAAGTTTTCGAGGGCTTCAGCTCGGCTGATGTAGCTTACGGTTTTTACCTCGGTTAATTTTTCGAGTTGGGTTTTAAGCGCCGTTATATCTGTTTCCGGCGAGTCCAGTTTAAAATATACGCTGATGTCAACTTTTTCTTCGATTGCAGTGAGCGCCGACTCCAATAAGACGTTTGAAAAAATTAACGCTCCGGTTACGAACAAAGTAAGCACCATAACTAAAATGGTCGCCAGACTTACCCAACCGTTGCGCCAGAAACTTAATACTCCCGCTTTTATGATTCTTTTTAGATAAGGCGACATATTTTTTTAAAAAACCAATAAGCTAAAGCACATACCTACCTTTTTTACTATCTCTTATCAGTTTGCCGTTTTCAAGGGTTATAACCCGGCGATTCAGGGCGTCCACGATCTCTTTAGAATGGGAGGCGAGAATTACCGTGGTACCGAGCGCGTTTATTTTTTTGAGCAATTCGATTATTTCCCAGGTGTTAATTGGGTCTAAATTGCCGGTCGGTTCGTCAGCCACAATCACATCGGGCCGGTTTACTATGGCGCGGGCAATGGCCACCCGCTGTTTTTCTCCCCCGGAAAGTTCATTGGGAAAATGCCAGGCCTTGCTCATGAGGCCGACTAATTCCATTACTTGCGGGACATCGGTGTCAATATCTTCGTTAGACGCGCCGGCAGCTTCCATAGCAAAAGCGATGTTTTCGTAAGCGGTTTTGGACGGCAGTAGCCGGTAGTCCTGGAAAACCGTGCCGATTCTGCGGCGATAAAACGGCAGTTCGGTTTTGGGGATTTCGTGGACATTGACTGTTTTAAAAAACAGAGTACCCGAAGAAGGTTTTTCCTCGGCGATTAAAAGTTTGAGCAACGTGGATTTGCCGGCGCCGGACTGGCCGACAATAGATAAAAATTCTTCCGGCTCTATTGTAAAACTAACATCCTCAAGCGCAGTTGAGGTTGGGGAATACACTTTTGATAAATGGTCGAAATAAATCATTAAATTTTTAGTTCGGACTCAATAAATTCATCCAGTTCGCCGTTAAGCACCTCATCTACATTTGATGTTTCTACATTCGTCCGATGATCTTTCACCATCTTGTATGGATGAAAAACATAAGAACGTATCTGGTGCCCCCATTCTATTTCGGTTTCTCCAGTTTTTGACAACTCTTCCACCTCCTTTTTCTCCTTTGCAGACATTCGTTGGTAAATTTTTGACCGGAGCAGCTCCATTGCTCTTTCGCGGTTGGCCACTTGCGATCGCTCCGACTCCACATGAACCTGAATGCCGGTTGGTATATGTTTGGCTCTGACCGCGGTCTCGCGCTTATTTACGTTTTGCCCTCCTGGACCGGATGATTTGGCGAAAGTTATCTCAACGTCTTCGGGTTTTATCTCAATTGCTTCCGGCGGCACGAATTTTGGCATAACTTCCACTAAGGCGAAAGAGGTGTGTCGGAGCTTTTTAGCCGAAAACGGGGAAATGCGCACCAGTCGGTGGACTCCAGCTTCGCCTTTTAGCAATCCAAAGGCATAGTCACCTTTGATTTCCAACGTGGCGTTTTTTATGCCGCCCATTTCGCTTGCGTGCTCATGAAGCAAGCGGGAATTCCACTTCTTTTTCTGGGCAAAGCGCCCGTACATTTCCAAAAGAATTCTCGCCCAGTCTTCGGCGTCATCTCCGCCAGCGCCGGAATATATGGAAAGAACCGCATCGCCCCGGTCATATGGAGCGGATAAAAATATGCCGCGCTCGGCATCGTTAAACGATCTGCTGATTTCCCAATATCTATTTTCCAGCTCTTTTTGCGAACTATCATCCGTTGTTTCCTCGGCTAGTTCCAATAGGGCCGCGACATCGCCTTGTAGTTTTTCCCAGAGCGCGACGCTTTCTTTGAGCGTGGTTATGCGCCGGCTGGTCTCTTTTGCCTTCTTGTTATCTGACCAGAAGTCTGGGCTCGCGGCATCTTTTTCAAGTTGTAAAAGTTCTTTGGACTTATCGTCCAAGTCAAAGACGGTCCGCCGTCCGGCGGATTTTATCGTGTAACTCTTTCGTTTTTTCTCGCAGGTCTTCCATAGGATTAATTATACCAAAAAAATCATTAATAGCCACCTCCGAGAGTCG
>CAYIFA010000049.1:4478-5614 GCA_964362625.1 uncultured Candidatus Saccharibacteria bacterium
CGAAAGTGCTGCTCTGCCAGCTGAGCTAAGGTGGCGCAGTTTTTATTCTACCTAAAAAACCCGGAATTCGCTAGTATTAAATTAAGCATGCGCCAAGTCGTTTTTATTCTCACCTTAACACTAATTATCGCCAAAATTGTCTTGGTTTAATGCCAAGACGTCCGATAGCTAATCATGAAAAAAAGAACCGTGCACCATACACGGTTCTTTTAAAATTATTGAAAATATGGCTTAAGTCGGCGAACAGTTTCTTCGCTGAGACGTTTATCTAATTCCGGGTCCATATTTTTCCAGTTGCCGCGCTCCGGACGGCCAAGCAATTCGGCGGCGATCAGTCGCAGATATTGCGCGGGTGCTGGCGGGTTCCAGCAGACCGTGCCTTTACCTATAACGTTAGTCCAGAAAAGATATGGCCGAGGATTATCCTTATATAGCTTTTGGATGTGCTCGGCATACTTAAGTTCCTGGATTTCGCTTTGTGGGAAGTCTTTTTTTATGCGACGACTAAAGTCTTTCAGATCGGGGAGCATGTGTAGATGTGCATGTTTTACTGTCTGCCCCACAATACCGTGTTCAAACATCGTGGTTATATCAGTATAAGAATAAAATCCTTTGATTTTTTTATATTCCGCTTTGAGTATCGTATTTACTTCCAAGCTCAAGCTAGTCAATCGGCCTGTTTCGCTATTTGGAATGTGAGAAGTAAGTTCAGTCAAGCATACCACGTGTCGCTTTGGGATTATCAAAATATAACCTCCGTCGGTAATCTGGCCCAAAGTCGCCGCCACGTAAAAATCATCATTTTCATAAATTAGTCGCTCTTCGAGATTTTTCCGGTCGCAGAAAACGCAGGCGCTATCCACGATTTCCTCCTTTCAAATTTTGTTCCGCTCTAAATTAAAAATAACCGCTGTCAAAAACGGCATCAACTATCCATTGTTCACACTGTTGATAACTTTACGCAGAATACTTGAAATAGTTCGAACGCTTCGACTAAGCTCAGCGCAGGCGCATTTCGTCCCTCGGCAAACTCGGGGCGAGGAAGTCCCTCCGCGTAAATTCGGAAAGGCGGCGGAGCCGCACGAATGACAATTTCAAGTTTAGATCGGAAGAGCACACGTCTGAACTCCAGTCAC
>CAYIFA010000050.1:0-4092 GCA_964362625.1 uncultured Candidatus Saccharibacteria bacterium
ATATTCCAGATTTAAGATTACAAAAATAAAAAGGCCCCGAAATCGGGGCAAGATTAATTAGGGCTTAGATATTCTGACTATATTACCAACTATGACCGCGTTGGCCCCCATAAACATCCTTGAACCAAAAATATGCATAAATTCCCACAGCTGAACACGCATCCAGGGACCTTCAGATTTTTTGATCGGATCATGTCTGTATCTTTTGCGGTATTCTTTATATATTTTTCTTCCTTCTTCTGTGAGGCGAACCTCGATGTCGTCGCTCACGTTTAGTTCAATCGTTGCGGTTTTCTGCACCGAGCATACTTTCTGCCCACTACTCTTAGGCTTCACTGCATCACATGGCTTATTACACTTTAGGCAGACGAAATTAACCGTGCATACTGCTTTGCTTCCTAAAAAGTCGGGTATGCCAGTCATACCTGCTTCTGCATTACAACACTTTGATTTATAAATGAACTTGGTCATTTGTCTCTCCTCCATTTTAAACCCGAGACTGTCAATACATTATCATAATCATCGCGAACCGCAAAGTTATAACTCCACGATGGGGCAACAAAATAACCCGCATAAAACAGGCTATTTTTACGAACTCGCCCTGCTTGATGACTTTCGAAAGATTGTGCCGAGCTGAACCGAATTTGACGAGCTATAAGAAACCAGAACTACACACCCGACTTCTTATTTTCCTCGGCATGCGCCGTGATCTCGATATTGCAACTCTTGTGCGCCCGGCACCATGCTTCACACTTCTCGGCCCATTCGCGACCTGTAGTGAGCGAAGTCGAACTATCCTCATAATGAAAACCGCACTCGGGGCATTGATATAATTCTTTATTACTTGCCCCGAGCGCTTTATCCTGAGCGGAGTCAAAGGAAGTCGAGGGGTCTTTTTGAACAGTCCCAACTATCTTACTCAATCTCCCGAGCTTATAGCGAATATAAGGGCCTCGCGGAAAATTAAGAATTATATCCCAGATTGCGCGCCATCCTGCTCGGCGAATGGCTCGAAATCCAACATTGCGAAGTTTCGGGAGTTCGTATGCCTCGGGAAATTTTATCATTTTCTTTTCGACCATTGCTTTTAGCGCCTCATCAAGCCGTTCGGGGACATTCCACGGTCTGCGAAAAGCCACACGCCCATCGGTATCAATCACATAAACGAAATTAGGAAAAAGACCATATTGCTTATGTATCGTTCCTTCCAATTCATCCACAAGAACCGTCCTATTGTCACGCTCTTCTTCTTTGAATCTTTTAGCGCGCGCAAGTTTCTCTTGAAATGTCCGATGCTCCGAGATACGCTCTCCGGGATGCGCTTCGCGGACATAAAGTAGGATAAATACGATGTCGGGATATTTACGAACGAGCTTCTGCATACCGTTCGTTGTTCCAACGGTAGCCGGGCAAGTGCTACTTCCGGCTTCAAGCACCACAATTTTTCCTCTGAATTCGCTCAATTTTGTCTTCTTCCCATCTATGGTTAGCGCCTCAAAATCGGGTGCCATCTCGCCAACCCTCGGCCCCTCGAAGTGCTCAAGATCGTACTCCTTAAGCCCGAAATGTTTATAGTTATAGGTCATTTGGTTTTGTTTTGTTCATTATACTCCAACAATTTCTCTGCCGGCGATAGGCCTCCAATAACCTTATACGGAAAGTAATTCCAAGGATCGTCTATAAGTTCAACTACCAAATGCCCGCCTATAGGCATGCTGGATTCATCAAAAAAAGTAATGTGGACGGCAGTATCCGAAGCTTGCCCTTCTTTATATATACCCTTCCTCATAATTATTTAATGGTTTTTCGTACATATGCATCGAGAATCATTAATCTTGATTGTAACTCTATTTTATCGCTCTTTTTATGGCTATGGAGCGTGGACCCGCCTACCGCTTTCTGCGCTAATCAGAACATTACGCCCGAATAAAGGTCCAAAAATTGCGGGACGACAAATACCAGCCCGAGCAAGGGCAAGACAAGCACAGCAACCGAAATTATTAGAGCCCAAAGAAAATAGCGTCGCAGCTGACTTATTTGCCTCGTGCTTTCGTCTATCTTTATTTCCAGATTGTCTATTTTGGCAATTAACTCCGGATCCATATTTATAAACAATACTCCAATCATGACGGGCTGCCAAACAAAAAGCGGCTTGATGCTTCCATCGCATCGCTTCTAAGTCTGCCCCCCACGGAACGCGCACACTGACGGGTTTTCAATTTTATTGTTTTATTTCAGATTCTGAACTATTGTGCCTTGCGTATCAGATATTTTTTTCATGATATTACTCACTTTTTGCATAACCTGGGGCTGGCGCTCCATCATCATTTGAAGACGCGGGCCCGACATCTCACCTGTCCCGTTCATGCTATCCAACGTATTTTTTAATTCGGCTTTTATCTCGTCATAATTTGTTTTAAAAGAAGAACGGGTGGCAAATGCCCACCAGGGACGCTTAAATGCCGGTTCTCCGGTTTGTATATTTACGGCTATGCTATGTTTAATCTTCACTGGAATAAACCAAAATAGTCTCGCTTTTTCTTTAACGCTAACGCTCATGGTTGATTCGTCTGATGTTATATCAAAAATAACCGGGTTGGTTATAACCACCGCTTCCATATAAGCCTCGAGATCCTCTTTGGTCTTGACGGTTTCCGGATGACCGACAATCTCCTCTTTTTTCTTCGGATCCCATCCGGACACTGCAACTTTTTTCAATATCTCTGCTGCTGACACCCGTACGCTGAATTTCACAAGCGCATCAGAATCCACATTGATATCGTTGATGATTGGCTCGCTTAATTTTTTTGTGTCAGAGTCATCCTCGGGAATTTCCGTAGTAATCGGGGGCGACGGCAATATTTTTTTTCTAATTACATCGGGATAACTGCCGTAATTCGTGTCGCCGGTCGGTGGCGATGCGGGTTTAAGCTTAATAATTACCGGATTAATGTTTACATAGCCAGTGGTATCAGTGAGAACAGTACCAAAAAAGGAGTCTGTATTTTTATAATAAATTTTGCGCGCAGCTGAATCATATCTAGCATCGACAATGAGCTCGCCCGTTACTGCATGAAACACCTCTCCGGTAGCGGGATCAAGTTTTACCGCAGTCGCGTTTTCGGGAACAATGAGCGAGGATGAAGGTACTACGGGCGGGGTTGCCGGAGGAGTTAGAGATGTTAGGTTATTCACATATCCGAATTTGGGATAACAATTATTATCGACAGTAATTAGTCCGATCGCTTTTTCATCAACCTGCATCCCCGAAACTCCGTATATGATTTGATATATTGTTTTCGATGTCTCGGGATATGCCTTCACTCCCGTAAGTTCTTCTTTGGGAGGACTAAGGTAAAAAACTTTTCCGCGCCTGTCTCTTACCTCCACACTCCGGGTGTTTTGAGGATTTGCAATTGGTTTATTTGCGCAGATTGCCGGAGCGGTAATGGTTGTACTCGGGGGTACGGTACTGCCGGATGTGCCGCCTGACGTGCTGCTTGGTGGTGTTGGGCTTGGCGTCGGGCTCGGACTCGTATAAACAGGGTTTGAAGGAAAATAATCAATATTGCTATTGCTGTAAGGATCATAATAATCATACTGGGCAAAACTAATTCCCGCGGCTAAAAGTCCTGCAACGCTAACGGCCGAAAGAACAAAAATCCGTAATTTTAATTTTCCCTTTTTGTTCATTGATTAAGACGGGAAAGTGTAATTACTCCTATTGTGTGGTAGCGCAGATCTCATTGCTTGTGTTTAAGGCGGAGCGATTGTTGGCGGCATCATACGAGGCCACTTGATAGCAATACTTGGTTCCGGCAGTAAGGTTGGTATCGGACTGAGCAGTGATGGAGCTCGCGACAGTATATACATTAGTAAGAACACCGTCGGTACCGCGGCGGTACACTCTGTATCCAGCCACGGCAACATTGTCCGTGGAGGCAGTCCAGGAAAGATTAATTTGGGTTTTAGAGATAACGGTGGCGGTAAGGTTTGCGGGAACGCTCGGCGCAGTGGTGTCAGCCACCGTAGCGCTCTGTGTGGTAGCGCAGATCTCATTGCTTGTGTTTAAGGCGGAGCGATTGTTGGCGG
>CAYIFA010000050.1:4192-5243 GCA_964362625.1 uncultured Candidatus Saccharibacteria bacterium
TTTTAGAGATAACGGTGGCGGTAAGGTTTGCGGGAACGCTCGGCGCAGTGGTGTCGGAAGAAGAATACGGCGGAGGGGGGGAAATAACATTTGTTTCATCGTTATCCTGACTATCAATGCATCCCGAATCCTTAAGGTCAATGTAGCTATCTTTGTCATTATCAAGTCCATCGCTACATTGCGGTAGCGTTGCTGGTGGTGGGGTTGGTGATGGCGGAGGCGGTGGAGTTAGAGCCTTACACTCGCCCAAATACTCAACTCCAAAACCCGCTTGCTTGGCATAACAGGAATTCAAATAAGTTTTGCCATCATTACCGCATACTGGTTCTTTGATGTCCGAACAACCGGATGTTATAGGGGCAGGCGGCGGCGGAGCAATATTAGTTTGGCATTCGCCGTAATATTGAAGCGAAACGCCTTTCTGCTTCAAAATACATTCATTGCTGTAGGTTATGTCGTCTTTTCCGCACACCGGCTTATAGTCAATTGGGCATTCAAACGACGGCTCAACTG
This sequence comes from uncultured Candidatus Saccharibacteria bacterium, assembly GCA_964362625.1. Lineage (GTDB taxonomy): Bacteria > Patescibacteriota > Minisyncoccia > 1-14-0-10-42-19 > 1-14-0-10-42-19 > CAYIFA01. Next base: position 4,706 of record CAYIFA010000050.1, read on the forward strand.
ATGGTTTAGTTGAAGGAAGCGGTATTGCTGGCGGTACCGGCGTTACTTTTGTCCAATGTGATTCTACTTCCCCGAGCAGTGAAATTATTATTTGCTCTTCTTTTTCGAATTCGGCAAAAAGCGACCGCGCGCGCCCGATAAACTTCGAATGAATATCTTTAAGCGGTCCTAGCCGTTCATCAACGGCCGTTACGCTTTTGCGGGCGCTGCTTTCAGTCTCTATCGACGATTCAGGCAAGGATATTAAAATATGCAAATCCCCGACAATCGAACCTTCAAATCTCACGGCGTTTTCTTTACTAAGCCGGTTTATTTCTTCGGTTAGCTGCTGATACTCAGTATTTATCTGCTTGCGGTCCGCATTTACAAGCGTGCCGCTGGCTGATTGGGTGGCGAACTCGCGAATTCGTACCAGAATATTTGATATTTCGGTGTACGCCCCTTCAGCGGTCTGTAATAGCGAAATGCCGTCCGCGGCATTTTGCGATGCCTGCAACAAAGATCTGGCGCTCGATCGCATTCTTTCTGATACTGTTAA
>CAYIFA010000051.1:0-5072 GCA_964362625.1 uncultured Candidatus Saccharibacteria bacterium
TTAAAAAAGAATACCGCGCCTTGGTTATTGGGGAAATTAAAAATAGAACCGGAATCATTGATTTACCGATCGGCCGGTCGGGCGGCAAGTTTTTTAAAAGAATCGCGGTCGGCAGAATGCGCGGTACTATCCGTGAAGCTGTAACTGAATATAAAGTACTAGAAAAATTTCCGGATTTTAAAGATGCCGATGGCGGTTTGACATTTGTTGCGATTTTCCCAAAAACCGGACGTACGCATCAGATCCGCTCGCACTTTGCCGCCATCGGCCATCCGGTGGTGTGCGATAAATTATACTCTGGAAAGCGTTATGTCTGCCCATCCGGCCTCACACGGCAGTTTTTGCACGCGTATGCCATTGAATTTGAGTTGCCGTCCGGCGGAAGAATTAAGCTGGAATCGGATATGCCGATAGATTTGAACGCAGTTTTAAAAGAGTTGCGGAAAACCTACGATAATGCTATAAATAATCAATAACTCATATGAAAATCGGGCAAACAATTCAATTTTCTCCGGTTAAGATCGAGGAACGCCGGAAACTCGATATCCGGCCGGGCGATACTGTTCGCGTCTGGCAGAGAATCAGAGAAGGCGGCAAAACGCGTTTGCAGGCCTTTGAGGGCTTAGTTTTGGCGGTGAAACACGGCCACGAACCGGGCGCGACTTTTACGGTACGCAAAGTTGTCGATGGAGTAGGCGTGGAAAGAATATTTCCATTGTACCTTCCAACTATAGAGAAAATGGAATTGGTAAAACGCTCTAAAGTCCGCCGCGCCAAACTTTATTATATTCGCGAAAGAGCGGCCAAAGAGGCGCGAAAAAAGATGAAACACGTAAGAATGGTTGGCGAAACAATCATGGAAAAAGCGGCAGATAAAAACGAAGAAAAAGAAGAGCAAGAAAAGGAAGCGGAGAAAAAGGGGAAGAAAAAATAACCTTTGCCCAGGTGGCGGAATTGGCATACGCGCTAGCTTGAGGGGCTAGTGCTCGCAAGAGCTTGGGAGTTCAAATCTCCCTCTGGGCATCAAGGGAGAAGAAAATTTTGCTTTAAAAATATTTTATGCTGGCGGCGAGCTTCTTAATAAAGAGTGCTCTTTTAAGTGAGACCGAAGATCTACCATAGATTTTATTACAACAAGAAGGACGAGGCCCAAAATAGGCTCTTTAAATATCATTATTAACCATCCTCCGAAAATAATTGTAAAATGCATTATGATAATTCGTTTGTAAGGAGCGTTCATTTGTTTGCCTGAATCCGTATGTTCATATTCACGATTTCCGATAAAATTTGAGAAAAAAGAGATACCGTGACTTATAAAAAGCCCAATGATGGGTAATGCGACTGAGCTAAGTAGCGGCACAAATATTTCGCGTGTCGGAAAAAACGAGGTATGACTTAATACTGGCGCAAAGAAGGCAAAAATAAAAATTAAATGTCCGGCCATAAATCCCCCGAAATGGATAATAAAAAATGGCACAATTAAAATACTTAAGAGGCCACTCACTTTAATTAATTTAAAAATATTGTAAAAGCCAATTACGCCACTTTCAAACCAAAAAAGAAAAGGATCTGAAAAAGACTCCAATCAAAAAAGAGAACCCCTAGCAAAGGTATTGCATTAGCGATTATAAGCGGAATTACAGAAACACGAGAAACTGTCATGACACTGATTCTGTAATGTTATTTATGAAGCATAAATTTGGCATCGAAATGCCCGGGGAGGGGGTCGAACCCTCATGAGGTTGCCCTCGCAGGATTTTGAGTCCTGTGCGTCTGCCGGTTCCGCCACCCGGGCAATAGTATACAAATTGTAACGCAAAAACAGCTATTGCGCAACGATATTTATTTTGCTATTCTGTATTCAATGTCAGAAGAATCATTGGAACCCAAACAGAGCCAAAGCGTTTTTTTGGTTGAGCTGGATAAAATCAAGCTAAACCCCCATCAGCCGCGAAGGGACTTTGATCCGATCAAGCTTCAAGAATTAGCGGCCTCTATCAGATCTTATGGCGTACTCCAACCGCTAGTGGTTTTTCGCCAGGAACTTGAAGTCCCGACCGGCGCTATCGTCGAATATGAGTTAATTGCCGGCGAACGCAGGTTGCGTGCGTCCAAATTGGCCGGACTTGACCATGTGCCGGTAGTTGTCAGAAAAGAGCCACCGGAACGAATCAAGTTAGAAATAGCTCTGGTTGAAAATGTCCAGCGCGAAGACTTAAACCCCATGGAACGGGCCGAGGCCTACAAAAAATTGCTGGATGATTTTGGAATGACCCAGCGGATGCTCGCCGAACGCATCGGGAAATCCCGGGAAGCGGTTGCTAACCTGGTACGCCTGACCGGACTTCCGGATTTTATAAAACAAGCTCTACGGGAAGGAAAAATGATGGAAGGCCACGCTCGGCCGTTAATGATGCTGGCTGACCGGCCGGAAGAGCAAAAAAAACTTTTTGAAGAAACGATACATAAAAAAGTCAGCGTGCGCTACGCCGAGCAGGTGGCCAGACGAATTGCCACCGATCGCATCCGCAAGCGCGATGACCTGATTACGGATACCGAAGCCAGAAAAATTGAGGAAAAGCTGTCAGAAGCGCTCGGCACTAGAGTTTTTGTCGTGCGCAACAAAAACAGCGGCGGAGGCCGTATTGCCATTGACTTCTTCTCGCCAGAAGATTTATATGGATTTATGAAACGACTAGGCCAGCATGAAACAATTTTGGCAAACACCGGCGAGATGCCTACAGGCATTGACTCACCCGAAGCGACATCTCCCGAACCCGAAAGCTCACCAATTGACAGCCCCGAACCTCCCTCGAGCCACGCTACCGAAGAAGACCTGAAAAATTTTACAATCTAGAAAAAAGTTCATCCCAATTCATACTGGCTCAAAAGTTTTTTGTTGCCTTCGATTTGATATTGCAGCAGTTCGGAATATATTCCCTTCCGCCCGGCAAGTTCGGCCGGACTCCCCGAGTCGGCGACCATTCCATTATCCAACACCACTATGCGGTCAGCGTTTTGAATTGTCGAAAAGCGATGCGCAATAATAATAACTAAACGGTCCTTAAAAAGTCTCTCCAGCGCCTCCTGCACCAGACGCTCGGACTTGGAATCAAGACTGCTGGTTGCCTCATCCAAAATTAAAATCGGCTTATCGTGTAAAATAGCCCGTGCGATTTGAATCCGTTGACGCTGGCCTCCTGATAATTTGACCCCTCGTTCGCCTATTTTAGCGTCAAGCCCGCCATTCAATTTCATCGCAAAATCATACGCGTTGGCCTTTTTCAATGCGTCAATAATTTGTTCTTCTGCTGCTTCCGGCCTTCCATAAGCTACGTTCTCGCGGATGGTTGATGAAAAAAGTTCGCTGTCCTGGAACACCAGCGCCGAATGTTCACGAATCCAAGCATGGCTTAGACCTTCATAGTTTTTGCCGGAAAGCGCAATTTTCCCGCTGGTTGGCTCATACAAGGCAAGGATGAGATTTATCAAAGTAGTCTTCCCCGCTCCAGAATGCCCGACCAACGCCACACATTCTTTATTTTTAAATGTCAAATTTATATTAGTGAATACTGGCGCACCGCCTTGATAGGAAAAGCTTACATTTTCAAAACTAATCTCCAGATCCTCTGCCAGTTTTGGTAATCTTCCTTCTTCGAATTTTTCTTTATCCGGGATATCAAGAACGGCCAAAAATTCTTTGGCGTCGGCGCTAGCTTGCTGAGCCTGCTCTAAAATATAACTCATACCATAAAGCGGCCAGCGTAGCTGAGTTAGAATTTGGATAACCAGCACCATTTCGCCAAGAGTCAGACCGCCAAAAAACGTCTGTCTAAAGATAATAAAAAGTATAGAAACAAAAGCAATTTCCAACCCGAACTCCCGAATAAAGTTTATGATATGATATTCCAACGACTGCCTATCATACAAACGGTTTATTATCTGATATTTGCCGGAAATAAAATCCCATTCTTTTTTTTGAGTGTTGTAGGTTTTGACCAGCTTAATGTTGCTGACAACTTCTCCGATACGGCCTCTGGATTCGTCTTCGTAGACATTTTTTTCGGCCTGGATTTTACCCCAGCGTTTCGTTGAATAATTGGAAATGACAATGCAGAAAGGAAATACCGCGAGCGCGAATAGGGCGATCTTTACGTTAAAATACGCAAGTATCGCAATTCCGAAAATGGCCTGGAGTATAGAGGGCAGAATCCAATTTGTTGCCTGCCCGATAAAAACGCGAATGGAAAGAATGCCGCGATTAAGCTGGTTTACGATCTTTCCCGATAGTTCCGAATCAAAATAAACTTGCGGCAGAGTAAATATTTTCCGGTAATAAATCTCGGCCAAATAACGGCCTAGCCGCGAAGATATAAAATCCCCCAAGCGCTGTCCAACGGCGCTGATCCCGATACTCACAATATTAATCACAAGTATCAGGCCAAAAAGGTAAATGAGATATTCGTAATTTCCTCTGCCGCCGGTTATTTGCTTAGACAATTCATCTACAACAAACTTAAGGGTTATCGGGGTTGCCTGCTGTAGCGCCGCTTGAATCGCTATTAAAATACACGCGAAGGTAATCCATCCGTATAACGGCCGCGCTAATTTAATAATCTTTAGAATACTTTTCATAGTCCGGAAACATCAATTATTTTATGTCGGCTGGTATATCCGGAAATTATTTTCAAATTTGATGAAGTAATTCCAAAATAATCCGAAAGCGCCCTGATAATAGCGGCGTTAGCCCTTCCCTCTACCGGTGGCTCTTTAACCGAAACAACAAAATGCGACTCATCAATTTTCTCTACCGCCTCTACTTTTGCCCGCGGTTTTGCAATAACAGATATCTTCATGTTCTCACATTCTTGAGAATGTTGGAATGTTAATTAAAAGAATTTGCAAATTTGATAAATTTTTTGCCGTATGGAGAAAGAAAATGAGCGACTTGACGGCCTTGGTATTTTTTATTTAATAATCCGGCTTGAACTAATCGGCGAGTGTGCTCAGACATAGTCTTTATATTGCAACCGAGAGTTTCCGAGATTTTCTCCAAGGTCATACCGTTATGC
>CAYIFA010000052.1:0-1551 GCA_964362625.1 uncultured Candidatus Saccharibacteria bacterium
TTCCCAACGACCCAAGCCAATTCCCAAAAGCAGATTCCACCACAACCCGCCTATTACCAAGTGTAATATCCGTGACGAAAAAATCTGATGGTGCGCCAAATCATGTCCGATGAAGCTGAGCTGGACCAAGGCGAATGTAAATAAAAAAACATTCGCAATCTGTATTGGTGAATTTTTGCAGATTAGAAGTATGGCGACACTTGCGGCCAAGAGCGTGAGATAAACCGCGGATATGGCTGAGAAATATAGAGGGGTTTTCAGAAAAAGACCCCGTGAGGCGACTGCTTCTTTGAGTTTTCGATAGTCGGTCTCTCTACTATTCACCTTTTCTCCATTCTTCGTTGTCTTGTAAACGAGCAGGAATCAAGCTGTTATTAATTCTAACGGAAGGTGCATTTATAGTCAATTGATTTTTTGCTAGAATGAAATCAATGGAAGAACGGGTTGAATTAATAACGATAGACGGAGTAAAAATTTCCGGCATCCATTATAAGATAGAATCGCCGGGAGCAGGCATCCTTCTCTTGCACATGATGCCGGCGGCCAAGGAAAGCTGGCGGGGGTTTGCCGCAAAACTGAATGAGGTTGGCATCGGAGCGTTAGCCGTTGATTTACGCGGACATGGCGAATCTGACGGTGGACCAGACGGTTATCGCACATTTACCGATGAGGAGCACCAATTGTCAATTGAAGACGTTAAAACCGGACTTAAGTTTCAGAAAGAGGAAGGGCACAGCCCTCTCTTTGTCGCCGGAGCTTCAATCGGAGCAAATCTCGCTCTGAATATTCTTGCCGAAGACCCCGAAATAGAAGGAGCAATTCTTCTTTCGGCGGGAATTAATTATCGCGGAGTCCAGACTCTACCAGCAGCAAAAAAAATTCGCCCGGATCAATCGGTTTATGTGATTGCCGCAAAAGATGATGAGTCAAAACACGGCAATTGCGGCGAGTTGGCCGAAGACATCTTCAAGGCCCTCGCGACTGACAAGAAAAAACTGGAGGTGTTTGACGTCGGCGGACACGGCACCAATATTTTCTGGAAGCATCCGGATTTAATGGACCGTCTGGTGCGTTGGTTGCAAGAACTTATATAAAATCTCCAATTATCAATTTATAATTATCAATGAATTTTCAATGAAATAATTTCTAGTTCTCGTTTTGAAAATTAGAAATTAGAAATTGAAAATTAAATAGTATGCCAAGTATTTTCCCGGATTTATTAGCGTTTAAGTTATTCGCGCCGCTGGTTTTGAGGCTGATCCTGGGGGTCGTATTTATTATTCATGGTTACCCAAAACTCTTTAAGGATTTTTATGGAACCGTCGGATGGTTTGATTCAGTTGGCATCAAACCAGCCAAATTTTGGGTGTTGGTGGTTGGAATAACAGAGTTTTTCGGCGGCATCGCGCTTATAGTCGGCTTTGCCACACAGTTGGCCGCATTGCTTATCGCCATTAACATGGTCGTCGCGATTGTCTTGGTAAAGCGAAAAATGGGCTTTGTAAACGGCTACGAGTTTGATCTTGCCTTACTCGCCATGGCGCTTGCGCT
>CAYIFA010000052.1:1651-4808 GCA_964362625.1 uncultured Candidatus Saccharibacteria bacterium
TATTTTGGCGCAGTGTTCCATGTTTCGGGCAGCGGAAAGTGGCGCTCTTGTTCTTCGTGCAAGGCTTTTTGGCCAGCAGACGAAAGAAGGTCTTTAATGGCGTGGGCAATCTGGCTGGAACCTTCAATTTTATAGGCACCTCCTTGTTCGGCCACAAACCATTCTCCGATTTTTAGGCCAAGGCGTTTCAGGTAGTTTCTCACGGTGTCGTTATAAAAATAGACAGTATTTAGCCTGGCATAGGCCGCGATAATGCTTTCGGTTGCGGCAGTATACGAGATTACAACGTCGGAAGCCGAAAGCAATTCGGCTAATTTATAATTTTCGATGTCCAAAGTCGCCACGTTTTTTAATATTTCGTCTCTGACTGCGTGAGCCATTTCAAAAAGCCGCTCTTCTTCGGGTGCCTCCGGTTTTTCTCCGGGATGCTTTTTAAATCCCAGCACAAAATTTACCGACGCGACAACTTTGGTGGCTTCGGTTACCACTGCTGAAAGCACGATGTTGTCTAGGGTTGGATCCTTGGTGCCCGGAACAAAAACTATTTTATCGTGCGGCTCTATTAGTTGGGTCTTGCCTCCACGTATTTTATTGAGTTTGTTTCTCAAGTTGGATGCTTTGGCCTCCGACAATTTTTTATATGCATCCCCCCAGTGCGGCGGCGGTCCGAGATAAACGGCGTTTTTGTAACCGAAGTTCTTCGCTTTCTCTATTTCGTCCGGATGCGCGACTATTACTGCTGCGGATTTTGGCGGCATATCAAATTCATCGCTAATTGCTTTTTCACGCTGGGATGATCCGGGGGTGTCTTCGGCAACAACAAAAGGCACGTTTCTCATGCTTAGAAGTTCGGCAAGCACTAGTTCTTCCTGAGTTTGAAAAGACGAAAGCCCCAAGAATACCAAATCACAGCCATAGGCATCTTCGGCTTGTTCGGCCGACACTTCGTGGATTTGCGAAGGTAAGATAATTGCTTCGTGCCCCAATGTTACTGCCGTATCGGCAATTTTTTTCAGCATTTGCGCTGGCCCTACATCATATGCATAAAAACCAAATTTCATATTAAATAATATTTTATCACTAAAATATCTTTTAGTCAAGTTCTGCACCGTGAGCTTGCGTTTATGTTGTTTAAGTTTTCGTAATACGATATATTCAAGCTTATGAACGCAAAGGATATTATTGTTTTTGATCTGGAGACCAAAAAAGAATTTGCTGAAATCGGCGGACGAGACCGGGCTGATTTGCTCGGCGTTTCGGTGCTGGGGGCGTATTCCTATAATCTCGATAAATATTTGATCTTTGAGGAAAAAGAGTTGGGCGAATTTGAAGATCTGCTAAAAAATACGGAAACCATAATCGGCTACAACATTAAGCATTTTGATATTCCGGTGCTTCAACCGTATTTGTCGTTGCCGCTATCTAAAATTAAGCACCTGGATATGATATTTGAGGTAACTAGCGGCGCTGGTTTTCGGCCAAAACTCGACAACATTGCCAGAACCACCTTAGGCGTTTCCAAAAGCGCCGACGGCCTGCAAGCGCTTAAGTGGTACCGCGAAGGAAAAATCCAGGAAATAAAAGACTATTGTCTGCAAGATGTAAAAGTAACCAAAGAACTTTTTGATTTCGGCCGCAAAAACGGCTTTGTGAAATTGGTTTCCCGCGAGGCAATGGGCGAAGTACGCGTATCGGTAAATTGGAACGTGATGCCCGCCCCGGCCCAAGAATATCTTCAAGGGGCATTGTTATAAAAAATCCTTTAACCTTGACGCGCTGTCAAGTTTACGCTATATTCGCATTAGATAAAAAATGGGGGGGAGCTGATGGAATTAGACCGGAGCATGTGGCATGTGCGTCTTTTTTTCTGGTCACTTGGTATTTGGCAAGCTTTTCGGAAATACGATAGTCGTTATGATCGGGGATACGTAGAAGAAAAAGGCACTAATCTCTGTTTCTTTTTCAGAGTCATCCTGGTATATATGCCTCTGGTATTATTGGTTCACGGCGCTTTAGTGGTTGCGGCTATCGCCAGTCTTACGGCAGTGCCAATCTATCTTTTTGGCGCTCGCGGCTACGGATGGACTGTTGGTGTTACAATAGCCATTCTTGGCGCTGTCTGGGGGCTGGCCTTGTTCGCTCGATATATTACATATCATCCCGAGGTTGGATTTACCGAAAGCAGAAAGGTTCTTATACATCGAGAAAAAACGCCGTTGCCGCCTAATTTTTTTGATGTCCTCTGGGCATATATTGTTTCAACAAAGCAAAGAATTTGTCCTTTGATTATGTTTAACGTTCCTAAAGAAAGCGGAGGGAATATAAGCTCGAATCCGGATTGGGCGAACTAGCCATGAAAGACTTTATTCTCCCTACGGGGTCGCTCTTTATAATACTTCTTGCTATTACTACAATAGTTGGGGTGCAGGTCTTAGTTGCCGACGTCGGAGGAGCTTGGACCAGGTCAGCTAAAGAACCGTGCGCTTTTAAATCCTGGTCAGACGCTAATGGTGTTCAGATGGTTCTTGATTGTAACGGTAAGAGAGCTTGGACGAACGAAGCCGATCTGATCATCGAATATATTGCAAAGCCCGGACCGCTGGCTTGTTCTTATCAGTGGATAAACGGGAAAGCGTACTGTAAAATGGCGAAAACCGAATAAACAAATTAAAATCATTGCGGCTGATGGACCAATCCATCAGCCGTTATTTTTTAAATACGCAGGGCCACAAACATATTAGACTCTCTGAAAAGCTAATATGCATGCGGCGGCATTTAAAATATAAGGGTTTTGCCTTTGGGAAAATTTTGCTATTATGAATATTGTTTTGCAAGGCTTTGCGGCAAATGTATGCCGTTAATAAGATTGTTTGCACATTGATAACATCTATGGTACAATTAAGTTAATGTACACTAGATGGGACGATAAATTAAAGGAGCGGGTTAGGAAATTACGTGCTACGGGACAAACATATTCCGAGATCATGACGGCATTAAAGATTAAAATACCCAAGAGCACTATTTCTAGCTGGTGTAGTAATGTTAAATTGCCGGTTTGGTACCAGAAAAAAATCAACGAGCTTAACCTACAAAGTTTCAAAAAAGCCCAACAAATTGCATTGACCGCTAACCGGATAAAACGCGATAAGCTACTCGC
>CAYIFA010000053.1:0-4754 GCA_964362625.1 uncultured Candidatus Saccharibacteria bacterium
TTTTTGTTGACCGCAAAACATGAATCCGCTAGAATTTTAACGGTGGTTCTAACGTAAAAACACAAATAAGGAGATACCCCATGCTCAAAACTGCCGTTACTTTTATTGCTAGTCTCGTTTTTCTGTTCGGTTATTCCGAAGCCCAAGCATATCATTCATACGCCGTCTATCCGCAAAGCTACCAGCATTGTTATTACGACTATTCTTATCCGAACTTACCGCAGATTATCTGCTATCCAAATCCGGCAACTCCGCCAACTTACATATTCCAGCCGCCGCCAGTTATTCACTATCATATTGAAATGCCGCCTCCGCACATCCAATACCATTTCCACAGGAACCCCGACCAGCCGAAAACCATACCGGCCGAGCCAATTCTTCCGCCCCCGCCTGCAGTGCTCGAAAAGCCAACCGATAAGCAGACCTGTCTTAGCGCCGGCCTTGCTTGGTTAGAAACCGGAGAAACGATTTCTGAAAACGTCTTTCTTTCAGACGACCCCAAAAAACGCCACAACGAGCATCTAAAACGTCTCGGCCGGTATGACTGGGATAAGAAAAAATTCGTGGAACTTCCGCAGACCGAACAGAGATACTTTGGGAAAGAAGCTGAAATGTTTAGCGCCAAAGAATCCGGCTGTTATGCCCGCAGCCAATCCGGCCAGTGGCAAAAAATAAATTTACGTTAGAATAAAATCGAAACGCACCTTGAAACAAACTCAAAAGAAACCGCTGACATGAAACGCTGGCCAAAATACGTAAATCAATATCTCAAGAAAAAAGGTTTGCCTACCGATATCGCGTTGACTTTTGAAGACGTAACTATTGTTGATCGTTTTTCCGAAATCACGAGCCGATCAGATGCATTTATAGATACCGGTTCTGATTTAGGCAAGGGAATCCGACTGCCGCGGCCAATCTTTTCAGCCAACATGGACACCATAACTGAATCCGAAATGGCGATAGCCATGGCGCGCCTTGGCGGCTGCGGCGTAATACATCAATTTCTATCGATAGAAAAACGGGCGCGCGAGGTTGAAAAAGTTAAGCGCGCCGATAGTCATGTAGTGGAATCGCCGCTCACCATAAGAAAGTCGGACTCTATCGGCGCGGCAAAAGAGCTGATAAAAGAGCACCGCATTTCCGGCCTAATCGTTGTCGAAGATGACAGCGAAAAAGTTGTTGGCATTTTTTCTGGCCGAGATGCGCGCTGGGCTCCAGACAACATAAAAATACACGAACGCCTGACTCCGCTGGATAAAATGATCTTTGCCCGGGATGGAATCGCCCTCGAGGATGCCAAAAAGATTCTGTACGAAACACGGCTGGAAAAACTCCCGATTTTGGATGAAAAAGGAATGCTTGCCGGGTTAATTACCGCGAGCGACATTCTGAAACGCGAACGCTTTAGATTTGCTTTTCGCGATCAAAAAGGACGGCTGGGGGTGGCTGCGGCTGTTGGTGTAGGCAAAAACGCCCTCAGCGAGTGCGAAGCCCTGCTTAAAGCCGAGGCCGATATTATTTTCGTTGATACTGCCCGCGGAAATTCCGCAGTTCTCCAAAAAACCGTAAAAGAAATACGCCGAGCGTTCGGTGATGGATTATTGCTTTCAGCCGGGAATGTTGACACTCCGGATGCCATAAAAATGCTCTATGATGCTGGCGCAGATCTTCCCAAAGAGGGGATAGGCGGCGGGTCTCTATGCAAAACACGCAAGGGTCCGGGAATTGGAATGCCTAAAATAACATCGTCGGCGAGCTCGGCGGCAGTTGCGAGAATTTATAAAAAAGCATTTATCTCCGATGGCGGGATTAAGGGTCCGGATGACTTCTGCAAGAACCTGGCGACCGGCGCCAATGCGATTATGATTGGCGGACTATTTGGAGCAACCGACGAAACGCCCGGTCCGGTTATCTTTGAAGACGGCGAACGATGGAAAATGGTGCGCGGTTCGGCTTCAGCGGAATTTCAAATGTCACGGACTGATCGCGGCCCGGAAAACGGCCGCCTCCGCGCTCCGGAGGGAATTCTCAAACGCGAACGATATCGCGGTGAGGTTACGCCGGTTTTTGACGAATTAACCGCCTACCTTCACTCCTCTATGAGCTATGTGGGCGCCAAAAATCTTAAAGAGTTTCACCAAAAAAGCTACTTCTCGCGGCAAACCGCTTCTGGTTACGAAGAGGGAAAACCGCATGATGTCTATTAACTAAAGAACGATCCCGAAAACGGGATCGTTTTGATTTCCACAACCAGCTTACCGAAACATATATTCGTGCTATAATACTTTTATGATTTTATCAGTTAACTTTTATAAGTCGAACTTATGAGTAAACATTTATCAATATCGATACTTTTGGCATTGGGGCTAGCATTGAGCGCGACGGCTCAAACCGGCGCCCGAAACGATCTCTTGCAAAAACGCGAAGCCGTTCGTGAAGACGTTAAATCCAACCGCGAAGAAATCCGCGAAGACCGGCAATCCGGCCGTAAAGAAATCCGAGATACAGTGAAAGAAGAACGGGGAGAGGTGATGGAAAAACGAAGTGAAACGAAAGATGAAGTCCGCACCATGCGCTCTGATTTTAAGTCGAAAACCCGCGAGGAACGGGCCGCGACATTAGAAGACCTCCGCGAGAAACGTGAAAATTTCCGCAAGGAAACGGCCGACCGCCGCGAAAATTTCCGAGATGAAATCCGCCAAAAACGCGAGGACTTGCGCGATAAAATTGAAACTAACCGCGCCGAGTTAAAGGAAAAACTGAAGCAAATCCGCGATGAGCAAAAGCAAAAAAGAGTAGAGAAAATTGATGAACAAATCGCCAAACTAAACGAGCGGATGGCCAATCATTTCCTGCATGTTTTAGAGAGAATAGAGCAAGTTCTTTCTAAGGTTCGTTCACGCGCCGATAAAGCCGAGGCTAACGGAGCCGATGTTTCGACGGTAGATACGGCACTGACCAAAGCCGAAGCGGCGATTGCTGCGGCAAAAACCGCAATTGAAGCGCAAGCCGGCAAAATCTACACGATTGTAATTGAAAGCGAAGATACGCTTCACGCCAATGTCGGCAAGATTCGCCAACAACTTCGAGATGACCTGAAAGCGCTTCACGACCTGGTAAAGGCAACCCGCCAAGCAGCAGTTGATGCCCTTAAGGCGCTCCGCGACATCCCGAAAGTAGATAAAGAACCGGGAGAAGACGATGACAGTGCCACTTCCACCGAAAACGGGTCGTAAATTATTTCTAAAACCCTAGTTACTCTTTACTAATTACTAGTTACTAATAAAAAATATATGGATTTTAACACACCAAACCCAACGCCGAATCCAAACCCCATGCCGAATCAGGGCATTCCCACAAGCGCCGCCGGGAAGAAGACTAATGTTCTGGTTTTGATTATCTTGGCGATAGCGGTTGTCGGACTTATGGTTGCCGCCTATGTTTATATGCAAAAAGGCGCTGAAGATTATTTTCCGGAATACATGACCAGCGAAAAAGCCGGAGATAGAATGATGGCCGGTGACAAAACTGAATCAACCGACGCCGGCCCGGAAATAATGCTCAATAAAGATACAACGTCAGATATCCAGAAAGATCTCGACGGCACCATGACCGAAGACGTGGATCAGCAATTCACGGATATAGATAAGGACTTGCAAGGATTATAAGAACAGAAGAGGCCAGAGAAATGCAAAACCCCGCAATTATTTGCGGGGTTTTGTTAAATGTTTTTTGCGGTTTTTCTGATGAAAAGATCAAAGGCGATATAGGCGATCCAAGCCGCGGCGATAAAAGTTAATAGCGGGTCAATACGAAACCATATGCCAAATCCGGCAAGTCGAGAGGCGATCAGGTAGAAAGCGGCCGATGATACTGCCAGAGACAGCCACAAATCAGCCAACACATCGGTTTTTGACCACTCAAAAGTTTCGTGCAGTTTCCCTTTTTGCTGGAGCAGAACAACTTTTATTTTTTTCAAGACGCCCAGCTGCAGCCAGTTGCCGGATAGCCCGATCAAACCGCCAACCAGCATCATGTATGGCCCAACCGGGGAATTGGTCTGCCATTTTGGCCAAGCGTCAAACCAAACAACCATTCCCAAGCTAAAGAGTAACAGCAAGAAGTTAGCGCATCCGAAAAAAGCTCGGAGGCGCGCTTCGTTGTTTTTCGCAAAATCAAAACGGCTGACCAACCAACTGACCGTAACCGCCAAGCCGTACCATGAACTATGAATCCCGGCGTGCATTGCGTCAACTTTTACCGAGCTTGATTTTGCGAGATATTGGGCAACCCCGAATTCCAGCAAAGACACTGCCAGCGTCAAAGACGCCAGATAGCTATACCCGCGAATTTCGCAGCTACATTGGTCTTCCGTAGCTACTCGGCAGCTCTGAAAGTGTTTAGCCGGCCGCATCCACCAACCTCGCTTGGTTTAGTTTTCAAATCGCGTTTCTCCCCGGAGTATACCTCAAACCCGAGAATTTCGCTATAGTATTTAATAAATGTTTAACAAACAAAAAACCGCCGAGCGATGCTCGACGGAGCGGTTTAATAAAATAAAATCCGAATTCCTTGTCGCCGCGCTATATACTATCTAAATGTTAACTGAACCTCTTTGCCGGTCACTTCGGCAATGCGATATAAAGTTTCCAACGTAATGTTTTGTTTGCCGCTTTCTATTCGTGAAATAAACTCCCTTTTTACGCGCATTTTTCTAGCGAGATCAAGTTGAGAAATACGCAATCCTTTACGCA
>CAYIFA010000054.1:0-2933 GCA_964362625.1 uncultured Candidatus Saccharibacteria bacterium
AGCGACTTGACGGCCTTGGTATTTTTTATTTAATAATCCGGCTTGAACTAATCGTCGAGTATGCTCAGACATAGTCTTTATATTGCAACCGAGAGTTTCCGAGATTTTCTCCAGAGTCATGCCGTTATGCCGATCAACTAAATAAAGTATATCAATCCGCCGATGATTAGCCGCTCCTTTAAAATACCCTTCCAACTGTTTTGCGTTTTTTTGCTGCGTGGCCTTCATATTATCTGAGTATATCAGAATGTTCTCATATTCTCAAGAATGTTGGAGTATTTATTATTTACATACCAACAGTGCTTCGGTTTGGACTTTTTCCGTAAATTCTCCACTGGGGCTAAATTTCAGAAGCTCTCTGCGCAATTCTTTTTCAAAATCCTCTAATCTATCGCCAAAAAATCTCTTTTGAGCAAATGATGTAGTGTATAGGAGCCCAATGATATCATCGATGGCTTTGCGCCGCCTGGTGTCATGAATCCATTTTTCAAATTTACTGAACTTGGAGCGTAATAGTATATCTTCAAACCTTTCTTTGGGCTCTGTGTAATAGGAATTTCCGGCCCTACGCTTTTCCCCAAGAAATTTTATCAAAACTTCCTTGCATTTTGCTTTCCATGGTTCATTTTCTGGATTTCTCCAAATGGATGACGAACCGCTCACCATGACCAAGCCACCGCCTGGCTCTATCATAGGATAAAGCTTAACGAGCACCTTATCTTGTTCCATCCAATGAAATGACGCGCCAAAAGACGCCAGACGAAACTGCCCCAACTCGCTTGATATGTCCTCGGCTTTCTTCAGTATCCATTTGATGTTTTTAATTCCGGATTTTTCTGCTATCTTTTCAGCTTCGGCCAACATGCCCTCTGCTGGATCCACCCCGACTACTTCTTCAAAATGTGGCGCGAGAGGGATTGCTACTTGTCCCGTTCCACAACCCAAATCAAGCAAACGTCCCTTGCCGTTGAGGCCGAAGTACTTAATAACATGATCGAAGAATTCTTTCGGATATCCTGTGCGAAAGCTGGCATACCCCTTAGCCGTATCTTTAAATAATTCTTGGCTATCGTAAGACATAAACAATTTTAATAACAAAATTATAACAGATGCCCTTGTACATAAAAAATTAATAATTCTGTATAATTATGATATATGACCGAGGGACTTTTAATTGGCGCATTTCTGGGCGGACTTTTATCGTTTCTCGCCCCGTGCGTTTTGCCGATAATTCCGGGTTTTTTGGCATACCTCGCCGGAACAAGCACCATCGATGCCGGATCGAAACGCCGCGATATTTTTATAAATAGCGTATTCTTCGTTCTTGGCTTCTCGATTGTTTTTGCCGCCCTAGGAATTTTAATTCACTATTTTTTGATAAAATACGGGCTTGCGAGATTTTCATATGATGTTTATGTTTGGCTGTCCCGCGCCGGAGGTCTTATCATAATTTTTTTCAGTTTGTATCTATTGGGACTAATCCGGATACCGTTTTTAGAAAAAGAATACAAATTCGGGGTTCACGCTAAATTCAAATCCCGCTACCTAACATCTTTTCTTTTCGGGTTGGCTTTTGCCGCTGGCTGGACGCCCTGCGTTGGCCCGGCGCTTGGTATAATTCTGGGACTCGCCGCGACCCAGCCAGCTTCGGCCTTTATCTTGCTCTTAACTTACGCTCTCGGGCTCGGAATTCCCTTCTTAGTTGTTGGGGCATTCACGGGACAGGCCGCCGAATTCATTAGCCGGCATGGCACCGGATTAAAATATCTAAATATTGTTTTTGGAATTATCTTGCTGGCCCTCGGCGTCCTGATTTTCACCCAAAAACTTTCGTTAATTGCCAATTTTGGATTCTTAAATAAATTGTTGATTTAATAAATGGCCGCTTATAAACCATATATCCTGACTGTTACCATTCTCGCCGTAATCGGCGCGATATTTTTCCTGAACTCATCCAATGCTAAACGGGGTGGTGGTGGAGAGATCATAACTGTTACTCCGCGCGCCAGCGATGAATTGTCGTCGCGCGAAGAAAAATCGAAAAAATACGAACTGGCCAAAGAAATTACGACTCCCGACGGATTTATAAACACTGATGGCAACTCGGTAACCATTGGGGAGTTTGTCGGCAAAAAAGTGGTGCTCCTGGATTTTTGGACTTATAGCTGTATCAATTGCCAACGCACGACTCCGTATTTAAATAGTTGGTATGAAAAATACAAAGATAAAGGTTTTGTGATTATCGGCGTGCATACTCCGGAATTTGAGTTCGAAAAAAATATTGAGAACGTAAAAGCCGCGGTAGAAAGTTTGAGAATCAAATTCCCGGTGGTGCTAGACAATGATTACTCCACTTGGCAGGCTTACCGCAATCAATATTGGCCGAGAAAATATTTGATTGATATTGACGGCTACATTATTTATGACCATATTGGCGAGGGTGGATATAAAGAAACCGAACTTAAAATCCAAGAGGCCCTAGCTGAAAAGATGGCGGTATTAGGTGAAACCGGAAATATTAACGGCGGATTGGTCGAAGTAGACCACTTGGAACCAAGCGCCCAAAGTCCGGAGACATATTTTGGTTCCTCTAGAAACAATAATTTTGGATCTGGTGCTCCCGGCAAATCCGGTTTGCAATACTTTCCAGAACCACTTGAAATTTCCCCAAACATGCTCTACCTGATTGGCGAATGGAATATTATGTCAGAATATGCCGAAACTGGCGCGACGGTAGGCAGCGGCAAACCCAGCTTAGATCGTGTCGACTTTTTGTACCGTGCCAAAAGCGTTTATTTTGTCGCGGGATCATCTAGCGGCCGAGAAATTGAGATTGAAGTTCTCCGCGATTCAAAACCACTCGAACCAGGATATGCCGGAAGCGATATTTATTTTCATGATGGCCGGAGTTTTGTTAAGATCAAAGAAAACCG
>CAYIFA010000054.1:3033-4717 GCA_964362625.1 uncultured Candidatus Saccharibacteria bacterium
GGTTGTTTTTGGTGCACTGAAGCGGTGTTCCAATCATTAAAAGGCGTGATTTCGGTCATGCCGGGGTACGCCGGAGGACAGACCAAAAATCCGACATATGAGGATGTGTCTCGTGGCGACTCCGGACATATTGAAGTTATAAAAATAGAATATAGCCCAGAACAAATTTCATATGAAGACTTGCTCACGGTATTTTTTGCAACTCATGATCCAACAACGCCCGACCGCCAGGGCGCGGATGTCGGAACGCAATACCGTTCGGCAATCCTCTATACTATCGACGAACAAAAACTAGCTACCGAAGCCTTCATAAAGAACCTGGATGAATCCGGGCCAAAGGTGGTAACAGAATTAAAACCACTGAAAACTTTTTACGCGGCCGAGGAATATCACCGGAATTATTATTCGAGGAATGCGTCGGCTCCGTATTGCCAGATTGTCATAAGCCCAAAACTCGAAAAGCTTAAAACGAGGTTTAATGAATTATTAAAAAATTCGGAATAAATATGAGAAAAGACGATGAATTAACGCCGGAAGTACGTGGGGTGGCGCGCGAAGGCGGCACTGAAGCACCCTTTTCCGGAAAATACTGGGATAGCCACGAAAAAGGAATGTATAAATGCGCGATTTGCGGCGCGGAACTTTTTTCATCCGACACAAAGTTTGATTCCAAGACCGGCTGGCCGAGTTTCACCGAGCCGGCCAATTTGGGAAACATTGAGCTACGCGAAGACCGAAGTTTAAGAATGATCCGTACCGAGGTGCTTTGCAAAAAATGCGGAGCGCATCTGGGACACGTCTTTGAAGACGGGCCGAAAGATAAAGGGGGTAAAAGATATTGCATAAATTCGGTATGTCTAGATCTTGAAAGAAGGGCGGATAAAAAGTAATTATAAAAAATCCGGCAAAATTTTTGCCGGACTTGCCTGAAACATCTTTATCTAACTATTTAATCGGGGCATCACACAAAGAACATTTATTCAATTTTTTCGCGCATCTTGAACATCTGCTAAAACTTGTGGAGATTTCCCGCTTGCCGCACTCCGGACAGGATTTCGCTGCCGCGGTAACTGTAATTACGGAATGCTTATTGCACATAAGTCCGTGGTCCTGTTTCACGGCTCCCTCCTTGTTAGACAATTTAGTCTCTAAGGCAAAAATAACATATTTCGCCGCGGAATGAAAATAAATAAAAAAAATTAAACCGTGATATTTGCCGGTCCTCGGTAATCGCTCATTGCCTTACCCCAAGAGTCCTACCGGCGTATTCCAGATTTTTCGGTCTAATTACGACCTTCTTCTCTTCGCTCTGTTCAATATGCCCGACGCGAATCGCGCCGAGATTATTCAGTGCGGCGATTTCAAGAACCGTATCGACATCGGCTTCAGTAACATAAAGCGCAAAACCCGCGCCCATGTTGAAGTTACCGTACGCCTCCGTGTCATCCACCGGGCCATGCTCTTGCAGGAAGCCAAAGATCGGAAGTTGTCTCGGCAGTTGCTCGATTATGTAGGCGAACGGTTGCGTCGCCCGCATGAGCTTACGCCATCCGTGCCCCGTGATGTTCACCGCGTAGTGAATGATAACGCCGCGATTGAGGCAGTCCTCAACAAGTCCAACGCAGATGTGCGTAGCGTCGAGTAGCGTCTCGCCGTACGTTCGCCCATCGTCGAGCCGAGTGAG
>CAYIFA010000055.1:0-4229 GCA_964362625.1 uncultured Candidatus Saccharibacteria bacterium
CAACTCTCCTGACCATTGCCGAACCCCGCGACAAATCGCCGAAGTCCAAAGATTCCGAAGTCGGATTGACTCCTACCTTGGAAGAACCTTCAACTACCAAGACTTGCGCGCTGTATTTGTTGGCGTCAAGCACCACATAGAAGACAAAAAGAAACAAAACCAAAATTATTGAAACAATAATCTTGTCTCTTTTTCGGAGCGGCTGGCCTGACACACGCTCTAAGGCCGGAAATATTGATAAACGCTTGATATTGAAATTATTCATGTTGCCGGTATATTATCACGACTGCCTTAAATTGTCAACAATCAGTCGCTCTATTCTCAGCCCCAGTTTTTAATTGAGGCTGAGTGAGAATGACAGAAATTATGGCTGTTCTGAAGTTCCGCTGTTTTGTCCGGAAAGTCTTGAAACACCAGTTACTTCTACCCACAGATCACAACCAAACACTTTGTGTTCGTTTTCGATTGGTTGGGTATACGCATTTGGATCGGCTTGCGGATCGTACGAGTGTACGAAATCAGCCCAATCCTGTGCGCAATATCCGCCGAAACACGGGACGGCTAGATCAATGGTCCAATTGTCTGAAGTATCATTGTCAGATTTTGCGAGGCGACCTGATGTATCAGTCCAGACAAGCTGCCTACCATTCCAGGTCCAGGCTTGATGAAATGAATTTAGACTACCATCGTTATCTGATTCAACGCCCCCATCATCAACTCCGTCCGGATGCTTTGAAATGTAATTACAAAGCAACGGCAACGGCCCCCACTTTGCATTGTCTGGAATTCCATCTCCGGTTGGCGGTACTGGTGGATTTGCAGTCGGGTCTCCGGGATTTTCTGGGACATTTACTTTCACGCCACAATCAATATACGGCACATCTACCGCATCAAGTTTTGGGTGACCAGTTTGAGTGCTTGGTTCATCAATGTTCCAAACGCCAGCTGCATCTTGCCAACTCCATGCACATTTTGGTTTCTGACGAATTATGTATTCAACATCGTCCGCGTCTTCTTCAGCCTGAAAAGATCTAGAAAGTGCCACGAGTAAGCTTCTGTCAAGATGCTCCTGCGGGAATACGGTGCCGAATTCAATTAAGCGCTGTGGAACCGACAACGCATTCTCAATGGTCGCGGTTACGTTTACGACATGGGCTTCAAAGGCGGCGAGCATCGGCAACATGGTGACAATCGCTCCTAATCCTCCGAGTCCTAATAGAATTTTTTTCATAAGATTATTTTTGAATTTTTAAACTTATAAATTTTATCGACCGTGGCATTTTCACTGCTGCCCCTGCCCCTTAAGTCCGTTTGTATACGCGGACAGAAGCAGAAGCGAATTTTATAGCCACACGAACCTGTTTCTCTCCTTCAACATCGGATGTTTTCCCGAGAAACAGGGCGAGTGTGACTACAACCTCTGAGGCCTCCTCAACCTCCGACGACCCACACTGCGGTGTGTGACATCGGAGGTTTTCCCGGCCTCCTTAATTTTTAAAGTCCTTCATCGCAAATCAGCAGACCGTTCAGTATCGCGCTAAGGGCGGCGAAGCTAGCGGCATCAAAGTAATGTGCTGGGCTTGAAGCAATGTTATTTTCTAAATATGCGGCGGTTGAAGAAGAGGTTCCTACGCCAACAACGTAAATCGTCGTTCCTTCGGCTTTGGCGGCATTGGCCTCGGCAGTGGCCGCGGCTTTTGCGGTGGCGGTATCAACCGGCCGGTTTGGCGCGCCATCAGTGATTATAACCATAAAATCCTTTGCAATATCATCATCGCGATCATGTCCGTCGCCCGGGTTATCGAGTTCGTCTTGCGCAAATGCGATACCTTCAAAAAGATTGGTGAACCCTACGGCAATGAGCGCATCAATCGCGGCTTTGACCGAAGCCCCGTTATCCGAGAGGTGGTGATCAAGCGAGCCAAGCGTTGCAAAACTAGTTTGTCCGACATGCGCGCCGTCAGCTGAAGGAGCAAGCGTGTCTACAAATGATTTGGCCGCGGTTTTAAGAGTACTAAGTTCGCTGGAGCTGATTGAACCGGAACGATCCAAAACCAACATAAGGTCAAGGGCTTCTTGGCAGCCTATTCCCGGCAAGCTAATGCCGGTGACTTCTATCCACAAATCGCAACCGAAAAGCTGGTGTTCGCGGGCCAGCGGCTGGATATAATTATCAGGATTTGCGGCCGGGTTGATCCCTAACACGAAATCCGCCCAGTCCTGCGCGCAGTGCCCGCCAAAGCACGGGACTTTGAGATCAATATTCCAGATATCTTGAAGGTCGTGGGTTGATTTAGCCAGATGTCCGTCAACCTGATAGTTGATGGTGTCCGAAAAATCCCAGTCCGGCACAGTGCCGTGGAACGCATCTAGCGCTCCGTCCTCGTAGAGAATATCACCCTCCTCGCCATGGCCGATAACTTCAGAATGTTTTGAAAGATAGGGGCAAAGCGGCGGGAGCATCACATATCCTTCGTCCTCACAAACAAACAGCCCTTCTTCCTCGGTTTCGGTTACTAAACCGAAATCGCTATACTCGGTCGGATCAGTATCCAGGATCGGCAAACCGCATTTCGGCTTTTGACGGATCATGTATGAAACGTCGTCCACCCGGTCTTCCAATTGGAAGGACTGCGAAAGCGCTATTGATAATGGTTTGTCTAATTCTTCTTGCGGAAAGACCGTGCCAAAATCAATTTCTTTGATCGGCACAAAAAGCGCGTTCTCGATGGTCGCCGTAACATTTATTACGTGCGCCTCAAACGCGGCGAGCATCGGGAGAACCACAAGAATTCCTCCAAATACCAGGGCTGATGTTAATAGTTTTTTCATGATGTAGACCTTGCCCTCACACTAATTTTTATAATCACGTTTTTGCGCTTCGCGCCTTATAAAAATTAGTGTGAGGGTTTAATTTTTTTAATAATTAATTTTTAAATTTTTTAAAGCTCAATTAGTGTGGGGGCAAACAAAAAAACCACCCCCTTTGAAGGTTTATGGCTAATTACTGAATTGTACTAACGGGGTTTGAATAACAGCCCATTTTTATATGGCTACATCGCGGTTTCCCCGTCGCGACAATTATAAAATTTTGCTTACGCTATCTGCCGAGTTTAGCATTTAATTTTTTGAAGGTCAATAGTGTGGATAACACTACGGTATTTATTTGCTATGATGTCAATAGGTGTTCCTAGCCAAAGTTAAACCTCGGAGGTTCAATATTAGACCTAGGAGGTTTAACTCGAAGATAAAGGCTGGAATTAGGATGCTAACCGGGGAAACTTTGACCTCGCGGCCAAATGTTTGGCTAGCAATCCTAATTTCGGCCTTTTTCTTTGGCTACATTCCATTACGAGATGTATCTGCACAAAAAATAGGCAACATGCCATGTTGACTATTTTAGGGGGTGTTAAGGATTGGTTCGCTGTCTATGAAGGTAATACAATCTTCCAGATCTTTCAAGTAAACTATTTAATTAATTTGGCGAGTATTTCGTAGACAATCTTTGGATTAGCGCTGCCGCGAGTTTGCTTCATTACCTGACCGACCAGAAACTGGGCGGCATTTTCCTTGCCTTTTTTAATATCCAGAACAGCTTCGGGGTTGGCATTAATAATTTCTTTCACAACTTTTTCCAGTTCCCCGGAGTCGCTGATTTGTTTCAACCCCCTTGAATCTACGATATGTGATGGATCGCCGCCTTCTTCAATCATAATTCTCAAAACATCTTTTGCCGCGCGAGAAGATATTTCACCGTTATGGGCCATTTTCATCAATTCCGCGAAGTTTTCCGGCGTTACCAATAGTTCACCCCACAAAAGTTCTTTTTCTTTAACAAGCCCTTGTAAATCCGAGGAGATATAATTGATGGCGAGCTTGCGCAATTCTTCTTTGTTGTGAGCCTGATCCCAAGCATAAAGCTCGGAAACGGCACGCTCAATGAAATTCAGGAAACCGGCATCATCAAGCGCCATATTAAGGACATCTCCCGAAAGATTATATTCTTTCTTCAATCGCTCCCGTCGCTCATGCGGCAATTCCGGAAGACCAGCCCGTAATTCTTCGATGCCAAACACTTTATGCGGATTGATGGCCGGCAAATCCGGCTCCGGAAAATAACGATAATCATGCGCCTCTTCCTTGGAACGCTGGGAAACAGTTTTTTGATTTTCATCGTCCCAACCGCGAGTTTCTTGTATAATCTTTCCGCCGGAATCTAAAACTTCGGC
>CAYIFA010000056.1:0-4200 GCA_964362625.1 uncultured Candidatus Saccharibacteria bacterium
TTAGAGGATCAGTTTCCGGAATTTATCACTCCGGATTCGCCGACCCAGCGAGTCGGCGGCGAAGCTCAAAAAGAATTCAAAAAAATCCGGCATTCTCGGCCGATGCTTTCTTTGGAAGATGTTTTTGACGAGCAAGAATTCAATGAATGGCTAGCGCGCGTTATGAAATTCGCCGGGCTGGCGCGCCCGCCCAAAATCTTTGCTGAGTTAAAGTTTGATGGATTGGCGTTGACCCTCATTTATGAAGGCGGGATTTTGAAAACCGCTTCAACTCGCGGGAATGGCCAAGTCGGCGAGGACGTTACCACTAATGCCAAGACCGTTGAGGCCATTCCTTTATCGTTCGCGAACACAGGAAAAATCAGAAAATTTTTAAGCAATAAAATTGAAGTAAGAGGCGAGGTGCTTATTTCCAAGAAAAATTTTAAACGAATCAACCAGGAACAGAAAAAAGAAGGCGCTCAGCTTTACGCCAATCCGCGCAATCTCGCCGCTGGGTCTATCCGCCAGCTTGATTCAAAAATAACCGCTTCCCGCCGCCTTGATTTTTTGGCTTACGGTTTGTTTGTCGATTCCGGTTCCATTACCCATGAGGCCGAGCACGAATATCTTGCTTTGCTTGGGTTTAAAACCGATAAGCTAGCCAGATCTTTTGGCGATCCCAAGGAGGCGGTAGCGTTCCGCGATAAAATTGCCGAAAGCCGAGAAAGTTTGGAGTACGGCGTTGACGGTGTTGTTATTCAGGTAAACGACAATAATTTGTTTAAACGGCTTGGGATGGTAGGGAAAACGCCGCGTGGCGCGATTGCCTTCAAGTTCGCGCCGGTGGAAGTAACTACCATTATCGAGGACATAAAAGTGCAAGTCGGCCGCACCGGAGCATTAACGCCGGTGGCGCATTTGCGGCCGGTCGGGATCGGCGGCGTAACAGTCAGCCGCGCAACGTTGCATAATGAAGATGAAATTAGGCGGCTTGGGGTAAAGATCGGCGACACTGTTATTGTCGGCCGGGCCGGCGACGTAATCCCCGATGTACGCGGAGTAATCGTCAGACTCCGCAGCGGTCGGGAAAAAAATTTCCACATGCCGGTTGATTGTCCGATGTGCGGGCATAAAATAAAAAGGGACGGAGTTATCCATCGCTGCGTCAATGTTAAATGCTCGGCCAGGCACCGCGAAAATTTGTATCATTTCGCTTCCGCCGCGGCTTTTGATATAGACGGTTTAGGGCCTAAAATTATCGATGCCCTGCTTGATAACAGTTTAATCAACGATGCCGCCGATCTGTTTGATTTACGTGAGGGGGATTTGGCGGGACTCGAGCGATTTGGCGATAAGTCGGCCCAGAATCTGGTGGAGGCGATTGGCGCGAGAAAAAGGATAGAGTTATCGAGGTTTTTGATGGGGTTGGGTATTCTGCATGTCGGAGAAGAAACAGCGCGGGACCTCGCGGATTATTTCGGTAGTTTAGATGAGATCAGAAAGGCGAAAATTAATGAATTGGAAATGGTTCCGAACATCGGCGGCATAGTGGCCGGCAGCATCCACGATTGGTTTCATAACGCTCCAAATCCGGCGTTCTTACAGAAAATACTCGGGCATGTTACTATTTATTCTGAACGGGGTCGTAAGATGGAACACAGCAAAATAAAAGGTAAGACATTCGTGCTAACCGGCGTGCTTCGATCAATGTCGCGGGAAGAAGCAAAGGAGAAAATCCGGAATCTCGGCGGTAACAATTCCAGCTCGATAAGCGTGAAAACAGATTTTGTGGTTGCTGGGTCGGAGCCCGGATCAAAATTCGATAAAGCCAAGAAATTAGGAATTAAAATTATCGATGAAGCGGAATTTTTAAGATTGATTAAATGATCGCTAAATCTGACATAAAAAAATTAAGTGCGCTTGCTCGAATTGAGCTATCGGGAAAAGAAGAGGATGATTTGGCGCGCGATTTGGGTTCTATTTTAGGATACTTTGAAAAATTAAAAGAAATCCCAGTCGGCGAAATATCGGAGACAGCTGACGCGGCAAATTATCCCGCCAATTTTCGGGACGATGAGAAGCCGGCCGTGGTTTTCAAAAATTTTTCGGGGTTAATAGCTGCGGCCCCCGAAAGCGACCAGGGTTATGTAAAGGTAAAGGCGGTATTTCAAAGATAACATGTCCGTAATAAATATCGCAAAATTGACTATAGGAGAAGCCGGAGAATTACTGCATTCCGGCGCGATTTCATCGCGGGAGCTTCTCGAAATGCACAGGGCCGAAATTAAAAAAAGCAATAACTCTTTGAATGCTTATCTTGAGATATTTGAAGACGCATATGAGGCGGCAGAGGATTCGGACAAAAGGCTAAAGCAGGGGAGTGAACCGAGAATGCTCGAAGGCATTCCCGTCGCGGTCAAAGATAATATATTGATTGCAGGAAAAATATCTTCAGCTGCTTCAAAAATTCTTGAGCCGTTTGTCGCTTCTTACGATGCCTTTGTAATTAATAAACTGCAAGAAGCCGGTGCGGTTCTTACCGGGCGCACCAACATGGACGAATTCGCCATGGGTTCGTCAACCGAGAACTCGGCGTTTGGCCTGGTAAAAAATCCCTATGATGAAATAAGGGTGTCCGGCGGTTCTTCCGGAGGATCAGCCGCGGCAGTTGCATCCGGTATGGCCATGGCCGCGCTTGGTTCCGATACCGGTGGTTCAATCCGGCAACCCGCGGCTTTTTGCGGAGTGGTCGGGCTCAAGCCGACTTACGGCGCGGTTTCACGCTCCGGGCTGATCGCTATGGCTTCGTCGCTTGATCAAATAGGGCCGATAACCAGGAGTGTCAAGGACGCCGAATTGGTTTTCAATGTTATAAATGGCAAGGACCAGAAAGATGCCACTTCGGTTGAGTATAAACCGAAAAATTCGGCTCCCAAGCCGGTCATTGGGATTTCGAAAGAATTGGGTAGAGACGGTGATGGCATTGACTCTGATATGTACGAAAAATTTAATGAAGCGCACCAAATCCTTGAAAGCCACGGCTATGAAATACGCGAAATAAGTTTGCCGCATGCTCCTTACGCGCTTGCGATTTACTATATTATTATGCCCGCAGAAGTTTCCTCTAATTTGGCGCGATTTGATGGCATTCGGTACGGCTTGTCGGTTAGATCAAATGATTTGCTTGGAACTTATGTAAAAACCCGCACAGTAGGTTTTGGTCCGGAGCCGAGACGCCGGATAATGCTCGGGACTTACGTTTTGTCCGCCGGATATTACGACGCCTATTATGGCCGTGCCGGGCAGGTTCGCCAATTGATAATACAAGATTTCAAGAACGCTTTTAAGGGAGTTGACGCGATATTATCTTTGACCACGCCTACGCCGGCATTCAAAATCGGAGAAAAAACTTCCGATCCATTATCAATGTATTTGTCTGATATTTTCACGGTGCCGGCCAACATCGCCGGAATTCCGGCTCTCTCGGTGCCGTTCGGAACCGTGTCGCGAGAAGGCAAGGATCTGCCGGTCGGAATTCAACTGATGGCTTCGTGGTTTAACGAACCAACCTTATTTGAATTGGGCAAGTTTTTGGAACAATATGTTTGACTTTTTTTATAACATTCCATGGGCGCTTATACGATTCTGGGTTGAGGGGGTGGCTTTTTTGTTGACGATTCTTCTGGTGTTTTTTATCGTGGTTTTTGTTATACGAACCCAGAAAATTCTTCGCTGGCGGGCGCTCAAAGAAGCGGCTGAATTTCTAAAAATTCAGGAGGTCCCACGGCCAGTTCGCGCCGAGAAATGGGCCCAAGTGAAAAAGCGCATGGAATCGTCCAATCCTTCGGACTGGAAACTTGCAGTGTTGGAAGCCGACAGCATTTTGGATGACTTGTTAAAGCGCATGGGTTATGACGGAGATGGTCTGGGTGAGCGTCTAAAAACAATCGAACCGGCCGATTTCGATTCCTTAGATGACGTCTGGCTTGCCCACAAAATGCGTAACCGCATTGCCCACGAGCCGGAATCCAATCTCACCCGTGAAGACGCCGAAAAAGCAATTTCGCTTTTTGAAAAGGGGTTGAAAGAATTCGAATATATTTAATAAGTGTTGCGGGGGCCGGATGTGCGCCGGCGCCTGGAGGTTATGAGCCTCCCGAGGTACTGCTCCTCCACCCCGCTAAACTGGACCTATCATCGTTATTTTTCAACGACTTT
>CAYIFA010000057.1:0-4124 GCA_964362625.1 uncultured Candidatus Saccharibacteria bacterium
CAAAACTGTTTCTGATCTAAAGAAATTTTCGTCTTCACAGATGGAAACATTCTTCAGCAAATGGGGTATAGATCTTTATGAAAAAGCGCGCGGCCGGGGCGAGGTGGAGCTAATCGAAGAACGCGAGGCAAAATCGATCGGAGCAGAGGAGACTTACGATAAGGATACATTGGAGCCAGCCCTGATATTTTCGACACTACGCGGGTTAACCGACGAAGTTTTCGCGCGATTCAAGAAGGAATCTTTTAAAAATTTTAAAACAATCGCGATAAAAGTGAGATTTTCCGATTTTGAGACAAAAACCAGCGCGCATACACTGCCTCTCCCGTCTGATTCGAAAGACATGTTAAACTTTGAGGCGATGAAGTTATTAATGCCGTATCTTGACCGACGCAAAAATCAGCACAAAAAACCAATCAGATTGATCGGTATTAGGATCGAAAAGCTGGGCATAACTTGATTTGCATCGGTAGGAATTCAAAATATAATTAAAGCATTAGTATTAATCAAATTTAACATGGCCTTGAGAGATGAATTCGTTGAATCCGGAGCGAGTCGGCAATATAATTTTAAGGTCGGAACTCTAGTGGCCACAGCCCTCTCAGGTTTTTTGGCCGGAGTGATTTCGTCCAGCATTATCTGGCTGCTTCTGGTTATTGCAGAACGGGTTTAAGTATTTTGTTGCGGCGTTGATATACATAAGGCAGAGCGATTTGACTTTTTGCAATTATTAGATTATAATGATTGCAGAATTTGGCTTGTATTTGGAGGGCAATTATGCCGTTATGCGGAGCTTGCGGAGGTGTTTTGCGCCACGGGTTAGGATATTGCCCGGGTCACGAAAACGCATATCCGATTGACTGGGCAACAGCTAACCGTACCATGTGCGATTTTGTCCACCGCGGCATTCCGGCTCCAAGAATGATCCAACCCAAACCGGACAATAGCGAAGCCCAGGAGGCCGGTATGTTTTATTGAAAATAAAATGAAGCTTCGGAGAGTGAAAGGAGGAAAAAGAAGGCGGAGAGGCGCCGGCATTTTGCTTGGTAGGCAAGCAAAGTGTTCGGTTTCAGGTGTGGCATCACGCTCAAAAATCAGAGTAAGGAGAGGACAACATGCGACAGTCGGCGCTTTGGGTCTGTGCGATGATCGCTTTATTCGCGGCAGGTTGCACAACCGTTCAAGTGAACAGTGCTTCGCAGTGTCGGGTAGCGGCCTCGTCTCATCCTTTAGTCGGTTGCTGGGAATCTAAAGTAGCCGGAGAAGGATGGGCGACCAACACCGGCCTGAAAGGCGATTTGTTTGTAAATATCGAAAAGGTCACCGGTAACAAGGTAGAAGGGAAATTGTATATTCAGCATGTCCGTGGGTCTTCGTACCACAATCAATGGTTGACCTTCGTCGGCACATTGACAGGAGAGGACTTCGGATTTACCATCTCAAACTTCATTGCAGCGCGCCTTGTTGTTAGTGGTAATGAGATGAATGGTTGGGGAGTCGGGACAGCTTCTTCGACTCTGAGCCTTAAGAAAATTAGTTAGAGCAAACATCCTTTTGCTTTTATTCTACAGGGCCCACTTAATAAGTGGGCCCTTATGTTTTCGTTTTGTAAAGAACCAGGTATGATAAATATTATGGAAACTGTTATGAATCTTGGTGGTCGGCAAAATTTATATGACTATGCCTATGCTGAACTTTTCCCGGAAAAATTCAAAATGAATCTGCTATTGAACGGAGTGCGTAGCGCGGCAGAATGGCTTTGCAGAATGCAGGAGGACCGGTTAGCGTTCCCGGCTGGGCTTGATCCGGAAGGCAAAAAAGTCTTTGAAAATAATCCTAGATTATCAGCCATTGCCGGCAGTGCGTTGATTGAATATGGAAGAGCCGTAAACGAACCTCGATTCATAATTGCCGCTGATAAAGCTTTCAATTACATTAAAAGGCGGATTGAAAATCTTAGATTTAGAGATTCTTACACTCTTGCTCAGGTCGGCATTTTCGCCATCAAGCTTGGCGAAAGCGATTATGCTGCGGAGTTTTCCAAAGAAATAACCGGAAAGTTTGATGCCGGGAATATCGATCCTACAGTCGCGAATATTGTTGCCAAATTTTTAAAAATTATGCCATCAAAAACTGGAGAGGAGGCGAGGACGTTAGAAAAAATTTTAGCGGGCATAAAAAATAATTTTTATTTTTCGCTTGAGCATAAATTGATTATGGCCTCTGCCAGTTATGCCGATACGCCCGGATTATTAAAAGATATCGATAAAAAATCAGCTGAGGATGTCTTGCGCTGGGTAGCTTCTCAAGAAATGCCTTCTGGAGGGTTTCAGCGCGATACTGATTTTCATGTGGCATGCACGAGAGGCACGGCAAGGATTTTTCGGGCATTTGCGGATCAGCGCGAATATACTGAAATTTTGGAAAGGAGTATTCCTTGGCTGCTCTCCCTGCAGTATTCCGCGCACAACGCTTTCGGTTTCCCAAGTGGCTTAGCTAAGTTTATGTCGGGTGGTTTTCGTTATAAAATTAAAAATTCTTCGATCTGGCTTGATTCCGCCGCCCATTTTGTTTCAGGCGGACTTATTTATCAAAATGGTATTCTAACGCAAAGATGAGCCGATATGCTTAATTTGACTTTCGGGCCCAATATCATGTTGCGGAAAAGCGGGATTGAATATCTCGAGAAACCGGTAACTAAGGAGGAAAAAACCATCGCCAGCATACTTGAGAATTTATTTTACATTTTTAAATCCGGCAATATATCTCATTTTGCTAGCTTATTCAGGGAAGATGCAATATTAGAAATTTTCAGTGAACGCCAGGGAATAGTGCGCACTTTAAATATAAATGAATTCATAAATGAAATAGCGCGTCCGCATCTCCTTTATCATAGAAATATTCTTTACCGGAATACCCATATAAAAATAAAAAACGATAAAGAGGCGTTTGCTTTTTTTGAACGGCTGATTACATTTAAGAATTCAAGGCCGTCATTGGCCATAGAAGGATGCATAAAATTTATCAAAGAAAAAGACAAGTGGCTAATCACGCGTTTTTCCTGAACTAATTCTTCCGGAACCGAGTTTTGTTTAGGCGTTGCGCTTATTTCTAAAAAAGAGTATTTAAACAAATATGCAGGCAATTTTTAATAAAATGCATAAAATTTCGTTCAAAGACGTATGTATTCGCTTTCGCTTTTTATGATCCGGTTTTTAAAAAACAAAAATTATTTTAGTTCACCATTAATTTGGGATAGTCGTCTTGGAAATAAAAATTCGCTTGCTCTTGCGCTCATTTACGCCGAACTTAATGAATATGAATCATCCCAAACCATGCAGGATATTCGTAATGCGCGTCTTCGCAATTTGGTACGTCATGCTTATGCCAACGTTAAATTATATAAAGATGTTTTCGATGCCACAAAATTTGATCCGGTTGGTTTTTGTAACGAAGAAGATTTGGCCGCGATTATACCCGTTTCCAAAAGCTTATTTAGAAATTATGATCGCGGAGATACAGTGGCGTCGAATATTGATATAAAACGTAGGCGCGAAGGGTTAACTTCGGGGTCAACCGGGGAGCCGTTTCGTTATTGCAGTGATAGCGCGTACCAAAACGAAAGATCGATTCTATCCCGTAGAGTTTGGCGATGGGCCAAACTGGATTACGCAGAACCAAAGATCTATTGTTCAACCGAAAGCGCGCGTAATTTGTGGCCGAACATGACATTTTTGCATCCGCATTTTATATATTCCAGAAAAGCTGAATATATTAAGATCATTCGCGCTTTGCGAGCACCCGCCATTTTCGGCTATCCACTAAGCACATTCGAACTTTTATGGATGCTGGTTGAGAACGGAGTTAAGGATGTGCAATTTAAAATCGCGAGTTTTACCGGACATGCGGTTTCAAACGGGATAAGGAAGTTTTTTAAGGATAATTTTGGCGGTGAAGTCTTTGTTTATTATGGCGCGATGGAAATTGGGTCGATGGCGATAGAATGCGCAGAACACTACGGCATGCATATCCAAGAAGAGAACACAATTATTGAAATAGTAGATAGTAAGGGGCGGGTAGTTCGTCCAGGACAAGTAGGGCGCGTCTTAATAACTTATTTAAGC
>CAYIFA010000058.1:0-3985 GCA_964362625.1 uncultured Candidatus Saccharibacteria bacterium
GGCCTTAATCCCGAGATGCGATCTGACAAAAAAGTTTTGATGTGTATTTCTCCGCCAAAAATAAACTGGGAAGACCCAACCAAAAATCCGCATATGCAGATGGCCAATCAGCCGGATGCCGGACGGGCCCTTTCACAGTTAGGAAAGCTCTTGCATCACTACGACTATTTCGGAGTCGAAGTTGACTATTTGGACCCAAATCGCTCACTGGGCGACCAAGTTTTTACAGCCAATTTGGCCTATGGTCTGGAAGGAACATTTGTCATGGCCAACATGTCGGTTACCCACCGCAAGCCCGAAGTTCCGATAGCTTCCAGATGGCTAGTCGAGCACCGTTATAATGTTTGTTTTCTTCCGGAATTCGATAAATCCGGTAATCCCATTTACTATGAAGGGCAAGCCAATTTTGTAACAACCGCCACCGAGCATTTTTATGGATACGGCATCAGAAATTCACTGGAAGCAGTTGAGGAGACAAAAAAAATCCTGCGCCTGAAAAAACCAATCAAACCGCTCGAGCTTGTATCGCCGGAGTTTTATGACCACGACTTATCTTTAAGATACTTCCCGCATAGAGACAGCATCATGTTTTGTCCTGATGCTTTTGCCGGATGGAGTGTGGATGTTATCCGCAAATCGCGCCCGGCAAATAGATTATATGAAGTGCCGCACGATATGGCGATTCAAAATTTAGGAACTTTTGGGAAAAACTTTTTTCTGAATGGCGTATACTTTAATGACGTAGTTACTTTCCCGTGGAATGAAGACGCCGAAGAGTTCCCGCCGAACATCCGGCGATGGTTAGGAGACGACTGCGAAATAGTTTTGATAGACTTTAGCGAGTTCGGGAAATCCGGCGGCGGCCATAAATGCGTTTCGCTATTTCTGAACTAAAAAAATAAACCCCGCAAACCTTTCATGGTTTGCGGGTTCTGTGTTAGTAGTCCGCGACTTTTCGGATCGCTTCTTCGATAACCAGCGCCTGCGGCAAATAGAATTTGTAAAGTGCCAGCGGCGGAAAATGACAAGGCGGGGCAGTAACAAACTCAACCGGTCCTCGTATTTTCTCAACCGACTTCCAACTGGAAAGAATAGTCCTTGAGATTATTCCTTCTGTGCCGAAAGGCGGCTCTTCCTGTACAACCACCAAACGGCCGGTTTTGGCATAAGAATTTATGAGCGTTTCTTGGTCAAACGGTTTCCAAAGCCGGATATCGAGCACTTCAGCCGAAATGCCATGTTCTTTTTCGAGCTTTTCGGCGATCTCAAGGCAAGTGTGGACATATCGCCCATACGCAGTAACCGTAACATCACGTCCTTCTTTGGCTACCCTGATTCCGAATTTTTCAATCGGAAGAGCGGGAATGTTGCGATACAAGCTTCCGCGCAATGAATGATACAAGTTCTTATCGGCAAAATACATTACCGGATTTTTTGAAGCCATGCTGGCCCAGAGCATATCGTAGAAATCCTGAATGGTTGATGGGCAAGCGATAACCAATCCGGGATCATTGGTAAAGTACGGAATTTCCGATTCGCGGTGATGCGGGATGTATTCTCCGCCACCGAATGGCATAAACACTGTTGGCATATGCACTAATCCGGCGCTCTCACTAATCAGGCGGGTCATTAATTTTAGCTGGTCCATTCCGTTGAATGCAAACCCGGAAAACTGTTCGCAGGCGAGCACGTTCATTTCTCCAAGCGAAAGACCGATGGCGTGTCCGATTATTCCTTTTTCGCTTAAAAGCGAGTTTATGATTCGGTCCTTGCCGAAAATTTCAACAAGTGGAAGGTTTTCTCCGACCAGCCGCCCGGACTCGATAAGCGGTATATATTTTTTCTCATAATTTCTGATGACTTTTTCATGCAGGCAAAACTCGCTTAACACCGAACCGTAATCAGCGATGTCTTCGCCCAGAGCTACGGCCAGCCGGTCAAAGTCAAAAATGTCTTTGATCGCTACACCGATTGTTCCGACCACGTTTATGTCATCAATATAATTCGGCGTAAGCTTGGTCCCAGCCGCGCTAACGTATTTATGGTGTTGCCGGGGAGTAGCACTAAGTTTTACGCCATCATTAACTATCTCCGCTCCGCGCTCCAGAACCCTGGGACGTTCTTCATTGTAGATTATTTCCGAAGCTGTCTTTACTCCATTTTGAGTGGCTTCCCAATCTGCTTCGTCTATTTCTTTGGTCCAGCAGTCTTTTGACGCCAAGTTGAAGCGCGCCGAAGTTTCGTTAGTCAAAAACAGATAAGTGCGGGGGATCGGATCCTTTTTCTTCGCGTCTTCGACCGTCTCCTTATCGCCGGGTAGTTCTTTGTTCATGGCTGTCGTGTGCGGAGCAAGGCGTGATGTTACCGCCTCAAACAGATAAGGCCGGCAATTCTCGCGCGCCGATTTTATGGCACGACGCATTGCGGCGCTTACCGCCAGAAAATCGTTACCATCAACAATTTCAAATTCAATCCCATAAGCTAGCGCCCGTTCGGCATAATTTTTAACCGGAGTTTGCGGCCTTAATCGGTGAGGTGTGATAGCGTACTGATTGTTTTCTATTACAAAAATAGTCGGGATGTCATAGGAGCCGGCCCAGCCCAAAGCGTCATGAAAGTCGCCCTGGGATGTGGAGCCATCGCCGGAATATGATACGCTTATGGCTTTGCGGCCGAGCATTTTTTGCGCCCAAGCCCAACCAACCGCATGCGTCATGTGCCCGGCTACCAGCACTTGAGGGGTTGCCACTTTGCGCTTAAACATTTCCATTACATCAAACGGGACGCCATAAAACAATTTTAATATTGCATCTTTAGAGACCTTTTTGGATATCGGCGCGCCCTGCGATCTAGAGTACCAAAATATCGCGTCTTCCGGTTCGAGCCAATAGGCGCTCGCCACCTCAGCCGCCTCTTGTCCGCGCGGCGAAATATACAGGCGCAACCGGCCTTTTAGGAACTCGCCCGATAGCCGGGTTTCTATCGCCCGCGTAAGCCGCATCAGCCGGTAGATCTCCAAACAATCTTCGTATCGAATATCAAGTTCCCGAAATGCCTTTTCGTTCACAATTTTTCCGCTTGGATCCAGTATCTGAAGCATGGACTCTCCACTCGCCAGCTAGTCCGGCGCTATTAACAGTTTTTTCAGAGAGCATGTAACCGCTATAAATATAGCGTCATTTGCGGCTTTAGTCAATTCGGCGTGCATCTAAACACCTAAAAAGTCCTGATGAAAATCAGGACCTTTGCTATTTCATAAATAAGCTAAATGGCATCGGCCAAGGGGCTTTTCAATCCTTGATAAATTTCTACCAGCGACCCAACTATACTGGTTTCGTGGTAGGGGATATTATTTTTCAGACAAAATTCTTTCACGTACTTTCGCGCTTTGTGTAAATTTGGCCGCGGCATTGATGGAAATAGATGATGTTCAATCTGATAATTGAGGCCGCCGTAAATTATATCACTAAACATACCTGGCTTTATATTTCTGGCGGTGATGATTTGTTGAACAAATGGCGGCATAGCCGATTTTATAATCGGCCTACCTTTGTGGTTGGGTGCGAAGGTCAGACCGAGATAAGCTCCGATTAACAGCGAGCTAGATGCAGTAAACACCGCGCCATATAGAAGCCCTAAGGAATAAAAAATAATCGCGAAAAGCGCGGTATAGTGAGTCAGTTGTAAGGCAATCTCGGTGTAATCATAAATTGTTTTTTTGCTTTCAGTAAAGTGCGTAACACTTCCTTTAATAAGGCTGATTTGAGCTAAGGTCAATAAAGGAAAAAAATACAAATGCTGTAAGGCCAGGATTTTTTTGGAAACTACGCCCCCGTTTCTATATTGTTCGTTAGCAAAAATGAACGGTTGATCTATATCCGGATCTTTGTAAATTTCATTAGGGTTGGCGTGATGTTTATTGTGTTTTGATTCCCAACGACCCAAGCCAATTCCCAAAAGCAGATTCCACCACAACCCGCCTATT
>CAYIFA010000059.1:0-3982 GCA_964362625.1 uncultured Candidatus Saccharibacteria bacterium
GCGGGTTTTGGATAGCGCACTTCCGGATTAAATATAGTGATCCGGTGTAGTGGTCTTAACTCGTGGGCCACGCGTCTCAGGTGGTCCTCCGGCCGGTAAATCCCTCCGTAAGGATGTACGAACAAAAGCGATTCCACAAGCATTACGGTGTAGGCGTACCAGTCTGAATTGTAGTTATGCGGGCGCGCTAACGTTAATCCCGCGGTATCGGCTTCGCAAAGCAAGGGATCGACAAATTTAGCAGTAAACATTTTGGCGGTGAATTTGTCGAATTGAAAACTGTCGGCGTCGATAATATATGCTTCCTCTCCGAGAACAAGGATGTTAAGATCGTTGAAATCGCCGATAATCGCACGTGCTTCGTGGGTTTTTGCCACTGTGGGGTGCAGACCAAGGAAAATTTTAATCATTTTCTCGTTCGTTATCCGGCCCTGCCGAAAACCGCGATCAGTGTAACGCATAAGAACTTCAGCATTTTGGATTAAGCGCATAGAATAACCAACAACTTGTTTTCCGCTACGGTCGGTAGCAAGCTCCTCCGGTCTCACGATTTTCGGCGGTAAATTTCGCGGGAACATCCTCAATTTATCATTGTGTTCAAGTAGCCGAGCCCTTGCCGCTTGCTGTTCCTGGGGAGAATTTGCGAAGTCCGGATGGTCAGGCGGTTTAAAGACTTTCAGCGCCTTTCCGCCAGCGATATCATAGATATCGGCTTCACCGCCTTTGCCGATGGATTTTTTCGGATCAAGCGCGATCTTTTTTCCCGCGAGATAGACGTCCATTACTTTTTCCTTCGGATGACTACGAGCGTGGTGTCGTCCGGCAAAAGTCCGTGCTCTTTGATGGCCTTGCCGCTTTCCCAATCAATTTTCGTTACAGTACGGTTAGTTAACGCGAGTTTTCTGCGTATCATATCCGGATTTTTGAAGTAGCGGTCATCCTGCCAAAACTGACTAATGGGCCCAACTTTTTCGCTTTTTCCGGGCATATTCTTTTCGGCAAAGGAAACTAGATTCTCAACACCATCAGTGCCGATCAGTATTGAATCAGGATCTTTTGTATCGATAGCCCTAAGGATCTTAAATTGAAGCATCTCCGGGTCCATGCTAGTTGGAGTTTTTGGCAAAAGTTTATATCCAAGATATGGCGGCGCATTATTCGGGTATGGGCCATTTTTTTCACTCTCATTATTAAGGAAAATCATCCCATCGCCTATCGAAAAGATAATAGTTGTCCACGGAGTAATTAAGACGCCAACCACAGTAAAAAGAAAATAATCCAGAATAATCTGTTTTTTGTTAACACCAAGAGCGGTTACGATATTTCCCGATTCGGACAAAATTTCAGAATAAGTGTTTTCCCAAAATGGATAAGGCGGATAGGGAGTGGGCAGCAGTGCGGTAATAGAATTATTGTAATTTTCAACCCTTCGAGATACTGTTTCAGCAATGATCCGCGCTCCGATTTTCGCGCCAACTTCGCTATGCGGCGCGTCACTGCAGCCATCGGTTACCACCGCGACGATTGCGTTATCTGACGCTATCCAACAAAAAGCATCCTGGTTATTTTTTCCTGCTTTAGCGTGATCCGTTCCGATAACCGTCCCGCCAGCTATTTCGAACTGGTCTCTAATCATTTGTTTTCTCCTTTATTTTATTCAGTTTTCAAAGAACCCCCAACTCTTAGAGTTGAGGCCGCGAGTCCCATAAAGGATCAGCGGTCTATACTCTAATAGTGTATATTATACACTAACTCAATGTCAAAAAAATATGACTACAGAATTTCTATTATCTGTGGATAACGGTTGGAAAACCTGAATAGCTCAGCTGGGCGATTGGGTATGCCCAATTTTTTTTCGCGCAGGCGTTTTAGCATGCTGAGTTTTACTATTTTTTTTCGGAAGTTTCGTTTGTCCAGTTTTCTTGCGAGTATTGTTTCGTAAACTTTTTGCAATTCACCCAAGGTGAATTTTTTAGGCAACAGGGCGTGAGCGATGTTGGTGTAACCCAATTTGGCGCGCAGGCGGGAAATAGCATAATCGATAATTTCTTTGTGATCATAGGCAAGGTGCGGCAACTTTTTTACATCAAACCATTTTATGTCTTCGTATTCCTCAGTGGTTTTTAATTTGATATTATCCATAGGGATAAGCGCCATATAAGCCACTGAAACAACCCGGCCAAACGGATCGCGGTCAATTTTGCCGAAAGTATAAAGCTGTTCCAGATATACATTTTTGACCCCGGTTTTCTCGGCCAAATGCCTTTTGGCCGCCACGTCTACCGGCTCATTCGATTTTACCAATCCTCCGGGGGAAGCCCACGTGCCGTTAAACGGCTTCTTCTTCATTTTTATTAAAAGAACTTTTAACTCGTCTTCTGCCACCGTAAAAATCACAACATCCGCCGCAATCACCGCAAATTTGTATTTTCTCGCATCCATATCATTAGTGTAACTTATACACGTACTAGCACAAGTTGACAACTGCGATACTTTCTGCTATACTTATCGCAGTAATTAATAATAGTGTATAATGTACACTAAGTAAGGGTCTTTGACAATTTATTTAAGAAAGGAAAAAGGCATGACCACTGAAGCGATCTGGATGGAGTTTTTCTCATTTCTGTTGTGGCCGATGGTCGGGGCAATGACCGCGATGCTTTTCGCCAAGTTCATTATTACCGAACCATGGCGGAGGCGTGCCCAGAAAATTCATTGGGGGCTCAGGTATTTGCTGGAATGTGTTATGTGTTTATACGGCTGGCCTGCGTTTTTCGTTACCTTGTTTTATGAGCCGCGATTTCTCGATTGGGTGTTTAATGCCAATTGGGAAGTTTGGGGCATTAATATCTTGTGGCTCCCAAACAAAGCCGCAAGTTTCCTTGCCATATGGTATCTGGGGGGAATATTTTATGTTTTGCTTTATCCGCGGATAGAAAGGTTGGCGCCCAAGAAAAAAATATCATCTGTGCCGGAATCGTTTTTGAAACGTAATACCGTCCATCCGCAAATGTATGACTTTATTGTTGTTGGTGGGGGCATAGTCGGCGTTTCAACAGCATACGCGTTAAGTTTCCTGAAAGGCGCTTCAAAAATAATTCTTCTTGAAAAAGAGGATGATGTGGCGCTGGTAAATTCTAATACCGCCTCCAACGCTCAGACCGCGCATGGCGGCGATACCGAGACTAACTTTAATCTGAAGAAAGCGCTTGCTATGCGCGATGCCGAGTTTCTGTTGACGTCGTTTTTGGAAAAATACGCGCCGGGCGCCTTTCGCCGGCTTTGGAAAATGGCGTTGGGAGTCGGGCGGGATGAAGTTGAAATTATTCGCAAACGTTTTGAGCTCATTCGTAAATATTATCCGGCACTGATGCTTCTGGAGCGTGATGAAATACGGCTGATTGCTTCAAAATTGCTAGAAGGTCGGAATCCAGACGAAGAAGTCGCCGCGCTTTGGCGGCCGGGCGGATGTGCTGTTGATTACCATAGGGCCACCGGGTTTATTGCTGGAGAAACCAAAAAATCAGGAAAAGTTGAGATTCTGCTAAAGACTAAAACCCGCAAAATCATTCCGCGGGGCGAGTATTATGAAATTCGCACTAGCCACGGGATTTTCCGCGCGCGAAACGTCGCAGTTGCCGCCGGCCCGTATAGCTTGCTTTTCGCGCATGACTTGGGCTATGCGAGCGACTTGACCATTCTTCCGGTTGCCGGTAGTTTTCTACGCACCAAAGCCGTATCGTTGGATGGCAAAGTGTATCCAGTGCAGGATCCGGAAATGCCATTTGCGCGTTTGCATATAGATCCGGATGTCAATAATCCTGGTGAAATGCGAATCGGCCCAACAATTGATATCGTGCCTTTGCTTGAGCGCCACCATTGGAAGACATTTATTGATTTCTTTCGCACCGGAATTATCAGTTGGCGCGGACAGCGGGCAATTTACAAGATATTTAAAAATCGTAAGGTAGTTAAACTGGCG
>CAYIFA010000060.1:0-3864 GCA_964362625.1 uncultured Candidatus Saccharibacteria bacterium
AGAGCGTTCTATAAGCTCCGCACAGAGAAACTCAACACTTCGTCTGTGCGGAGCTTCTTTGTTTTATAAAAGAACAAAGAATTTGCCGCCAATTCGATAAACTCATTGCAGGCAACACTGAAATTCGGCTGAGCTTAGTCGAAACGTTCGGACTAATCCAAGTATTCTGCATAAGACACAAACGCCTCATTGATATATTCAATGAGGCGTTTGATCTGCAAATCTAAAAAATCTATTTCGCCTTCCCTAAAATCTTCATCATTTTGCATCCACATTTGGCGCAAAGGCCTTTCATCGCCCGCATGCCGTTTTTCATGATAAACTCATTGCCATCCTTCATTACCGAAAGTTTTTTATCGCGACATCTAACGCACCACGCCTTCATTTCTTCAGCCATAAATATTTAAAAACTAATTATAATTAACACCGCTTGTAATTATTATAGAATTCTTTGGGACAAACCGCAACACCATCATGTTGATAATTTCTGAGCCTAACTAGCCGATATTTTGCCTTAAAAAGGCGAGCCCGCCATACAGCCCCCCGATATCACCTAAGGCAGCTTTTTCCAACTTTGGATGTTCCGGAAAAAATTTTAAAAGCTGGTCGAAATGAAATTTTATTCGCTCGATTGATATCGCGGGGTTGCCCAAAATCATCGCTCCACCCAATATAATAATTTCCGGGGACCAAAATACCGTTACGTTATTAAGACCCACCGCCAAAAGTTTCGAAGTCTCCTCCCATAATACCGGATCTGCCACTTCGAATGGTTTTTTACCGTATTTCCGTTCAATGTTGCTGCCCGAGATGTAACTTTCAAGGTATCCGGGCTCATCACAAGCTGGACAAAATCTTTCACCGTCAAAATTAATAATCTGCTTGCCGATTTCAAAGCCCATGGCCGAAGACGCAATTTGGCCATCAACTATTTTTACGCCGTTCACACCGGTGGAAACAGTCACGTAGGCAACGATTTTTTGCCCTTTACCCGCTCCGGCAATCGCCTCTCCCAACCCCACTATCGCGGTATCGTTTTCGATAAAGGCCTTTGCTTTACAAATCCTTTCAAGTTCTGACTTTATAGGCGCGCCATGCCACCCTTTAAGGTTGGATGGATTTAGAATTGTGGCTCGTTCCTTATCCAAAGGCCCGGCCACGCCGCCAGCAACCGCTTCTATTTCTTCTCCGCCAGTGAGTTCACGTAATGTATTTTTAAAAACCAGCATAGCGTCGTCAAATTTTTCCGGGGTCGGCACAATTTTTGAGACAAGCAAATCTTTTGCGTTTTCCGACGACGCAATCCGCATTTTGGTGGCCCCGATGTCAAAAACTATATACATACTAGGCAATCATTTTTTTAAATTCCTCTATTAATGCAACCTCCTGCGGATCCATGCCGTATCCAAGTGAGGTATAATAAGCAGTCCAATCGGCTAATACCAGCGAAGAAAAAACTTTATAATATAGCTCGCCTTCTTCCAACAATAAAACCGACACCGCAAGGCCGCGGTCATGAAAAAGTTTACGCATAACTTCCATGCGTTTTAATATCCGCGGATGGTCGGCGGGGTCGCGAATAATTATGAAATGCAGATTCTCGGTAAGCAGCCGGGTGGTTTCACTAACGTCAAAGCTCACCATTTCATTGTGATTCAATTCGGGGAAAACATTATAGAAAGCCGGCACTTTTCCGGTTTCGTTGAACTTGATTTTCCAGTTGTAAGCGATGGGCAGGTTTTTTGTAGATGCGTAAATAACCGGAGTCTTATTTTTCAGTTCAACGGCGAATTCTTTCCCGTCGATTTCGTACTTATCAATATTTAAAGCCTTCGATAATTCTACGGTATCTCGTAATGACCGCTCATCCAGCATTAATGCGAGCATCGAACGCAAACTGAATCCTAAAGCTGAACGCGGTTCTATTCCGGTGTTTGGCATTTGAACGAACGGCGCATGATTATCCAAGGCCAAATCCAACAATTTACCTCCGATAGAAATTGCCGCCGCCGGAATTCCGGCCTTAATTGCGGCCTCAAACGCGCTAATTGTTTCTTCGGTGTTGCCAGAATAAGAACTAGCAATCACCAATGCTCCATCAAAACGCTCTTTGGGCCATTTGGGCAAGTCGTAATCGCTGTGGATTGTTATATCTGTTTCCGGTTTTACTGCCTTGATTATGCCGCCCGCCAAATGCGACCCGCCCATGCCGCAAATGATGAATTTGTTGTATCGGCCGAGTTTATTGGAGTTTTGCACCTCCGGCACCCATTCAAATTGCTTCGGAAAATCCCTAATTGCCTTATCCATTGGCATATCTATTTTTGTAATAATGACTTACAGTAAGTCTATCTTTTATTCCACAAACTTGAAAGTAAAGAAAATTTGTTCAAAAATATTCCTATCAATAAGACAAAAATCCATAGATGGGGTATTGGACAATCTAATTAAATAGCCGTTATTTAAAAAGATATAACCGCATTCATCTTTATACGCTAATGCCGAATTATCTTTATGATCAATGACCATAAAATGGTTTCTCCAGTTATCGGGAAATGGCCATTCCTGCTCATCGGCCCAATCAGAAATTGTTCTGTAACTTTTTGGTAACGCAGTAACGTCAATTGAAACAAATTGCAGCTCGTCTGCGGAATTCGTTAATGCAATTGCCCCAATTTCACCAGTTACAGTTACCTCATTCAGTTTAAATTCTCGCGGATACCTCACCTCAAACCCGTATTTTTCATTGCGATAGGTTTGCCAACTGGATATGTCCAGATTATCTTGGTTGCTGGATTGCTGGTTTTCTTTGGTTTGTGAAAACTCACACCGCATGGCGCAGACTGTGATGCAGATTTCGGATGGATCCTGGCAGGCGCTACCGCAGGGGTTGAATGTGCCGCCGAGCGATCCGCAATGC
Organism: uncultured Candidatus Saccharibacteria bacterium; assembly: GCA_964362625.1. Classification (GTDB taxonomy): domain Bacteria; phylum Patescibacteriota; class Minisyncoccia; order 1-14-0-10-42-19; family 1-14-0-10-42-19; genus CAYIFA01. The sequence continues at coordinate 2,921 of CAYIFA010000060.1, forward strand.
GATCGGGCTTGATCCTCGGTCCAGTTTTCATAGGCCGGATTGCCGAAATAGATTATGTCTTCTTTTGGAGTTGGCTGCGGCGTTGGCGCCGAAGATTCTAGATTCGCTTCCTCACCGTATTGTTGATAAATCAAAAAACCTCCGCCGGCAATGACAACGGCCGACATAATTAGTCCAATCATTAACGCTAATTTTTCATGCATAAGAATCATTTATGAAATGTCGGTGAAAATTTTCGCATTTTTCATTTCTCCTAAAATTCTTGCGGGGGTTTCGGCTAAACTGCCGGAATCGGCCAAAACCCTTTCTAACGCTCTTCTCTTTTCTTCTCCCGATATATACACAATAGCAAAATCTACATGGCTTCTCAAAAATTCAAAAGTGGCGGTTATCCTCAAAGGAAATTTATTGGCCGGTCCGGCGTCATAACCCGCGACCCATTTATTATCAAAGATTTTGAGATCAATATTGGGCATAATGCCCGCAACATGTCCATCAACGCCTACTCCTATTGTTGCTGTTATTTTCCCGTTAGGATTATCCTTACGCCATGCCCGCCATGAACTATCAATCCTATCTGCCATATCGACCAAAGAATCTCCCGCTTGGAGCACGGAATCAACCCAATTTAATGCCGTGGCCCCGAAAAGTCTTCCCCTAAGTTGCAAAAAGTTATTTATTGCCGGGTCGGCGCTCAATCGCTCATCAATAACTCCGCAGGTTATATTCGGACTAAAAATTACTATATCAACTTGCTCTAGTAGACTTAGAGACGATCCGCCGGATGATAAGAAAAGGACCGGTGCGCTTCTGAATTTTTTGAATAAATCACCTAATGCTCGCGCCGCCAATCCCTTCGCGTTACTATCTCTTGTTATTTCCATCACTTTTTAACATCGTGTCCGCCGAATTGATTACGTAACGCCGATAGAATTTTCCCGGTA
>CAYIFA010000061.1:0-3858 GCA_964362625.1 uncultured Candidatus Saccharibacteria bacterium
TGCGCCGCTTTCGCGCGGAGGAACATATTTGTTCAATGTTTGGTCCAACTTCAGTATTTTTGACCCGGTGTTGTTGAGTTCAACCGGATACGCGGCATTAAGCACCTCAACCGCCAAATTCTGGATAAGTCCGTAACACGCAAAATGAAAAAAATCAGTGTTTTTCTTTATGTGTCATCGGTCATTTTAGCGTTGTCGTTTTTCGCTTCCGGGTTTTCGGTTTTGGCAAAAAGCAATGAATTGACTTCCCCGGGGCTAACCCCCGATAGTTACTTTTACTTTCTGGATACTTTCGGAGAAAAAATAAATCTGTTCTTTACTTTTTCTCCGGAAAAGAAAGCCGAAAAAGCGCTTGGTTACGCCGAAGAGCGAATAGCCGAAGTCAAAGTAATGGCCGAGGAAAGTAAAGCCGAGGCCGCCGAAATAGCCAGCGACAGCTATAAGCGTTTCTTAGATCTAGCCGACACTAAGGTTGGGGAGGCCAAAGACGAAGGCAAAGACGTGAGTGAATTAGCAACAAGGATTACCGAAGCCACTTTAAAACATCATGAAATTTTGGTTCGGGTTTTTAATCAAATTCCCGACCAGGCCCAAGCCGCGATTCAAAAAGCAATCGAAACTTCCATAAGAGGTTCCCGGACGTCGGTCGAGCGCGTAAGCGATGAATTGAAAGAAGAATTGCTGGAAAAAATTGAGGAGGCGAAATCGGGGGTTGAAGAAATAATTCAAGAGCAGGAAATTGTTCCGCCGCCCGCGCTTACTATAGCGGAAATTGAAGGGGTTTGGGTGCCCTACGCCTTTTATAAGTTTGACCTCACGAGCGGCGAGTTTCGGCAAAAATCATTCGCTGGTGAAGTTTATGTTGCCGAGCACTATTTTGAGATTAAAGGAAGTGCTTTGTGCGATGACGGACAAACCGATAAGGATGGCCGCAAGATTATCAAGCGCTGTCATGATTTCGATCCCTTCACTCTTAAGGATAATAAAATAATTTTCGTCGGACAAAAAAATCCGCCGACGGTTCTGGTCGCGATGAACAACGGAATGCTGGAGTTGATTGTCGAGCCGTCTTTGGGTTCAGCGCAAGAGAAACAAAAGCTCGTTTTAAAGCGGTTTACCGGGCCGATAGACGAAGTTATCAAGGAAGAAACTCTTCAGCCGCGAATAGAACGAAAACCTGTGCCGCCTGAAGTAATACGAGAAGAGACCCAAGAAATAATCGTGCCACCGGCTCAATCACCAGTCATTGAATTGCCTACGCTTGAACAAAAAATCCGGATTACCTCTCCAAGTGGCGGAGAACAGTGGGTGATGGGGAATACCTACACAATTAAATGGGTTCATCCCGGCAATATCAGCGGGTTCTATGTTGATTTGTATAAGGGCGGCGTTTATATGGCTGGCTTGGGCGGGTTTGGGGCGCGCCCAGGATTATTTCTGGAATCCCCGGCTAGCTGGGAATGGAATACCATTGATACGTCTAATTTTGAAGCCGGGACAGATTTTAAAATCCGGGTTAAGTCGAGCGCCGATAACGCCATATACGATGAAAGCGACAATTACTTCAGCATTGCCGCTCCGGCCATTTCGCCAACTACTTGCGATTATTTAAAAAATAATTCGGCCAACAACCGTTTTTTTGAATCGTGTCGAAAGGGCAGTTATGACCAGATTTGTTTTGATAAATATTACTCAACCTATCAGGGCTGCGGCCGGTCATTTGAATACGGCGGCTGCGTAGTTAATAATATGAACGCCGATAAAAATATTGAATGCGATACCGGTTTGGTTTATACCTGCAAAGATTCGGAAAATCTGGCCACTCGTTACGGCATGAAAAGCGACTATAATACCCAAGGCACGGTCACTGACGCCGGTAAAACTTATCTTGATTACTGCGTTGATGCTTCAACCCTCAAAGAATATTCCTGCGTGGTCTCCGACATTTTTCCTTCCGGAATTTCCAGAGAAGAAAATTATCTTTGTCCTAACGGCTGTTTAAACGGCGCGTGTAAATAGTATATACACACACCGGGTGTGCGTATGACTAAATATGCTAAACTATTAACATGAACAAAAAAGCAATAATTTCGCTCGTTGTCGCGCTAGCCAGCATCGGCGGCTATTTATACTTTTCGACTACCAGCGAGGACCCGTCTTCGGGGGTCGTGCCGAACGTATTGGATAGCATAAAAGAAACTGTAACCGGGCGACCGGGCACCGGCAACTGGCTGACTCACCAGGATCCCCAGCAGGCTTTTAGCGTAAAATATCCGGCTAACTACGAGGTTGGAAATCAAGGCGACGGGACAATTTTTATCCCACCGGAGCTGAAGGGCATTTCTGAACAGCCAAAAACTTTAAATGAACTGCCGTTGGGAGTGATAATGCCCCCCGGTAAAACTTACGGCGACATACGGGAAGAAATTGACGAGATGGTCAAGTACGCGGAGTATTCGGAAGAAACCGCGAAAAAAACCTTAGATATAAATGGAATAGAATTAAAAGTAGGCCCTAACCCCGGAGGCGGAGATAATCTGCATAAACTATTTAATATTATTCCATACAGAGGCGGAGCGCTGATTTTCTTCACTTACGCGGTGAGTAAAGAGCAGTTAGAAAAAGAAGGCGTTCCGCTCCTGGAGGCGTTTATTTCGACATTTAAATCGGAGTAATATGAACGAAGAAAAGGGGTTCGCGCCCTTAATTATCGCGATAATCGCGGTCATTGTGTTGGCGCTCGGCGCCGGAGGTTATGTTTTTATCGCGAAGAAAAACTCCGCCGCTCCCGAATACGGCGGTAGTGGTTCGTTGCCGGGCGGCTTGGAAGAGACCCCGGCAGAACTTCTCGGCTGGTGGGAGGAAGTAGAATCATGGTCGCTTGACTTTCAAACCGGCAAATTAAAGAAAGACGAAACCGCCTTTCCGTTTATGCGCGAATTTACCGACAATTATTTCTGCACCCAATATTCGTCAAAGTCCACCTGCGCCAATAACATCCGTTATTCGGTAAACAAGAATAAAATTTTGTTGGAGGGAGCGCCAGAATATTATGAATGGAATATCGCCGACGGCCGGCTCGGGCTTGTTTCCAAGGACGCAAAAGGCCGCGTTTTTAACAAAAGTATCTCCAAAAAGATAGGCCCACCCACGTCCCAAGATAAAATAACTGCGCCGGCCTCAACTAGGCCGGGACTTGCCGAAAATCCAAAGCCGGTGCTTAAATTAATCAAGTTCGGTCCGAGCGGCATTTGCTTGAAACACGAAGGAGGCGATTCTATTTCGGTTACGCGACTCGGTTTTGAGATAAACGATCAATCGACTTCAATGCTCTCGCTTGAGCAGTTTCCAAAACTCACAGATTACATTTTCGATCCCGGAGAATTTTTCGTGTTTGCCATACAGCCCATCGCGCCGGAGAGATTCCAAGTTTTTCATACCGGAGATAAAGTAGAGATTATCGATAGCGGCAATATCATTGCCGGCCCCTGGGTTGTTGATAAAATTGTCGAGGAATCCGCTCCGGTTCTTATCGGCGGCCTAGCCTCATGTCCGTAGATGTTGTATAAGCAGTATTTCGCTATAACAAAAAGATGAAATCTCGGCGCAATTATTTATACATTTTTTTCACAGTCGCGGTAATTATCACGCCCGTATTTTCAAACGCCCAGCAAACAAACACCGCCGTAAGTCTTCAAGAGCTGGTTCGGCAGTTGCAAGAACAAATAAAGTCCCTGCAAAATCAGGTTGTCGAATTGAAATCTCAAGTGCAGTCTCAAAACCAAGAACTGATAGCAGTAAGGCTTGAATTGCAATTTACAAAAAATTTGCAAAAAGGGGCGAGCGGGGAAGACGTAA
>CAYIFA010000062.1:0-3487 GCA_964362625.1 uncultured Candidatus Saccharibacteria bacterium
GGTTGAAGCGGCGAGAAACGACCTGCCGAAAGCAAAGGAGCTGCTGCGCCGGGCAAATGAGTTAAAGAGCGACTATGTTCCCTCGCGGTTCTTGCTCGCACAAGTAGAAGCAACCACCGGCAATATCCGTGAAGCTATAACTGAATCACAAAACGCCTTATTTTTAAGCCCGGATGATATCGGAATACTCTTTCAATTGGGATTGCTATTCTACCAGGATGGCCAAATAGACAATTCCCAAATAGTGCTGGAGCGGGCGGTTGAAATTAATTCCAGTTACTCCAATGCCCGTTACTTCCTCGGATTAATTTATGACCGCAAGGGCGATAAACCGCGCGCTCTCGGAGAATTTGGAAAGATCGCGGAGTTAAATCCCGGTAATAACGAAGTAAAAAGAATAATTGGCAATCTAAATGCTGGCCGGCCGGCTTTGGAAGGTATTGCGCCGCCTCCTCCGGAAGAAAGAACCGGACCGCCGGTCAACCCTCTATAATAAAAAGCTAAGCTGACTTGCGGCGATGAATAATAACACTATTATTTTGGCGGGCGTTAAAACGCTGCGTAACAGCTTTAGAATTGTTCATCGCGAATTCACCGGCATGCATCAGGCGGCAATGCTCTTGGCCTTTGCCGGAATACTCGCCAAGATCCTGGCGCTGGCCCGTGACCGATTGCTGGCTTCAACCTTTGGAGCCGGTCTCAGTCTTGATATATATTACGCGGCATTTCGAGTGCCGGATTTTATATATACTCTTTCTTTAGTTTTATCTGCATCTACTGCGCTGATCCCGATTTTGCTTGAACGTGAAGCCGTCGGCCATGACGAGGCAAAAAAATTCATAAGTTCAATCACCGGTTGGTTTTTGATTTTTATGGTCTTCGTCGGCGTGATTTCATATTTCTTAATGCCGGCTGCCACAAGCTTAATCACGCCCGGATTCGACCAAGAGAATCAAAGCGAAGTCGCCCTGCTTTCTCGGATACTTTTACTGCAAGCAATCCTCCTGGGACTATCCAACATTGCCTCCGCAATTATCCAGTCTGCCAGAAAGTTCGCCGTATATGCCATAAGCCCAATTTTGTACAATTTCGGGATAATCGCCGGCATTTGGTGGCTCTACCCGGTGTGGGGTCTTACGGGTATTACATTCGGGGTTGTAATAGGGGCGTTATTGCACTTGCTGATGCAATTACCCAGCATCATCTCGCTCGGCTACTTGCCGAAATTTTCACTAGTTTTAACCCCAGCAATAAAACGCGCGATATTGCTATCTGTGCCAAGATCCTTCGGCGGTTCGCTTAGCCAATCCGTCTTTATGGTCATTACGGCGCTGGCTAGCACCCTCGGCGCTGGCGGAATTGCCATATTTAATCTGTCTTACAATCTGCAAAACGTGCCTCTTACAATCATTGGCGTCTCCTACAGCATTGCCGCATTTCCTTTTCTCGCCAACATCACTGGATCAGATTTGAAACGATATCTCGCCTATTTTTCTTCGGCATTGCGGCACATTATTTTTTGGTCGCTGCCGGCAACGGCTCTTATCATTATTTTGCGAGCGCATATTGTAAGAATAATCTTGGGAACAGGTCTCTTTGGCTGGGAGGATACGCGTCTAACCGCCGCGGCCTTGGCGATTTTTTCAATTTCCCTAACCGCGCAAGGCCTTATAGCTCTTTATGCCCGGGCATTCTATGCCGCCGGCCACACAAAAATTCCGTTCTTAGTCAATCTCACCGGATCGGCTTTAACAATAATATTATCTTTTGGATTCCTATATCTTTATTCTTCCAAACCAGCATTTCGGCTCTTCGCAAATTCGACTATGCGAGTGCCGGACATAAAAAACGCCGATATCCTGATGCTGCCGCTGGCTTTTTCTATTGGCTCACTCGCGAATCTAGCGATGCTTGCCTACTATTTCAGGAAAATCTGGGGCAAGCTCGATGGAGGGGCGTTTGCAAAATCGATATCGCAAATAGCGTCTGCTTCAACTATCTGCGGCGTGTCCGCGCTTATGGCGCTGAGATTGTCAGACCAATTTCTTAAACTGGAAACTTTCGCGAATGTCGCTACCCATGGGTTTATCGCTGGGCTCGTCGGAGTTGGCGCAGGAATAGCATTTCTCATAGTTACAAAAAACGCGGAACTTATTGAAATTAAAAATGTTCTTAGAGTCCGCCTCTGGCCAAAAACCCCAATCATCGCCCGCGAACCTTCGACCGGAACGGAATTATAGCTATGAATAATATCCGCAATTTTTGCATCATCAGCCACATTGACCACGGCAAATCAACGCTGGCCGACCGGCTACTGGATATAACCGGCACGGTTGAGAAACGGAAAATGAAAGAGCAATTTTTGGATATGCATCCGTTGGAACGAGAACGGGGCATAACAATAAAAATGCAACCGGTCAGAATGATTTACAAAAATTATATTTTAAACCTAATTGATACGCCCGGCCATATTGATTTTACTTACGAAGTTTCGAGGGCGCTGGCGGCGGTTGAGGGCGCGGTATTGCTTATTGATGCGTCGCAAGGAATTCAAGCGCAAACCATTGCCAATGTTGAACTGGCGCGAGCGCAAAAACTAGTTATAATTCCGGCGTTAAACAAAATAGATTTAACTCAGGCCAGAATTACGGAGACTCACAAAGAAGTGATGGGTCTCCTGGGGTGCCAACCGGATGAAATTTTGCTCATCTCCGGAAAAACCGGACAGGGCGTTGAAAATCTCTTAGAAGAAATCGTGCACCGCATACCTCCGCCAAAAATTCCTCGGGCTGATGATGCTCCGCAAGCGCTGATTTTTGACTCCGAGTATTCCACCCACCAAGGAGTTATCGCCTATTTGCGGACATATGCCGGTAAAATAATGGCCGGCCAAGAACTTATGCTTCTCTCCAAGAACTTTAAATTCATAGCTGGTGAAGTAGGAACTTTTGCCCCCGAAAGAAAAAAACAGGAACAACTCGCCGCGGGCGAAATAGGCTATATCGCAACTAACATAAAAAATCCGGAAATCGTAAAGGTGGGCGACACTATCACCTCGGCATCAAACCCTCTGCCAATGCTCACTGGTTACAAAGAACCATCTCCGATGGTCTGGTCAAATATTTACCCGGTAAGCCAAGATGATTTTGACGCGCTAAAGAAAGCGCTGGAACGCCTGCATTTGATTGACGCCTCTTTCTCGTTTGCCGAGGAATCAATGGGGGCAATGGGGCGCAGTTTCAATTGCGGATTTTTGGGCATGCTGCATGTTGAAATAATAACCGAGCGAATCAAACGCGAATTTGGGATTAACATAATAATAAGCCAACCGACCGCGCGCTTTGAAGTAACGCTGAAAAACGGAAAACCCACGGATATCCACTCGCCGGCCCTATTTCCGGATGATCACGAAATTGCCGAAATCCGCGAACCGTGGCTGAAAGCATACATAATAGCTCCGGCCTCGGAGTCCGGACACATTTTCGCC
>CAYIFA010000063.1:0-3457 GCA_964362625.1 uncultured Candidatus Saccharibacteria bacterium
TCTCTCCGCAGCGCGGACAGTTGAACTCAATTTCGTACTGAAAAACGTGGCCATTCACCCTCTCCGTTTTACCGCCCAACCACTTTACTTCATATTCATAGTCAGACGGTTTTGGGCCGAATATCTTTGCAATTCTCCCGGAAAAGATGTAATTCTTCTGTCTCATCTGGCACGTGCGTGGCTCGATATTTTGAACCGCGTCTCCAACGCGAAAGGTCTCTTTTTCTCGGGTTCTTTTCTCGCATCGCGCCGCATCTTTCTTATTGGAATATTTTGTTCTGCATTTAGAACATACGTAGAGTATCCTAGTCTGGACAACCTTTTTCATTTATACCCCCTCCGCACATTCTTGTTCACGATCTATGATCAATGATATACAGATCATAAATTTTATCAAATTTTTACTTCTCCGACTCACACTGTTTTCCACAGATATTTTAATTAGCAGTTCTGTTCTATCATATATCTATGCCGGGAGAACAGAGCATTTTTTTTATTATCGCCGCTGTTTCAGGCGTTTTATTTTTGGTAACCCTAACCCTGGTTATTCGTTTAGAACTTCGCTTAAAACAACTTTTCAGGGGGGGCAAAGCAAAAAACCTGGAGGGGTTGCTCGCCGATTTCGCCAAGGCCTTGGATGAGTTTGATAGATGGTCAAAAACTGCGCATAATCGCCTGGATAAATTTGATGGTGAGCTGGCGCGGTCAGCCCGTCATGTCGGCATTGTGCGTTTTAACCCCTTCGAAGACGCCGGCGGAGATCAGAGCGCGGCCATCGCTATCCTTGACGACCGGCGGAACGGTATTGTATTATCCAGCATATACAGCCGAGGCGCTAGTCGTATATATGCCAAACCAATTATGAAAGGAAATTCGCAGTATAATTTGTCGGGTGAGGAGCGAGAAGCGATATCAAAAGCAACCAAACGAGAATCGTGAATTATGAATCATGAATTAAGCATGTTTTAAGCGCACGCCGTTCCTTAATTCATTATTCCTGATTCATTATTCAGGAATTTTTTATGGCCAAAAACTTACTGCCAAAAAAAGAAACCACTGCGCGCCCCCCCATTGTAGTAGTAATGGGCCATATTGATCATGGCAAAACCACTCTTTTAGATAAAATCCGCGAAACCAATGCGGCTGGCAAGACCGCCCATAGCGCGTCTCGCCCGGTCGCTGGGCGGGAATCTGGCGGCATCACCCAGCATATTGGCGCTTATGAAGTGACCGCTAAAACAAAAGACGGAAGTGATGAAAAAATTACATTTATTGATACCCCCGGCCATGAAGCATTTAGTCAAATGCGTTCTCGCGGAGCTCTGGCTGCCGACATCGCGATTTTGGTGGTCGCGGCTGATGACGGCGTAAAGCCGCAAACCGAAGAAGCGCTAAATGCAATACGCGAAGCCGGGATTCCATTTATTGTTGCCGTCAACAAAACCGATAAAGCCGGGGCTGATCCGGATCGTGTTAAAAAAGAATTATCTGAACGCCAAGTATATGTGGAGGGCTGGGGCGGGCAGATTCCGGTTTTGAACATTTCTGCAAAAAATGGCACCGGCATCGACGAGCTTCTGGAAATGATTCTTTTGGTCGCGGAATTGGAGCCCGAAAAACTCGCGGCAGATTTTACGAGTCCGGCTAGCGGAGTCGTCATCGAGTCTCACCTTGATCCAAAACGCGGCAAGGCTGCCACGCTTTTAATACTGGATGGGCACATGCAACAAGGCGATTTTGTAGTTGCCGGCTCAAGTTTTTCTCCGGTACGCATCTTTGAAAACTTCGCCGGCCAGCCAATAAAGGAGGCCGGCCCCTCTGAGCCGGCGCGGATAGTTGGTTTTAACGAAATCCCCGCTGTAGGCATGAAGTTCAGCGTTGTGGGCGATAAAGTTGAAGCCGAAAAATTAGCACATGCGGCCGCGGCAAAACCAGAGATGCCCGGAGCCATAGACACGGGAGCCGCTGATCGTAAAGTCACAGTTATTCCATTGGTGCTGAAAGCAGACGTCGCTGGGTCGCTCGAAGCGATTGAGAACGAAATTAATAAAATTCAGCGTGAGCATCTGCTGGTGAGGATCCTTAAAAAAGACACCGGACCGGTTGGTGAAGACGACGTAACGCTGGCATCTTCCGGAAAAGGCGGAATAGTGATCGGATTTAGGGTTAAGCTTGAAAAATCCGCCGAACAAATTGCCGAGCGGTTTGGCGTTACCGTTAAAACTTTTGAAATAATCTACGAACTTTTTGACTGGCTGCGGGAATATATTGGAGAGCGGCTGCCGAACGAAAAAGAAGAGCAAGTTATTGGACGCGCGAGAATCCTAAAAATCTTTTCAAAAAAAGGAACCAAGCAGGTGGTAGGCGGAACGGTGCTCAAAGGACAGATCAAAGATAAAAGCCAGGTGCGGCTTTATCGGCGCGAAAATATGCTGGCTTTAGGTAAAATAATTGAATTACAACAATCCAAAATGAAGACTGTGGCAGTAGACGAAGGTAACGAATTCGGAATTATGATCGATGTCCCAATAGAAATCGCTCCGCGAGACGAGATAGAAGCGATTGAAGAAAAAATTACCAAATTAACTCTCTAATTGTGTTTCGCGCCGAACGGGCTAAATCTTTGCTCACCAGATTGGTTGCGGAGTTTATAAAAGAACATTGGATTGGAAAAACCCGAATCACCGTGACCCGGGTTGAATTGTCGCTAGACTTGAGAAATGCGATAATTTATGTTAATGTTAACCCGGAGTCTGAGGAAAAAGAGGCAACAAAAGAATTGGCTGAGCTAAAAGTAAAATTATATAATAAGGTGACGGGTAAGCTGGAAATGAAATTTACGCCTCGTTTTGAATTCCGGATTGATCATGGTGAAAAAAGACGGCAAAAAGTGGAAGAGTTGATTTCAAAATTAAAAAAATAATTTTGGCCATGTGGTGAAGTAGCCAACACAGCGGTCTGTCCCGCACAAAAATCTGGCCAGGTAGCCAAGTGGTAAGGCAGAGCTCTGCAAAAGCTCTACACAGGGGTTCAATTCCCCTCCTGGCCTTCAAGATTTTTGTGCGGGATTGCGATTTGCAACCAAAATTTCTGCATTTCGCTTGAAATTTTGGGCAAATCGGGAACAAAACCGCTATACGCGGGTGTTCCCGACTGGCCTGCGAGCTTAGCGAGCAGTTGCCAGTCGCAATCCGCCAAAGTCCTGAGCGCAATCGAAGGACGTCAGCGGACAAATCCCGCCATGGCCTAGATATTTTCGCTGGGGTGGTGGAACTGGTATACACGAGGGACTTAAAATCCCTTGCTCGCAAGGGCTTGCGGGTTCGACTCCCGCCCCCAGCACCAATATCAGACTTTCCGATTTTTGCCCGACCAATTCGGCCGCGCGAAGCGCGGAAAGGTATGGAAACACTGGCTCGCCGCGCACGGCGCGGCTCGCCAAGCGCAGGTTCGAGCC
>CAYIFA010000064.1:0-3378 GCA_964362625.1 uncultured Candidatus Saccharibacteria bacterium
CGGGGGAGCCGCGATTTCAGAATTTCGCGGTGGGCTTCCCTCGCCGCCTTCGGCGGCGAAAACCGTCCGAACTATTTCAAGAATAGACCAAATCTACTTTAAATTATTTATACCCACGCATATTCATGTTAAAACACCCCGAAAGTTCATATCTGCCCGAACCTCACAAAATTGAGGGTTCGCCAAAGGAAGCTAAGGAACATTTTTACGAAATGGCCAGAACTCGTATTGTCTACGTAACGAAAGAAGAAATGGTTGAATTCGGTAAGCAAGAGACCGGAGAAGACGAAAGCACAACTACCGGACTATATATCAGACTCCCAAGAGAAAAAACTACCAAAGAAGGCGTAGAAAAATGGATTGACGGACTACAAATTGTTATCAACAAAGATGCATTCCAGCAAGATGGTAAAGATTTTAGCGACCTTATCCCTTATGCGGTGGAACACGAACTTTATGAGCTTTGGGTGAAATCTAAGAAAGGAAAAAGTATTCAGAGAACAGATAAAGCGCATCTGCTTGCAAGGCAGAGACAAGTGGAGCTGGCATTACGCGATAAAAAGTTGGACAAGATGATTGAATTCTATACTACGCTCAACCCTGAGTATGCCCAAGAATTAGATTATGCCCGCAAAAAGGCGGAAAGGAAATCACAAAAGCCGTAGCTTAAAACTCGCCAGCGGCCGGCCATTGAAAAACTGCCTTGGCGATTGTAATATTTAATTATGCAATCGTTAGGTGCAAAAATAGTTACGCCTGAAGAATTTGCGAAAATCCGCCCGGCACTCGGACGAGTGGTTGCGGTTTCCGGTGGGTTTGATCCGGTTCATCCCGGACACTTAAGCTACTTAATTGAAAGTAAAAAATATGGAGACGTCCTCGCAGTGATAGTCAATGGAGATTGGTTTTTAACTGCAAAAAAAGGAAAGCCGTTTCAGGACCTTAAGACCCGTTCGCAAATCATAAGCGCAATCCGGGGAGTTGACTACGTAGTGCCTTTTGAGATAGAAGGCGATATGTCAGTTTGCAAAGCGCTGGAAATTATGCGCCCGGATGTTTTCACCAATGGCGGGGATAGAAAGGAGAAAGACTCTATTGCCGAATGGGAAATTTGCCAGAAAAATAATATAAAACTCGTAACTGGCGTAGGACTTGATAAAAAATGGTCTTCCTCATGGTTTTTGAAGGACTGGCACGAATTTCTAAGCCGAAAAAATGATGCTTGACATTAAGTTCATACGCGAAAACCCCGAATTAATTCGCGAGGCGGCGCGAAAAAAACGGATTGACTTTGACGTGAGCGCTCTTTTGGAGACGGATGAAAAAAGGCGTAAATTTATGACCGAAATTGAAGACCTACGCGCCCGACAAAACAAATCGTCAGATGAAGTAATCGCCATAACCGACCCGGCCGAAAGAGAAGCCGCAATAGCATCACTCCGGGAGCTTAAGGATAAAATTGTCGAGCGGGAATCTGCTTACAAGAAGGTCGTGGAACGCTGGCAAGAGCTGATGTATGAGGCCCCCAACATTCCCGATCCGTCGGTGCCGGATGGCGCGACCGATGCCGATAACATTGAGGTCAGGAGAATTGGAACACCGCGGAATTTTGATTTCAAAATAAAATCGCATATAGAACTTGCCCGCGATCTGGATCTTGCCGATTTTGAACGTGGAGCAAAGGTCTCTGGGTTTAGGGGATATTTTCTAAAAAACGAAGCCGCTCTCTTATCATTGGCTTTATGGCAATTTACTGTCGATACAGTGCGAAAGCTCGGATACCACCCGTTTATGGCTCCAGCGCTAGTACGCGAGGAAAATTTATTTGGAACAGGACACTTTCCGCAAGCCCGCGAAGACGTATTCAAAACCCAAGATGATCTTTATCTGGCTGGCACCGCCGAGATACCGATTACCGGATACTTTGCCGGTGAACTGATGTCGGAAAACGACTTGCCAAAAAAATACGTTGCCTTTTCGCCATGTTTTAGAAGAGAAGCCGGGGCGTACGGACGAGATACCAAAGGCATTTATCGCGTCCATGAATTTTTTAAGGTGGAACAATTTATCTTGGGGCCAAGCGATCACCGGCAATCGGTAGAATTTCATGAGGAATTAACCGGCAATGCCGAAAGTATTTTGCAAACTTTGGGATTGCCTTATCGCGTTGTTATTCTGTGTGGCGGCGACCTAGGACGAGCGCACGTAAAAACTTATGATATTGAGACGTGGATTCCGTCAGAGGGTCGTTACCGCGAATCGCATTCCGCATCATATTATCACGACTTTCAAGCCCGTCGCTTTAATATCCGCTACAAAGATGCATCGGGTAAAATTAATTTTTGCCATACCCTTAATAACACTGCGATCGCGACTCCACGAATCCTGATTTCTATCCTTGAAAATTACCAAAACCCGGATGGATCCGTAACTATACCGGATGCCTTGCGTAAATACATCGGAAAAGAAAAAATAGAAAAATCAAAATAATCATGGCCAGGGATATATTCGCCAATTCCCGCCGATTAAAACGAGGGGTTTTTCTTAAAAGGACAATCGTTTCTGTGTTTGTTCTCGGTGTGATAACTGCTGCACTCATCTCATTTTTTTATATTCCCTATTTCAAGGTTACATCGATAGAAATTTCCGGCGTTCAAAGTTTAAACGCCGCGACCGTTGAATCCGCGGCCGCAAACTTTATTGCCGGTCGTGAATTCTGGATATTGCCCAGATCAAGCATTTTCGTGCTTTCGGAAGACATGATTGTTTCGCATTTGATGAAAAGTTTTCCGCGCCTAAACCAGGTCGCCATGAAGATAGACGGCGTCTCACCAGCCGCGGCTTTGATTAGCTTAAGTGAGCGGACCACTTGGGCGGTGGTTTGCCGCGTGGATTCCTGTTTTTATGCTTCAGCCGACGGATTCCTCTTTGAACGCGCGCCCGCCGACACGGGATCTTTTTTCCTGCGGATAGACGACAACCGTGATGAAAGTTATGACATTGGCAGCGTTTTTATCAACCGGCCGGAGTTGGATCGGATACAGACCATCACCGGAAAAATTAAGTCAGCAACCAACGCGGACATCGACACCATTTCTTTAAATAAAAAAGAAGTATATTATTACGAAGCCTTCAATGATACCGGCTGGAAGATAATATTTGATTCGCTCACCGATCCCATACGTGCCGCCGAAAATTTCGCGCTAGCTTATAAAGATACATTTAACGAAGACCTCTCTAAGGTTGATTACATTGACCTACGTTTAGAAAACCGAATATTTTACAAAGAAAAATAAATAAGATAAAATATTGCAATGCGAGTGTAGTTCAGTGGTAGAACGCAGTCCTGATAAGACTGAGGCCGAAGGTTCGATCCCT
>CAYIFA010000065.1:0-3285 GCA_964362625.1 uncultured Candidatus Saccharibacteria bacterium
GTCATTTTTAAAAGATTTTTTTCGCATTGGTTACCGACGCAAAACTGCAAAGATGAGGCCATTCCAGTTTTTACGCCGGCATTATTTAAAACGTGATGAACAAGGTGGACAACTGTTGTCTTGCCGTTAGTTCCGGTTACGCCGATTATAGTGAGTTTCCGGGATGGAAAACGATAAATTAAAGCTCCCAAATAAGCCAGAGTAAAATGATAGAATGACCGCAACATGTTCGTCGTACTATCTGCCGGATTTCCCCATTTTTTTAAGCGCCATTTTAATCCTCGCTTCCGCGCTTGATACCTCTTTCGGCGAATCGACAAGCGCGTCTCTAGCCTCTTTTCTGGTGTATCCTAAAGAAATCAGGGCGTCCAAAGCATCAGCTTCTTCTTTTAACTCCGGCGCCGAAACATCGGACGATCCAGCCATCTTGTCTTTAAGTTCCAGCACAATTTTTTCGGCGGTTTTCCGGCCAATTCCGGAAACGCGCGTAAGATACGAAGTATCGCCGGCGGCAATGGCTTTTTTCAAAGTGTCGAGTGGCGCGGTGCCTAAAATGCCAAGCGCTCCTTTGGGACCGATCCCCGATACATTTATTAGGGTTTCAAATAAATCTAGTTCCGGAAAAGTAATAAAGCCATACAACTCCAAAGCGTTTTCACGAACGTGTTGATGCGTCCAAATTTTGACAACAGAGCTTTTTTCTGGTAATTTATTAAGCGTTTCCGCCCCGGCGAAAATTTTATAGCCGATCCCGTTCACGTTTATAACGGCAAACTTCAATCCTCTAAATTCCAGTTTTCCCTCTAGTAGCGAAATCATCTTACCTCTAAAATAGCATTTTTATGGATAAATTTAAACTTCACGCCCCATATAAGCCAACTGGAGATCAGCCGCAGGCGATCCGTAAGCTTACGGCTGGATTACGGAGCAAAGAAAAATTCCAAACGCTTCTCGGGGTTACCGGGTCGGGAAAAACTTTTACTATGGCCAATGTTATCGCCGAATTAAACCGGCCGGCTTTGGTTATCTCGCACAACAAGACGCTCGCGGCCCAGCTCTATCAAGAATTCAAGGAATTTTTTCCAGAAAACGCCGTGCATTATTTTGTTTCTTATTATGACTACTATCAGCCGGAAGCATATATGCCGGTAACCGATACATATATAGAGAAGGACGCCAAGATAAACGACTTCATTGGTCAATTGCGCCACGCCGCAACCGCTTCGGCTCTAACCCGCCGCGATTTTATTGTTGTCGCGTCGGTTTCCTGCATTTATGGGTTGGGTGATCCGGAGGAATACGAAAAGCAGAGCATTCAACTTTCCTTCAGCCAAAAAATAAAGAGGCAGGAATTTTTAAAACAACTTACGCAATTGCAATACGAACGAAACGACATCGATAAAACTCACGGAACTTTTTCGGTCAAAGGCGAGGCGATTGAGATAGTTTCGCCCGACGGCGAGAACGTTACCAGGGTTGAACTTTTTGGCAACAAAATTGAATCAATCAAAGCAAGAAATAATTCGCACAATTCATTATTTAGTATTCATGATTCAATTAGATTGTTCCCAGCAAAGCATTTTGTAACACCGCAAGAAAGGCTGGGAGTCGCGATAAAAAACATCAAAGACGAATTAAAAGAACGCGTGAAAGTCCTAAAAAAACAAAACAAATTGCTAGAAGTGCAACGCTTGGAACAAAGAACCAATTTTGATATGGAAATGCTTGAAAAAACCGGATATGTAAACGGCATTGAAAACTATTCGAGGCAGTTGTCGTTTAGGCGAGAAGGTGATCCGTCAGCAACGCTTTTGGACTACCTGCCAAAGGACACGCTATTTTTTGTTGATGAGTCGCACATGACTATGCCGCAAGTCCGCGGAATGTATGAGGGAGATCGCTCCCGCAAGCAAACGCTTGTGGATTATGGTTTTCGTTTGCCTTCAGCGTTGGATAATCGGCCGCTTAAATTTGAAGAATTTGAAAAACGAATGGGGCAAACAATATTTGTGTCAGCCACTCCGGCAACATATGAATATCAACACTCAAAAATAATTGCCGAGCAATTGATTCGGCCGACCGGGCTGTTGGACCCGAAAATTGAAATCCGGCCGGCTAGTAATCAAATTAAACACGCCGAAGGCGAAATTTTAAAAAGCGCGAAAGCAAAAGAACGGGTTTTGGTGGTTACGCTAACCAAACGGCTCGCCGAAGAAATTACCGACTATCTTTTAGACAAAAACATTAAAGCCGAATATTTGCATTCGGAAGTAAAAACCATTGAACGCTCTAAAACCCTGCAAAAACTCCGTGAAGGAAGTTTCGATGTTTTGGTCGGGATAAATTTGTTAAGAGAAGGACTTGATCTCCCGGAAGTTGGGTTGGTGCTGATCTTGGACGCCGACAAAGAAGGGTTTTTAAGAAACGAAGTATCGCTCATACAAACAATCGGCCGCGCAGCGCGCCATCCACGGGGCCGCGCGATTTTATACGCGGATATAGTTACAAAATCAATACAAGCAACCATTGATGAAACCAGCCGCCGCCGAAAAATTCAGGAGGAGTACAATATAGAGCACGGCGTCACGCCGAAGGCGGTTGTAAAAGAAATCCGCAAACCGTTTTGGCTTGAGGATAAAAAATCCCTTCGACACGACCGAGGGCAAGCGCGTGAGTTCCTTAGGGAGCTCTACGAAGAACTGCGCGATCCGATAAAAATCAAAGAAGAATTGGAACGCCAAATGCTGGAAGCGGCAAACGAATTGAATTTCGAAAAAGCAGCTGACCTTCGCGACGTTATTAAAACATTATGATCGAATTCAAAATCATTAAAAAGTCTAAAAGGAGTTGGGCGAGGGTGGGGGTCTTAAAAACGCCGCACGGCGAGATTGAGACGCCGGCTTTTGTGCCGGTGGCCACGCAAGCGGTGATAAAAACCTTAACTTCAGAAGAAGTTTCGGAAACCAAAAGCCAGATATTAATCTGCAATACTTTTCATTTACATCTTAAGCCCGGAGAAAAATTTGTAAAACAGGCAGGTCAACTTCATAAATTCATGAATTGGGATCGCCCACTGATGACCGACTCAGCTGGATTTCAAATCTTTAGCTTGGGGTTTGGAACGGATTTTGGAGTCGGGAAACTTTTGAAATATTTTCCAGGCAAGAAAAGAAAAAATCTGGTATCCGAGAATTCTCAGCCGCAAGCGGTAAAAATTACCGATGACGGGGCGTATTTCCGCTCGCCAGTAGACGGTCAAAAGATTTTTATCGGACCGAAAGAATC
>CAYIFA010000066.1:0-1651 GCA_964362625.1 uncultured Candidatus Saccharibacteria bacterium
ATTTCGGTCTCGTCGCCGCGAAAGATGTTTTTTCCGATTAATAATCCCGAAGCCGGCAATTCAGCCGGAGCCGGAGAGCTTTTGGCCCGTTGGGTTTTGATTTTAGGCGCGGATATACTCGCGAGCGGAAAATGATAAATGCTGGTCAGCTCTTTGGTGCTAAAGAGAAGCTTTGTTTTTTTATCAAGAAGACGAAAGGAGAAATTATAAATTGAGCGCTCCAAGGCGCGTCCTTCCGGCCTTAAAAAAGAAAAGTGATTGCCTTGCGGTTCGGCAAACTGCAAAAACGCGCTTTCCAGTTCCCGCAGGATTTGCTTGGCCTCTTCCTTTTCGGCGGCGGAAGCAACCAAACGGACGTTAGCCGAAAATAGCGGACGCGTAAGTTTATCCTCGACCAATTTTACTTGTTCTTCATTGATTCTGGGCGGCACGTCTTCGTATTTTTTATTTTTTGGGCCGCTAACGACTGCGTCAACTGCTCTAAACGCGCCGGCTAGTCCTCCGTCGGAACTGGCGCGTGAGATGCTCTTCCCTTCTTTTAACGACCGCGCGGCCTTTTCCAATTTGTCCCTATCCTGCCAGCCGGCTGGGGATAAGACAATCTGGAGCGCTGCGCCTTCGCCAATTTTTTTTAGCTTGGAAAATGAATTCAAAATCACTTCCAACGGATCGGATTCCAGGCGGTCGTAAGTTCGTATTGGCAGCGCCGGGTGCAGATCGGTTTTGAGAATCGAAACCAGAGAATAGCCGTCGGGGTTAAAAATATTATAGTCATCAATTTTTAAATAAGCGCTTGCTGTCGGATAAAGACTGCTTAACTGCTTCTCAAAAATTCTGGCGTGCTGTTTCGGAACAGCCGCAAAAAAAATAGCTTCTTCGCCGACATGCGGCAAAGCGATTTCTAGAACAAAATGTTCGCGCTTAAATCCGAAAAGTTTTTTTTCTCCGAGTCCGGACATGCCGGTATAAAACTGCTCCATCACCGATATCAGCTCCTTGAGGTTTTGGCCTTCAGTCTTTTTTTCTTCCCCGGAGAAAGTGATTTCATAAAGAACATAGCCGAGAGCCGAAAGAAGCTGGCCTTCCTTTTTTGATCTGGAAATAAAATGCGCCAAAACCCCGCCGAGAGCGATGACGACAATAAATGCGGCATAAAAATAAAAAAACGTCGGCGAATCAAACATGATTATTTTTGCGGAAATAACCCGTCAGCAATTATCCGGTCATGGAAATCATCCAGTAAATGCGCGCCCAACTTTCGCGCTATCCGCATTGCGTTTAAAATCCCGTTTTTGCGGGCAAAAACAATCAGCTCGTCCATTTGCTTGTGGTGCGGCTCATCAACCATGGCGTGTATATGCGTCTCTATTTTTGCATCATCAACTTTGTAAGCCGGGTGAAACTCCGACTCCGGGAGTTCACTTGCTTCTCTTAACACCTCACGAGCCGATTCGCCGGCCTCTTTTGATTCATGCTTTTGAGAGTAAGCCTCTTTTTTCTTTTGGAGTTCGGCTTCCAGCCAATGAATTTCCTCCTCCGGATTTCTGAATGGTTGTTCGGCTGTTGTGGGCATAATTTTATAATAATATAATATATGTAAGCATACAATTTTATGCTAACTCCAAAAATGGCAAATCTTACCGCCGCCTTA
>CAYIFA010000066.1:1751-3220 GCA_964362625.1 uncultured Candidatus Saccharibacteria bacterium
GGACGCGAATTTTTATACGAAATCGGCAATAATCCATATGAAATAATAATCTTCGCGCGATTGCCCATAATTTTGCTTACGGTGTTTTTCGGCTTACTGCTTTATTTGTGGGCTAAACGAAGTTACGGAGATAAAGTAGCGATATTAGCGCTTTTCTTTTTTACATTTTCCCCAACGATCCTCGCGCATGGCCGATATGTTACCACTGACATCGCGGCCGCTTTCGGATTTTTTATCGGACTTACGACTTTTGTCAAATATCTGGAAGCGCCGAGCCGCAAGAACATGCTCACGAGCGGCTTTGCGCTTGGCGTTGCCCTGTTATTAAAATTCTCGGCCGCCCTCCTAATACCGATTTACGGAGTATTGGGAATTTTATGGGTAGTTATTGCCCACCGGGATCATGTAAATGAACACGCGCCAAAATCAAAAATCATAGTCCATTTTTTACGCCAGTCGGTTAAAATGATCAGCCGTCTGATAATAATCGGATTAATCGCCGGTGTTGTGGTCTGGGTTGTCTACGCTTTTAATATTTGGAATTATCCGGCCGAACGGCAACTTTCCGACCTTGATCATAATCTCGCGACATTCGGCAAACGCTATTTGGTTGATACCGCGCGCGTCCTATCCGAGCACTCTATTACACGGCCATTAGGCCAATATCTTCATGGATTATTGATGGTCATCCAGCGGGCTGCCGGAGGAAACACCGCCTACTTCTTCGGAGAGGTTACCAATGTCGGCTGGACTTGGTATTTTCCGGTCGCCTATTTATTGAAGGAGCCGCTTGGTTTTCATCTGCTTACCTTGCTCGCTTTGATATATGCCCTTTTGAGCATTTGGCGCAGCCATGACAAATCGCCGGGCGCAGCGGTTGAATGGATGCGCGATAATTTTGTGCTGACTGCTTCCATTGCTTTTGTTGCGATCTATTGGTGGCAGTCCATCCGGAGTCCGTT
Source organism: uncultured Candidatus Saccharibacteria bacterium (assembly GCA_964362625.1). Taxonomy (GTDB): domain Bacteria; phylum Patescibacteriota; class Minisyncoccia; order 1-14-0-10-42-19; family 1-14-0-10-42-19; genus CAYIFA01. The sequence goes on from CAYIFA010000066.1 coordinate 2,714, forward strand.
AAACATCGGAGTGCGCCATGTCATACCGACATTCCCGTTTGTTTATCTTTTAGTGTCCCGCGAAATAATCAAATGGGCTCAAAAATATTCTTATGCCGATCCGCAAAATATCCGCGAATGGCTAGTTGCTCTTTACGAGAAATACATCAGAGCTATGCCCAAATACGCGTTTATTTTCTTGCTTTTATTTTGGGTGGCCATAAGCGCCTTGCTCACATTTCCAAATTACATCTCCTACTATAATGAACTGGTTGGCGGACCGAAAAATGGCTACAAATACATAGTTGATTCCAATTATGATTGGGGACAGGATTTATACCGTCTGACAGACTTCATTGCGGAAAACAAAATTAAAAAAATCCGGCTGGATTATTTCGGCGGCAGCTCTCCGGAATTTTATTTAGGCAAGAAATATGAGCAATGGTGGTCGGCCAAAGGCCATCCCCTTCGACAAGCTCAGGGCGAGCCGGTTTGGTATGCGGTATCTTCAAATCATCTAATGGGGGC
>CAYIFA010000067.1:0-2716 GCA_964362625.1 uncultured Candidatus Saccharibacteria bacterium
GAGAGTCGTAAAAACAAATCTCATTTGCATTTAGGTTAACATGATTATTCCGTCATTGCGAGCCCAATGAAGCAATCTCGTAATTCTCTGTCATTGCGAACATCATCCTTACAAACTGGAGTTTGTAAGGATGATGTGTGGCAATCTTACATTTATCTTTACAAATCTAAATATTTTTGGTAATATCCCCGTAGAACTTTTCAGGAGAATTAAGATGAAGAAGGGCTTTACTCTCGTTGAACTTCTCATCCTCGTTGCCATTATAGCGATAATCGCGGCGATAACAATTCCCGGACTCGTGGTTGCTCATAAGAACGAACAACAGAGGATGGCCTGGTCGCACGTTGATTACTCGGTCTTGGCCGAAGGAAAATTTGAGAAAGCCGAGTATGTTTTTGATGGTCAGCAGTATACCGACGTGTATTTTCAGGATAGTCCCAAGGCGCGTTTGATGGGAGTGAACACCGTTGGCTACGATCGAGGTGACCGGATCCGAATTTCGCAAAAGAGGCTTGGCGCGGGCACGAAATACGAAAAACTCGAATCGAGTTATAAGATCGAACTTCTCGAAGCGGAGGCAAAGTGATGGAAAGGCGACAATTCAATCTGATTGATCTAGTCGTGATCGTCCTGATGTTGGTTGTGCTGTCCTCGTTCGCCGTCGTTGCCGTTTGCGGTATGCGATAGCCCGAGTCCCGACGTGTCAAATGATTTAACTATGACACCGAAACGGTATCGGTTGAATGATATATTTTGACACCGTAGACTACTGATGATTTTTTCATACTAGGGCTTGCCTCGACGGGCAAGCCATTTTTCTTTTGGTAAGCTTTGTAGAGGATGGCCAGCCTCGCATCGATGGAGCGTTTGAGTTGCGCTGGATTGAGTGACTCGTACAGTTTTTGTAATTGCGCTTTTGTTTTCTCGGGCACTACTGGCGATGTCATTAATCTTTTGTAGGGCGTCATTGCCTGGCCCTGCTTCTTGTGGATCTTGCCCTTGATTCTCTCTTTGGATGCAAGCTTCATGACCGGCTGAAAAAAGTTTTTGTACAATCGCAGTTCGTTTCGATAAAAACTATTCATGATTGCTTGTTCTTCCGCGGTGTCATAACGAAGATATCCCACCACTTGCCGCACATGGGTGGAGTTTTTCTGTTCCACAAAACAGTTGTCATTCTTCTTGTATGGACGAGAACGGGACATAGTAATGCCGTGTTCTTGCGCGTAGTTGTAGATATGAACGTTCAAGATATTGCCGCCATTATCCGGATGAATTTCCTTCCACGTAAATGGCGATCTTTTTCTAGCTACGTCTGTGGCTACTAGGGCTCGTTCTTGCCCTTTGCCCATAATTGCTTCCCCTTCCCACCAACCCGAGAATATATCAACAATAGACAGGGTATTGATGTAATCTCCGGCGGCAGACGTACCGCAATGTTCCACGCAATCAATTTGTTCTTGCCCTGGAGTCGACCGATCTTGTTCAGCGCTGGTCTTGGTGGGCACTTTGCTGGCGATGAGGAAGTTTTTCTTGCTCGCGTATTTCCTCTTGTTTATGAGCACCTCCTTCTCGTGAGCGAGCTTTTTATCAATGGTCGAGGGGGTGATCTTCCGCAGCTTAAGCAATGTTTCCTCTGAACACTCGATCTCATTGAGCGCCCTAAGTTTTTCCGATTCATCTTTGAGCAGCGGCGCCAGTCGTTGTCCGCAAGGATAATCGAAGATGGCCCAGAGCCGCGCCAAAGCACTTTTTACCGGGCCATCGTAATACTCCTTGCGCGCCTTCCTCGTGCTTCCTTCCGGTTTCAGCTTCGCTTTGTATCGAAACTTTTTGATGGCGTACTTCCGTTCCTGTTCGGTGTTCCGGCAGTATTCATCCAAGATTCGTCCTTTTTCTTTTTTGCCTGCCCTAAGGTACTTTTCTCTTAATGTTTGCATGTATTGATTTCTGGCTTCGAAATTCATCATATGGGTAAAATAGAATTAATTTTGCGGCCTTTTTCTCTATTTTACCCATAAATTTCGGTGTCATTTTATATCATTCATCCAGCGATGCTATAGTGTCATTTTAGATGAGTAATTGCGCAGGGAGAACTGACCCCAGGGGGTGGTGGAGCCGAGACCGAGTTTACCGTAGCTTCCCGAGAAGGTAGAGGTAGCAGTGATGCCATTGCCGATATTCAAATCAGAACCATTGATGGCCAGGTCTCCTCCGATGGTCAGGTTGGTGGAGCCATAGACCAGGCCGGAGTTGGCTCCGGAAACGCCGCCATTATTGAACTGCACCTGGGTATCCAGGCCGGCTACCGAGCCGGCATCCGTTCCGCAGGTCAGCACTCCGGAAGCGTCGGTATTGATGGTGTCGCAGCTTGTAAGCTCGGCGATGCGGATTCGGGTAGCGGAGTCCAGATAGTTGGCGGTCAACCCTCCCGAGAAGGAAGAAGTGGCGGCCGAGGTGACTCCTAATTTTCCGGCCAGGATTGTGTCGCCGACGGAGACGGTCAGGCCAGCGGAAGAAGATAATCCGGCTCCAGCCAGACCGCCGGTCAGAGTGGAGGTGCCGACAAAGGAAGAATCCAGTCTACCGGAGAGATTCAATCCTCCTCCGTTAATCAGAGTGGCGATATTCAAATTCGGAATGGAGGAGGTAGCGGAATCAGTAGTGACGATCTTGCCCGCGGATTGGATTCCCCCGCCGGTGATGGTCAGACCCT
>CAYIFA010000068.1:0-2692 GCA_964362625.1 uncultured Candidatus Saccharibacteria bacterium
GGCAAATTCACTCCGGATCCAGTAAAAATAAAAGTCGGTCAGACCGTAACTTGGAAAAATACTTCGGATAAATTCATCTGGCCGGCCTCCGCCATTCACCCGACCCACCAAATTTATCCGGAATTTGATCCGAAAAAAGGAGTCGCGCCCGGGGAGGAATGGTCTTTTGTCTTTAGCAAAGTCGGCACTTGGAAATATCACGACCATTTGCGGACATCTGTCTTTGGAACAATTAACGTCACGGAATGAAACCTGAGCTAATCATTATCCTAGGGCCGACTGCTTCCGGCAAGTCGGCTCTTGCGATTAAATTGGCCAAAAAATTTAACGGCGAAGTTATTTCGGCTGATTCGCGGCAGGTTTATCGCGGACTTAACCTTGCTTCCGGAAAAATCTCGAAAAAAGAAATGGCGGGTATTCCCCATCATTGCCTTGATATTGCCTCGTTAAAAACTCGCTACACCGTAGCGCGGTGGAAAAAATGCGCGGAATCTTCAATCGAAAAAATTTTAAAACGCGGCAAGTTATCGATTGTTGTCGGCGGGACTGCTTTTTACATAAACGCGCTAATAAATACAAATTATATTCCCGAAATAAAACCGAACTGGAAACTACGCAAAATTCTTGCAAAAAAATCAGTAAACGAACTCTTTAAAATATTAAAAAAACTCGATCCACGACGCGCCGAAACTATCGAAAAAGACAACCCGCGCCGCCTGATTCGAGCAATAGAAATAATAAAAGCCACCGGCAGACCGGTGCCGGAATTAAAGCTTGAACTGCGTAATGATTTTAATATCCTGATTTTGGGGATAAACCGTACCACGAGAGATTTGGCAAAGAGGATTAATAAACGACTCGCCATGCGGCTAAAAGCCGGCATGATTAGCGAAGTCAGAAAACTTCACGCTTCCAATATATCATGGCGGCGCCTAGAAGAACTCGGACTAGAGCCGCGCTGGATTGCAAAATATTTACAAAATAAAATCTCTAAATCCGAAATGGAAGACGGGATTGCGCGCGATTCTCACAAATTCGTCCGCCACCAAATGACTTGGTGGAAAAAAGATAAAAAAATCCGCTGGATAAGTTTGCAAATACAGGCGGAAAAATTAATCAGAACAAGTGCCGGTGCAGGTTAGAGAATAGGCGCCTTCGGTTTTGATATTTATTTCGTTGTTTGAAAAATCTATATTTTCTATTACTGCCGTCGAATCAAAAACCCCCAGCCCGACGCCGGCTAACCCACCCTCCTCAACGTGATCGCTGATATGAGAATCTTTCATATATAATGAACCCCCACCAAGAACACGAACCCCGAACTCCTTGTTGGTGGAAATTAACGCATTGGTAGTCGTGGCCGATCCTCCAGTAATGCGCAGACCGGCTCGCGTTTCCCTAAACTCGCGCCTCCCTTCTCCGGCATACCTGATGGTAAATCCGCTCATATCCAATTCCCCGCCGACGGCAACCTCAATTCCGGTCCAGTCGCCCGCTTTCGGCGTTGTCGTAGAATTATCGCTATCTCCGCCTATCGAATCATCGTAAAAAGATGTAAAAATTATTTCGGATGAGGTTGCGCCATTATAAAATACACGTCCGCCATCTTTAATAGTAAGAACCCCTTGCGGGAATTCACCATAGCGGCCCTTAAAAACTACTCCGGGTTCAAAAGTCAACGCCTTACCGCTCGTAACCAAAACTTGTCTATCTAAAATGTACGGAATGTCGTTTTTCTTAAGCGTGGTTACCCCGTCTGGCAAAAAATCATGAGTAACCCCAATCCCGCCAATGCCGTTGGCCTCGCCGCTATTCCCGCTATACCTGGCAATTTCTCCGGAATTGTTGATGGCGTAACCGGCATTGCCTTCGAAAAAATTATCGGCAATTTCCGCTGCCGGAGCATTGGTAACCAAAATACCGGTCCTATTCAGCTTAAAAATATTTCCGCGGATCTCCGGGCTCCCGCCTTCAACAAGCATGCCCTCAAAAGCGCTCCCGGCCATAACATTTCCTTCAAAAATTGAATCGCTATCTTCAAGCCGAACACCGTATGAATAAGAATGTTCAAAAGTGGAATTCCGGACGGAAATACCGGCCTCTTCGATCCCTAGAATGGCCCGGCTCAACTGCGCGTTATTGTTATAATACCTGCCGCCGTAGCGCACCATCACATTATCGAGCTCGGAACCACCGCTTGTCGGCTTAAACCACAAGCCGCGGATTGAACCGGGGCCGGGCGCAGTTGCTGTGCCATTACTGGACGTGTCGCCGGCATATTCGTCATCATCAATACTCGTAAACACAATCGGCTCTTCGGCAGTGCCGAGTGCTTTCAGAATTCCCTCAATATGAATCTGGCCGCCGTCAGGATCTGAAAACTTAATGACCACGCCCGGCTCAAGAACCACAGTCCGCCCCTCGGCAATTGTGAAATATTCCTGCGGAATAAGATACGGCCCGCCGGCTTTTCTAACCGTCATATCCTCGTCAAGGTATTCGTTTAGAATAATTTGATAACTAACGCTGTTTTTTGATTTGGGCGTTCCGCGGATTTCAACGCCGTCAACGGTAAAGCCGTTTCTTATCACGAAGTTATTTGATCCCCAGTTATCCGGATCTGTCCCCATCCGATTTTCGCGAAATCTTTCCATGGTTCTCGCGTCGCTTCCGGACCGGCCGGCATGCCACT
>CAYIFA010000069.1:0-2624 GCA_964362625.1 uncultured Candidatus Saccharibacteria bacterium
TTTTCTGTAAAATATAACCAATGCCTAAAAAGAAAAAAATTGTCATTGTCGGCGGAGGGTTTGCCGGTATCCGGTTGGCGCTGGATCTGGAGAAGCATGTTTATAAAGATGCCGAAGTTTTATTAATTGATGATACCGGGTTTCATGAATATACGCCGAGTTACTATAAAATAGCCACTCTACCCCTTTCTGAAAAAGAAGGAGAAATGCCGCTGGCCTTTGAGCGAATGCGCCGCATGATCTCGATTCCCATCGATGATATTATCGATACCGCAAAAGTAGCTTTGGTGGTTGGGCGCGTAACGCGAATTAATGCCGAAGCTAAAGAATTAGTTTTTGAATCAGGCAAAAAAATTGATTTTGAGTGGCTGGTGCTGGCTGCCGGATCGGCCACGCGTTTTTTTGATATTCCGCACTTGTACGAATACGCCCATGTTTTGAAATCGGCTAATGACGCCTTTAATATAAGGAACGCGGCGCATGAATTGTTTGTTCGCGCCGGCAAGGCCGATGAGGTGAGGATTATCGTTGCCGGCGGCGGATCTACCGGATCAGAATTTATCGCTTCCCTTGCGCCGTATGTCAGGGAACTCGCGCGCCGCCATGGCCATCCGTCCGGAAATATATCGCTGACTCTGGTGGAAGCCGGTGAGCGGATAATGGGTAGCGCCAGCCCCTGGGTTTCGCGTAAGGCCGAAAAACGCCTCAAACAATTGGGGGTAAAAATTATTTTATCAAATCCAATTGTCAATGTTCTCCCGGCTCATGTCGAGTTGAGGGGCGGTCAATCTTTTGGTTACGATATTTTGATTTGGACCGCCGGAGTCCAAGCCAGTCCTTTAGCTGCGGAAATCAAAGGAGCCAACAAGGATGAAAAGTCGTGCTTGATCGTTGATGATCGTTTGAGGGTTCTTCCTTATGAAAACATTTTTGCAATAGGCGATATGGCATTTTGTTCAAGCGTGGGGAAGGTTGGTTCGTCCATGACCGCTCAAGAGGCCATCCAGCAAGGCCGGTATTTGGCGCATACTTTAAAGCGGTTGCTCCATAAGCGCGCGACGTTTCCTTATTACTTTCGCAGATCCAAATTAGTGGTGCCGCTAGGAGGCAGGTATGTTATCGCGGATTTCGGCTGGTTTCGCTTTGCGGGGATCCTTGGTTGGTGCCTGAAGTGTTTGATAGCGCTTCATTATCTCACGACAATTTTGCCATGGAGCAAAGCCCTAAAAAGATGGCGGCAGAACGTTTAAAAAAATTTATTTATCTCGATTACGCCGCCACCACTCCAGTGTTGCTGGAGGTTGTTAAGGCGATGGAGCCATATTTCAGCGATGAGTTCGGGAACTCCGGATCGATTCATCGGATGGGCCAAGCGGCGCAAAAGGCGATTGATGACTCCCGCGAAGTTGTAAAAAATTTCATCGGCGCCTCCGCGCTTCGCGAAGTAATCTTTACCGGCTCGGCCACCGAAGCCAACAATCTGGCAATTTTCGGAGTTTTAAAAATTGGGCAGCATTCCATTTTGCCTCATATTATTACTACTCAAATTGAGCACGAATCGGTGCTGGAATCATGCCGGGCGCTTGAGAAGGATGGTAGCGCCGAAGTTACGTATTTAAAACCTGACCACGATGGTTTGATCAGCGCAGGGCAGATAAGAGACGCATTACGACCGGAAACCGTTTTGGTTTCAGTAGGATACGCAAATAATGAGATTGGGGTCATTCAACCGATTCCCGAGATCTCACAAGTTATTAGGGCGTTTAGAAAACCCAGCAAGCTTTATCCTTTGTTGCATACTGACGCCTCTCAAGCCGCGCAATTTTTGGATATGAACGTCGAAAATCTCGGCATAGATTTAATGACGTTATCGGCCCACAAAATTTATGGGCCAAAAGGAATCGGGGCTCTTTATATTAGAGAGGGCATCAAGCTCCGCCCAATATTATATGGCGGTGGGCAAGAATACGGATTAAGATCTTCCACCCCGAATGTGCCGTATATTGTCGGTTTTGCGAAAGCCCTCGAAATTCTAAATAAATGGAAAGCCGCTGGCGGGCCAAAAAAAGCTTCGGAATTAAAAGATTATCTGCTGAAAGGAGTTTTAGGTGGTATTCCGTACGCCTCTTTGAACGGCCATCCGGATAAACGTCTGCCAAATAACGTGAATATCTGTTTGGGTTCAAAAACCGACGGTGAAGCGCTGTTAATCGCGCTATCCGAAGCAGGCGTTTGCGTTTCATCAGGCGCGGCCTGCTCGGCGAGGTCCCAAAAGCCGTCGCACGTAATACAGGCCCTAGGCAAAAGTGCTCGCGAGGCCTCGGCTAGCCTCCGGATTACCCTCGGACGTATGACCGTCAAGGAAGAAATTGACGATTTTTCGGCAATTTTGTTTGACAATGCCAAAAAATTCCGTTAAAATGGAGGTAAAGATATGGACATAGATAATCTTTCAAAAATGCAAATGGTAATGCTCGTACTTTTAGTCAGTTTCGTGACTTCTTTTGTTACCGGGATTGTTACTGTGGCCTTGATTGATCAAGCGCCACCGCGGGTTACCCAGACCATTCAAAAAGTAGTTGAGCGCGTCAAGGAATTTCCGGCTCCGGTGAAAAATACGGATT
>CAYIFA010000070.1:0-2622 GCA_964362625.1 uncultured Candidatus Saccharibacteria bacterium
AGAGTTACAAAAATTCCAGCAGTTCCGGACTCCGGGGTTAAATCAGTAATTTTTGGCGGCCGCTTCTTTTCAATGTGAACCACTAGATCATTGATCATTTCTTTCGTTTTTTTATCAACTGTTCCGGACTCCGGAACTCCCACGCTTTTCTGAAACTTTTTTACCGCCTGCTCGGTCAACGGACCAAAATTTCCGGTAACCAATTTTTCCGGATAAGCTTTCGGGAATTTAGACAAAAATTCCTGGAGATTTTTTACATCATCTCCGCTAGCGCCGAAGCCTAGCTGGGACTTGATTTCCCGATTCGGAGCTTCGCGATCTTTAGTAATAGCGCTTGGCGCGCCCTCAGCCAGCAGAATTCTGGTCTTGGGGCCAACAATGCCGACTTGCTCCAGGCCGTGTTTTTCCTGGAATTTTTTAACCGCCCGCTCGGTGGCCGGACCAAAATATCCGGTTTTCAGTCCTTCCGGATAAACATCTTTATCACGAGCCAAAAATTCCTGAAGCTGTTTTACGTCATCACCGGAGACGCCTCGGCTCAAATTTCTCTCTAGTTTAGGAGCCGAAACCTCACTTACTGCTGCCGCGGACCCGCTTTGCGATGCCGTGGCCCCGCTTAGCGGGGTCGCGGGCGCGGAAGCTTGTTCGGCAATTTTAGTTTTCAATTCCGCAAGCTTTTGTTGGACAGCTTGGACTTGTGTTTGAATTTTATCCACTGCTACTTGGCGCTCGGCTGGAGTAGCCGGAACAGCCGAAGTTGCTGGCTGGGCTGACGTGGCCGGGGTTACTGGAGCTGTTGGAGTTGTTGGAGTTGCTGGCAAAGTGAGCTCGCCGGATTGAACTGGTATTGCTGGCGTTGCGGGAGCTGTTGGGATTGCGGGCTCGGCTGGCGTGGCTGGCGTTACGGGAGTTGTAACTGGCGCAACCGGAGTTTTCTTTGCCTGACCAGGCGGCTCTGCGGGCTTTACGGCAACAAGATCATAAAGCGCCTGCTGGATAGAAGCCAGCTGGCCTTGCAATTCATATATAATATGTATATCGGAGTGGTTCGCGAACATCGTAAACGGAGAAAAAATTGTTGCAACCAATATGCTTCCTGATATAAAAAATTTTTTTGTCTTCATTGAATTTATAGATTTTTAGACTAGATTTTCGACACCGTTATTATAGCATTTTTATGCGGAGCAAACGGCATTTTATACACAATCCGCAAACTGACTACCAAAAAGAACAAAATAAAAAAAATAACCTTAAATTTGCAAGGTCGTTTTTACTAGCTCCGAATCGTATACAATATTAGAACGATAATTCAGAGGCAAAATGGGTATATTTACATACCTTATTGGAGATAAAAAAACCGACGTTGAGTCGGTCTACTTTTGTTGTTTTGATTGGAGGAGCCCCCGTTCCATGTTTTGAAGTTCAATAAGCTGGCGCTTTTTCTTTGGTGTAAGAATTACCCCTTTTATTGGGTGGATTGTAATTCCGTCTAAAAGCTCAACCAACTTTTGAAGTATCTCGTCTTTAAAATCTAGCCGCTCTTTTATTTTCCTAATTCGTTTTTTCACGGCCAATATTTCTCGTCTTTCTTCTAAAGCAGTGCTTATTTTTGTAACCATTTTCCTTGCTTTAGATTTATCTGCCGCGCCTATCTTCCGTTTTTGACCCTTGGCCACCATCAGATCACATGGTTTGCTACATTTGCGACAAACGTAATGAACTGTGCACACTTCTTTACTTCCCAAAAAGTCAGGCATGCCCCATGCTCTTGCTTTAGCATTGCAGCACTTTGATCTATAAACTTTCCCGGACATTTATTTTCCCCCCCTGTGTTAATTTACTACCAGCATACTATCATAATAATCACGAATTAAAAAAGCAAAGCAAAGAGTCAACGACCCTGAGCTTGTGGTTCGACTTTGCTCACCATCCTGAGCGGTAGTCGAATGGATCAATGGAAAATAAAGACTCACTGGCGCACCAGCGAGTTTATATTTAAACTATTTTCTCAGAATCAATGTTGCGGTCAAACTTTAGGAGGAACAACAAAAAATGAAAACTGTCTTGGGATACCGGGAGAAAACTTCTGGCATGTTCCACTTTCCGCAAATACATCCTCGTTATTCCGGCAAGCCGGCCACAGTCTTCCGAGACGGACACAGCTTATGATTTCTACTACCCGACAGCATTTTACAACGGGGAACTCAACAGGAGGATCCATTTTTTTGATTTCCGAGAAATGTGTGCAACTGGGACAAAGATCAAAGGCGCGTATTCCCACGGCGCATACCCTCCCGATAAATGAATAATGCACGATCTAACCCAAAAATAGCGTGGAATGTGTTACTTTGTCAAAAAAATGGAAAGTCCGGTTTTTCAATTTTTAAAACAACTAATGATCTTGCAACAACCTCTCTACATTCTTATAAGCGAACTTCTCTTAGGTGGCGGGGTCTAGGTGACCGATAAAAGTCCTTCCAAATTTCACTATCAGACCCCCAACTTCGGGGTCAAAATGCCAGGTATACCAGCGATCTGTCCCCCAAGTAAATTGATCTGGATGCGCCTCTATGATTTCTTTCCAATTACCAAGCGCCTCTTCTAGCAAGGAATCAAAATTTT
>CAYIFA010000071.1:0-2599 GCA_964362625.1 uncultured Candidatus Saccharibacteria bacterium
CTTATTTAAATCCTGGGAATAAACAGGCTACCGTGGCGGTAACTGACAGCGTGGGATCGACGCAATCGGTTTCTTGCGCTTCATTGATAGTCAATAGTGGCGGTCCTAGCTGCACGGACGAATGTTCACCAAGCAGCGTCTCTCAATGCACGGACAGCGCGCATTATCAAACCTGCGGTAATTTTGACAGCGACGCTTGTTTGGAATGGGGACCTACGCCGCCGAATCAATGTCTGGCCGGACAGCAATGTGCGGGCGGGTCATGCGCGGCCGTTCCTCCTAATCCGCCTGACAGTTTTACCCCATCAGCGGGTCCCTCCTGTAATCTTGTCACGTTTGTATGGAATGATTCGAATAACCCGCCAGCTAACTCGTTTATCATTTCATGTAATAATGGCGCGATCGTCATCCCCGGCCTTACCGGTAACTCTCATACATTTACCGGAGCAGAAGGAAACACGATATATACCTGTAGCATTACGGCGGTACGATCCGGTCTTTCTTCCACCCAACGGCCTGCTTCTCCATCGACGGTCATTACGCCAAAATGTCCCGATTTCGGACTCAATTATTTCGGCGAACTTTCTGTTATTCTTTCTACCGCAGGGTCGCCAAAAGATACTAATTCGGCAACACTCGAAATTACGAATGCCGGTACATCGTTTACCGGCGATGTGGAGCTTTCCATGACAAGCGTGAGCGGCGCGGTTAGCGCCTTTACGGTGGCACCTCATCTCGGCGCGACCACGCTTAGACCCGGGCAAACGACCACCTTGTATGTCACGGTTTCCGGAGCGCGGCCAGCCGGCACATATAATGGATTCGTGAACATCAAAGGATTCGCACCCGCTCTTGGCATCGAGCATACAATCGCGGTACCATTAGAGATAAAAGTGAAGGCGCCGGGATTTGAAGAAATATAATTTTTAATTTATGAAACAATATATCGGGATTATTATCGGCATAACTCTCGCAATCGGATTTTCCGTCTTCGCTTTTACCGAGCCAACACAGGCTCCTCCTGGCGGCAACGTAACCGCGCCCCTCAACGTATCGGGAACCGCTCAAACCAAAGCGGGTGATTTAACGGTAAATAACTTTTTTGCCAAAAACTTCTCTGTCGCCCCCGGAGTTTCGGAGTACAACATTACCAATGTAAATATCGTAAGCGGCTCTAATGATCTTTTCATCAAAGGAAACTCCTCTGAAACCGCTCCCGTGTATATCACCGGGTCAGATGTGAAGATATACACTGCGGGAGCAGAACGATTGACGATTACTAATTCAGGCAACGTCGGCATCGGGACGGTGAGCCCCGATCAAAAACTCCATATTGTGGGAACTGGCTATGCCACGGGTGATTTTCGAGCGCCAATATTCTATGATACCAACAACACCGGCTACTATGTTGATCCTGCTTCAACGAGTAACTTAAACGCGTTTGTGTCCGATGCCTCAACAGTCGGAAGAATACGCTTTCGCGGGGTAGGCGGGGATAGTGGAGTTGCAAATGAGCACTACGGCATCTATCAGGAACAAGGGCCTTGGACCCATCCCTATCCCGACCTTGTTCTAAACTACCATACGGGTATTAAGTATGTCGGTTACTTTGGCTATGGTGGGCACCGTTTCTACACGGGTTATTCGCCAGATGCCGCACCAACAACGCTCGCCTTCAGCATTGGGGAAGGTGATCACAATGTCCGGGTTACCAATGACCTCTTTGTCGGCTCTCTTGGCGGATGGGCGTCAAGTGTTCTCTGCCGCTCAAATGGCACGAATTGTCCGGCTGGTGTCTCCAGTCTCCCTTGGTTAAGCATTACTTCAAGACCTGCAGGACTTGATAATGGAGACGATGTAGGGATTACCAATGCCCAAGAGATTGACCCTACCGTTATCGCCTCGGTAAAAGATGGTGTGAGTTGGGGGGAGGTGTCAAGCAAACCGACGTTGTGTGAATCTAATGGAACGAATTGTCCGGCAGGAGCACAAGGCGGGGCGTTTGGAGGAGGGTATCTTGAGAATGTAGGTTCTCTCACTACTTGCCAAACAGTAAATCCTGCTACTGGCGGTTGTTCCTGCCCTTCGGGATTTTCTGCTATCCATATAAGCCAGGGTCCCTGGAATTTCGGCGAGCATATGGGATATGTATGCTATAAATGAGAGGGTTCCTATATTTTTCCGTTAGCTTGGCTTTTCGAGAATGTAAAAACCCCTTTATTGAAGAGAGGGGTCTTTTAATTTGTGCCGAAGTATGGTATCTTAGTGTCCGTTAGCGAGCGGATCGAGCTTACGGACAGTTAGACCCGCCCAAATTTTTTGATATGCATGGCGTCTATGTTTTGAGAAGTAAAAGAGATGGAAGTTTGTATGTCGGGTATTCGTATAATGTTCAAAAGAGAATAAATGAGCATCAAAAAGGCAAAGTTTTAGCTACTCGCGGTATGGGAAATAACAATATGAATATGAAAACATGCGCAAAAAACTATGTATCTATCACCTCTCTCTACGTTGCATTCGCATGAACGCATGTGGTAGACTAATCGCATGATTTCGTTAGAGCAATATAAAAAAGAATTTGAAGCGCTTGGCGTGGCGG